>DFMR01000131.1 GCA_002376325.1 Proteobacteria bacterium UBA3588 | reverse complement strand
GTGGGTGTCCATATAATCCTCGGTGTCCATATAATCCCCTGTAATCCCCTGGACCTCGTTGCAGGTCGTCGAGCGCGAGTATTGGGTGTCCCCCATTTTCTACCATTCCCCAATCGCAGGAGCTTTTTGATGGCGGATACCCAGACAGCGACTTTGCAATGCCCCTACTGCTGGGAGCAAATCGAGGTAGAGGTTGATTGCTCGATTAGGTGCCAGGAGTATGTAGAGGATTGCAGTGTCTGTTGTCGCCCGATTGTAATTACGGCTGTTTGTTCCGAAGGCAAAGTTGTCAATGTTGATGGTAGGTCAGAGGGCGAATAGTCCGTACCATGACAGCTAGGGACGGGGCGGCTTGCGCTTGCCTGCAAAAAGACGTGGCGATTATCAGGTATTGGGTGTCCCCAATTTCCCTCCCCCGAGCCCGCCGCATCCTACAATACAGCTGCCTTGCAGCCCTCAAGATTCGTTATGTATGAGCATGGTATGCTCGGAGAATAATTAAAACATCGAGAATAGGCCATGAACTCACCTGCGACCGATATTTCGTCCAGTTCCCGGAGTGATGCTGAGAATTGTCCCACCTCGCGCATCGCCTTCGCCAGTTTCGTCGGCACGGCCATCGAGTTTTACGATTTCTACATCTATGGTCTGGCGGTGGCGATGGTGATCGGGCCGCTGTTCTTTCCGCACGACGCCCCGGCGGTGCAGAAGCTCAATGCCTTCCTCACCTTTGGCCTCGCTTTTATTGCGCGACCGTTCGGTTCGCTGCTGTTCGGTCATTTCGGCGATCGCGTCGGGCGCAAGGCGACGCTGGTGGCGTCGCTGTTGGTGATGGGGATTTCGACCACGCTGGTCGGCGTGTTGCCGAGTTACGCGCTGGCCGGCTGGATGGCGCCGGTCCTGCTCTGTTTGCTGCGCCTCGGTCAGGGTATCGGGCTCGGCGGCGAGTGGGGCGGCGCTGCGTTACTGGCGGCCGAGTATGCGCCGGAGGGTAAACGCGGCTGGTTCGGCATGTTTCCGCAGCTCGGGCCGTCGGTCGGTTTCCTGTTCGCGGTCGGCGGCTTCATGCTGCTGGCCAATGTGCTCGACGATGCGCAGTTCCGCGCCTGGGGCTGGCGCATTCCCTTCCTGGCCAGTGCGCTGTTGGTCATGGTCGGGCTCTATGTGCGGCTGAAGCTGACCGAGACGCCGGTGTTCGCCAAGGCGCTGGCGACGCATCAGCCGGCGCGGCTGCCGCTGGCACAACTGCTGGCCCACCATTCCTGGCCGTTGATCCTGGGCGCGCTCTCCATGGTGGTCTGCTACGCGATGTTCTACATCTCCACGGTGTTCACCCTGAGCTACGGCGTCGGTACCCTGGGCATCCCGCGTTCGCAGTTTCTCGGCATGCTCTGCATCGCCATCTTCTTCATGGCGCTGGCGACGCCTCTGGCGGCGATAGCCAGTGACCGCTACGGACGTCGCCCGGTGTTGCTCGTTGCAGGCGCTGCGGCCTTGCTCTCCGGTTTTCTCTTTGCGCCGATGATGGACAGCGGCTCGCCGCTGCTGATAACGATCTTCCTGTCGTTGGAACTGTTCATCATGGGGGCGACCTATGCGCCAATGGGAGCGCTGCTGCCCGAGCTGTTTCCCACACAGGTGCGCTACACCGGCGCCGGCGCGGCCTACAACATCGGCGGCATCCTCGGCGCGTCGCTCGCGCCTTACATCGCGCAGAAGCTGGTGTTGCACGGGGGCCTCGCCTGGGTCGGCGGCTATATTTCGGTCGCTGCGGCGATCAGTCTGCTGGCGGTGTTCCTGATGCGCGAGACACATCACGATAATCTGGTGAGGCGGTTGTCGTAGGTCCGATAGAGTGCAGCGACATCGGGCGGGGCATGTTGAGAAGGTGGGTAGTGGACGACGCGCCTGCGGTGCGGAATGGGGGAGCGGTGGCAACTGGAATGCGTGAACGGATGGCGGCGGAGGCGGCCGCGTGGCGTCATGCCGGGTTGATCGACGACGGCCTGGCGGGATTGTTGGTGCAGCGTTATGCGCCGCAGCCCGGCGTGGGGCAGATGCTGCTGCGTGGGCTGGGGTTGTTGGCGCTGTTCCTGCTGGCGCTGTCGGTGCTGTCGGCGGTCGGCTGGTTTCTCGATGAGGCGTCACCGCTGCTCGGCGGTATTCTGGTGCTGGCCCTCGGCGTTGCCACTTGGTATCCGGGGGCGCGCATGGCGAGCGACGCGACCCTGCGCCACGCGGTCACCGGCAGTGTGCTGCTCACCTTTGGACTGGTGGCCGCCTATGCGGGATTGTCGCTGATCTATCTGGCCGGCGGCGGCAGCCGCTATGCCGATGTCTTCCCCTCGTTCATGTTCGTTACCGCCGCCGCGGCCTTCGCCACCGCCTACCGCTTCAGCCTGCGCTGGCCGCTGTTCCTCGGCCTGCTGTTGCTGTTCCATGCGGTGGGCAGCAGTAGCGGCTATATGGGCGACGGCGCCTACTTTCTCGACATCCAGGACGAGCGCACCATGGCGGTGGCCGCGCTCGCCGCCTGCGGCTTCGGCGTCTGGCACGAGCTGGCGGGGGAGGCGGGGCCGCTGCGGCGTCAGCTGGGCTTCGGTCATCTCTACATCGTCTTCGGCCTGCTCTATTTCAATCTCTCGCTGTGGATCCTGTCGCTGCGCTACGGCGCTCTGGTCTGGGTGCTCTGGTTCACCGCCGCCTGCGTCGCGCAGATCGTCGCCGGTGCCCGTCTGAAGGATGCGCGCTTCACCGGTTTCGGTATCGTGTTCCTCGCCATCGATCTCTACACCCGTTTGTTCGAGCACTTCTGGGATCGCCTCTCCGCTGGCCTGTTCTTTCTCGTCGCCGGCGTGATCGCGGTGGTACTCGGCGTGCTGTTCGAGCATCGTTCTACGGAGGTGAGCGCATGAGCCCGGCCCGTTTCCATCGTCGCATCCGCCGCGAACTGGACGCCCTGCGCCGCGAAGGCGTGCTCGACGCCGCTGCTCACGGGGCCATCGCCGCGCGTTATCCTCTGGAGCGCTGGGACTGGCGCTCTCTCGGCCGCTGGTTCCTGATCTTCGGTGCCATCAGCGCAGTGGCCGGGATCGGCCTGCTGGCCCATGAGGTGTTCCGCTTCACCCTGGCGAAGCTCGCGGTGCTGCTGGCGGTGCTCACCGCCGGTACCTTCGTCGGCGGTTGGCGCCTGCGTGCGCGCGGCCTGCACTGGGCGCCGCGCGCCGCTGACCTGGCCGGCGGGCTACTGCTCATCGGCCTCACCTTCACCCTCGGCATCCTCTATTCCACCGGTTCGGGTAACTGGCCGGCCCTGCTGTTGATCGACCTCGCTATCCTGCTGCCGTTGGCCTACCTGCTGGACAACGTGCTGCTGCTGGTGCTCTCCCTGGTGCTGTTCTTCAGCTGGTTCGGCGGCGTCACCGGTTATGACGCGGGCTGGGGCGCCTACTGGTTCGGCATGAACTACCCGCTGCGCTTCCTGCTGGCGGGCGGCGGCATCGCGCTGTTCGGTCTGCTCCAGCGCCGGGCCGAGTCGGGCCTGCTGTCGCGCTACCAGGGCTTCTTCCTGGTCTGGCTCTCCGGCGGCGTGTTTTTCGCGGAGATGGCGCTGTGGCTGCTGTCGCTGTTCGGCAATTTCGGCGCCATCGACAGCTATCATCGCAGCACGGCCGCCGAGCTGTGGCTGTTCAACCTGTTGTGGGCGGGCGGCAACGTGCTGCTGCTTTGGCTGGGCGGCACCTTCCGCCTGCGCATGCTGCGCGGCTATGCCATCACCTTTCTCATCATTCAGGGCTATACCCAATATTTCTGGCATGTGGCGCCGGCGTTCGGCGTGGTGCTGAGCACCTTCGTCGCAGGCGCCGCCGCCTTCGGCCTGCTGCGCTGGCTGGAGCGGTGGCGGGGAACGGAAAAGGCGGCGAGCGAATAGGGTTCAGTTTCGAGTCGTTTTGCTGGAGTTTCGTAAATGGAACCCGTGTTGATGACAGAAGAGCGGTTGCATGGTGTCTTTGCCGAGCTGGAGGCACGCGAACCGATCTTCCATCGGCCGGAGCTGGGTACCACACGGGCGGACTTCGAGCGGATGATCGTGTCCGATTATTGGGAGGAGGGGGCGTCGGGACGCGCTACAGCCGGGCGTATGTCCTCGATGTCCTGGAGCAGCGCCAGCGGTATCCGGTGGAGGAGCAGGGATTTCCACTGTCGTGAGATCGCCCAGGACAACTACCTGCTCACCTACACCCTCGTTCAGGGTGAACGCGTTACTCGCCGCGCCACCCTCTGGCGTAGGACAGCGGACGGCTGGCGGGCGCTGTATCACCAGGGCACGGTGGCGGAGGGAAGTTGATGGGCACGTACTGCGTACGATTCCTGGTGTTGTTGTCCGTATTGATCGTGGCGCGGGCGGTGTTCGCCGCTGCCGTCGACGGCGGTCGCGGCACACTGTTCGGCGATGACCACGCTTTCGCGGTCACCGCGCCGGCCGGTTGGGTACTGGATAACGAGAGCGGCGTTGCC
Source organism: Proteobacteria bacterium UBA3588 (assembly GCA_002376325.1). Classification (GTDB taxonomy): domain Bacteria; phylum Pseudomonadota; class Gammaproteobacteria; order Thiohalomonadales; family Thiohalomonadaceae; genus Sulfurivermis. The sequence continues at coordinate 22,046 of DFMR01000131.1, read as the reverse complement.
CAGGGACTCGATATGACCTTCTATCCCCAAGGATTCACCTGGGAAAACAGCCCCGTTATCGTCTATGGCAACGTGAGCCACTGGAGTTCGACATCGACATCGACGTCGGCGCAGCAGCAGGTCGACAAGACGGTGGCCGAGTTCCGTGCCAACGGCAGCCCCAACTATCAGGCACGGGCGGGTGCGCCGATTGCACTGCCGGACGGCAGGCAGGTGCCGGTTTACTATTTTCAGGGCGACAAGTGGGGCAACTACGAGGCCGGCGCCTATTTTCGTGAACAGGCGACGTTGAACTTTCTCATCTACTCGGCACGGGACAAGGCACACTTCCAGCACTATTGGCCGCAGTTCGTTCGTCTGGCGCAGTCCTACGACAACGTCTTCGCGCGCATCCATGCACTCGATGCCGCGCAATACAAAACGATGTGGCTGGCGGCGGACCATGTGTCGGAGACGGCGGCGGGGAGCGCATATGAAAAGCGCGATATGACCCACCTGGGTAACGACATGGCAACGGCGATGCGGGAGTGTGCGGGGTTCCTGAAGGGGGATGCCTTGCAAGACTTCCATTTGCTCGAACAGGTGATGCCTGATGGTGCTGCTGGAAAAATCTATGTCTATCCCCGCAACGCCACCGCCATCTGTTTTTCGGGGTATCTGGTGACCGTGCGACATCTGGCACACACGTTCCAGCCTTATTATCCTTTGGTGATCGATATGAAGATCAAACCCTAGTCATGAATATTCGTCATTGTCCCCCGTGCTGACAAGCTGGATTCGATAGACGCCGGCGTTTCATTGCCATGCCGATAGCGCCGGCTCGTTTCATACCTCCCGCCTCAGGGAAATCTCGGCCATCCATCCTCCGGCGTCAAGGACGGTGTTGTCCTTAAGCCCCCCATAAGGGAGCGCGCGCAGACTCTCGGCGATAACCCCGAGGGAGACGATTGAGGCGCGCATGGGAATCTTCGACCAGCTGTTCGAGCGGCATCACAAACACGGCAAGCGGTACCGCCACGGCCATCATCACCATGACGATTATCGCTACGGCGGACATGGACGCCACCCTGACGGCGACTACCCTCATGATGCGCCGGACCACCAGCAGGCCCCGTGGGATCGGCATGCGGGCGCCGCATATCGCCATGAGCGCAGCCACTTCGAACGCTACGCGCCCTATCTCCATTGGCTGGCGCGACATCCCGGCGTGCTGCTGCTGGTGGGGTTGACGGCGCTGGCGTTGATCGCGGTGACGCTGGTCGTTCTGCTGCCGATAGCGATGAAGCTATTCGGTTTCGTTGCACAGAACGGCTTCCAGGGAGTGCTGAACCAAATGTGGTATGGCTCGGCCACTTAGCATCGCCTGTTTAAGTCTGTGCGTTAGGGCGCCGCAAGGCCGGCGGTTCCGCACAGCTGCGGTACTTGTTCGTTGTGTTTAAGGCGTAGACCACTGCGATAGTGCGAAGGATAGAATTTGAGAATGAATACGGCAGCTGAGCGTCCTGACAGCGAGACCACCCCGGAGCGCGAAGCCGCGACCAAGCGCAGCACCTGGGTCAGCGTTTTCGTCAATATGCTGCTCACGGTGGTGCAGGTCATGGTCGGATTTCTCTCCGGCTCGCAGGGCCTGATTGCCGACGGCATCCACTCGCTCTCCGATCTGGTCGCCGATTTCGTGGTGTTGCTCGCGGTTCATCACAGTAAGAAAGCGCCGGATGATGACCATCACTACGGTCACCGTCGCTATGAGAACGTGGCGTCGATGGTTCTGGGCGGATTATTGCTGGCCGTCGGCGTTGGCATGATTTGGAGCGCGATGCACAAATTGCAGTCACCGGCAACGATTCCGTCCGTGCATGCGGCGGCGCTGTGGGTGGCCTTGGGTGCGCTCGTCGCCAAGGAGTTTTTGTTCCGCTACATGTTGGCGGTTGCCAACCGGGTGCGCTCCAGCCTGCTGGTGGCGAACGCGTGGCACGCGCGCTCCGATGCGGGTTCGTCTTTGGTGGTGGCCGTGGGCATCGGCGGCAATCTGCTCGGATTCGAATTGCTCGATCCGATCGCAGCGGTCATTGTCGGTTTCCTGGTGACCAGCATGGGTTGGCGTTTCTTCTGGGATGCGATCCATGATCTGATGGATCGCGCGGCGTCCGAGGGTGAGGTGGCGCATATTGTGGCCGACATGCTGGCCACGCCGGGTGTGCTCGGATTGCACGACTTCAAGACGCGTAAAGCTGGCGACATGGTCCTGGTGGACGTCCATCTGGAGATCGACGGCAGCCTTACGGTGGAGGAGGGACATAGGATCGCCGTCCTGGCGCGCAAGACGGTGATGGAGCGCCATCCGGTACTCAGCGTAATGACCCATGTCGACCCGGTCGTGTCCCCGGTTCGTGTGCCCGGCTGAGCCTCCAGGCCATAGCCGAAACGATTCGTTCGGCGCGCGGTCTTCCTGAGGCGGCAATTGTGTTTTGCATTGCCGCTGCGCGACGTGAGACGATCGCCCCCATGAGCCCCGACGACTCCATGCTGGCCATTTCCGCCCGCGTCTCGATCCCGCTGAGCGAGATCGAGCTGACGGCGATCCGCGCCCAGGGGGCCGGCGGCCAGAACGTCAACAAGGTGTCGAGCGCCATCCATCTGCGCTTCGACGTGGCGGCCTCGTCGCTGCCGGAGTTCTACAAGGAACGGTTGTTGCGGCTGTCGGACCAGCGCCTGACCAAGGAAGGGGTCATCGTCATCAAGGCGCAGCAGTACCGTACCCAGGAGCAGAACCGCGAGGCGGCGCTGGCGCGGTTGCAGGATCTGGTCAGAAGCGTGGCGGCGGTGCCGAAGACACGCCGCCCGACCAAGCCGACCCGCAGTTCGCAGCAACAGCGACTTGAGGGTAAGAACAAACGCGGAAAGGTCAAGGCGCTGCGCGGCAAGGTGACCGACTGAACGACAAGTCATAACCACGGGGCACATTTATGCCCTTTGGGTACGGGGAACACGGGGATTTTGACAGTTGCAGAAGTATTTTTCCGTGCCCCCCGTGGTTCAATTCTTTTCCGTGGATTCGGTGGTGCGATGACTGCGCCGGTTGTGCGACAATAGCGCCGCGGCACCGCGATTCTGGTTTAACCCTTCCGGCTGTTCGGTATTTTTCCGCCAGGCATCGACGCAAATGCGCTCCCCGATCACGGGCGGGCGGGGCCGGTTTATCTATTTCACCAACGTATCTGGAATATCTTCGTGCTTACCACCGCCAATATCACCATGCAGTTCGGGGCCAAGCCCCTGTTCGAGAACATCTCCGTCAAGTTCGGCGACGGCAACCGCTACGGCCTGATCGGGGCCAACGGCTGCGGCAAGTCGACCTTGATGAAGATCCTCGGCGGCGACCTGGAGCCGACCGCCGGCAACGTCAGCCTCGACCCCAACGAGCGCCTCGGCAAGCTGCGCCAGGATCAGTTCGCCTTCGAGGAGTACAGCGTGCTCGACACGGTGATCATGGGCCATGCCGAGCTGTGGCAGGTGAAGCATGAGCGCGACCGCATCTACGCGCTGCCGGAGATGAGCGAAGAGGACGGCATGCAGGTGGCGGAGCTGGAGGTGCAGTTCGCCGAGTACGATGGCTATACCGCCGAGGCGCGCGCCGGCGAGCTGCTGCTCGGCGTCGGCATCCCCATCGAACAGCATACCGGCCTGATGAGCGCCGTCGCCCCCGGCTTTAAACTGCGCGTGCTGCTGGCCCAGGCGCTGTTCTCCGATCCCGATATCCTGCTGCTCGACGAGCCCACCAACAACCTGGACATCAACACCATCCGTTGGCTGGAGGATATGATCAACACGCGCAACAGCACCATGGTCATCATCTCCCATGACCGCCACTTTCTGAACAGCGTCTGCACTCACATGGCCGACCTGGACTACGGTGAACTGCGCGTCTATCCGGGCAACTATGACGAGTACATGACGGCAGCCACCCAGGTGCGCGAACGACTACTGGCAGACAACGCCAAGAAGAAGGCGCAGATCGCCGAGTTGCAGACCTTCGTCAGCCGCTTCTCCGCCAACGCCTCCAAGGCCAAGCAGGCCACCTCGCGCGCGCGCCTGATCGACAAGATAAAACTGGAGGAGGTGAAGCCCTCCAGCCGCCAGAATCCCTACATCCGTTTTTCGCAGGAGAAGAAGCTTTACCGCAACGCACTGGAAGTGGCCAAGCTGGGCAAGGGCTTCGACGGCGAGCCGCTGTTTGGTGGCCTCGACCTGCTGGTCGAGGTGGGCGAGCGCATCGCCGTCATCGGTCCGAACGGCATCGGCAAGACCACGCTGCTGCGCTGCCTGGTGGGCGATCTGGAGAGCGACGCGGGCGAGGTGAAATGGTCGGAGAACGCCAGCCTCGGCTACTTCGCCCAGGACCACGCCGCCGACTTCGCCAACGACATGCCGCTGTTCGACTGGATGGCGACCTGGGGCAAGGAGGGCGACGACGAACAGGTGATCCGCGGCACCCTTGGTCGCCTGTTGTTCTCCCAGGACGAGATCAAGAAATCGGTCAAGGTGATCTCCGGCGGCGAGCAGGGGCGCATGCTGTTCGGCAAGCTGATGCTGCAAAAGCCCAACGTCATGATCATGGACGAACCGACCAACCATCTGGACATGGAATCCATCGAATCGCTCAATCTGGCGCTGGAGAACTACGACGGCACGCTGATCTTCGTCAGCCACGACCGCGAATTCGTCTCCTCGCTGGCGACCCGCATCATCGAACTGACGCCCAACGGCATCGTCGATTTCAACGGCAGCTACGACGATTATCTGCGCAGCCAGGGTGTGGTTTAGCGGCGGCCAACGCCGGACGGTCAGAACCCGAATGATGCGGTGAGCAATGCAACCGAATCATTCGCGTTTAGCCGGGCAAAAAACGGCCCGCTCGCGATCGCGTGAGCGGGCCGTCAACAGGGCGACAACAAACTACATCACGACGTCGACCGTGGCCTGGGCCTCAAGCGGACAGGGCAGCGTCGGGTCGAAGGTTATCTTCAGGGCGCTGGCCACCATGAAACCGCCGATGTGCTGGGCGGCAATCTCCGGCAGCATGTCCGGCGTGGCGTCGTTGATGTCCTGGGCGAACACGTATACCCGCCATTTGCCCTCCAGCGGCAATGTGTTTTTCAGCAGGAAGCGGTAGGCGGCCTCCAGGTTGAGCGAGCCGGTATAGGTGCCGTCGTTCGCCTTCTTGTCGGGGGCGATGCCGTCGTCGAGCAGGTCCACCAGGAAGTACATGCCATTCCCCGGAGAGCGCAGCAAGGCGAAGGCGTAGAGGTCCGGCCCGTAGAACGGCTTCCCGTCTTCGCGCTTGAAGCGGGCAGCGATCACCAGCGGTTGGCTGAAGGCGTGCAGCAGCGCGGGCACCTCGACCTCGACGCCGTCGCTGACGTGGATGTTGGTCTGGGTTTCCTCGACGCCGTAGTCGTAGCTGTTGCCGGTGGTTATGCGCTGATACTTCCAGTCGACATGGACCGGATAGGGCTTGCCGGCCACCGGCGCATCGTGGGGATAACCGAACTCCACGTCGACCTTTTCCGCCTGGGTCAGTTCGCCCGGCTTGGGCGGCGTCGCCTCCTGGCCGCGCCACCACGGGTCGGCGGCATCGGAGAGCCCCACCGCAACGGCGGCGGTGGCGATGGCCGAGGCGACACCGGCCACCGTTATGCCGTCGTCGTGGGGGATGCCGCCCGGATCCGGCGTGCAGCACTCGATGTCGCCGGTGGTTTCGTCGAAGGTACCGCCGACGGCGGTGCCCGCCGTGCCTTCGCCCAGGGCCGCCGCCACGATGGCCACGATGGCTGCGATGGCGGCCACGATCCAGGCGAGAATTTTCCACCAGGGATCGCTGAACGGCAGATCGCCGTGGACACCGGCGTAGGCCGGGTTGGGATAGAAGGCCATCGACATCTTCGACGGCACCCACGGCCCCTGGCTCGGGCGGCACTCCTTGTTGCGTTCGCTGCACGGCAACCACTTGTCGCGCGGTCCGATCATCTGCAGATCGCTGATCTTGAGCGTGCCCTCCTCGACGGTGCAGCTGTATTCCCCGGTGACCGGGTCCTGCGTCGTTTGCGACACGAAGATCTGCTTGATGGTGCGGACCGGGGCCATGCCCGCCGCCTGGGCGATGACGCTGACGATCTTCTTGCCCGGCGTTCCGTGCTCGAAGTCGGCCAGCCAGGAGACCCGCACCGAGGCCCCGGCCGGGATGGCGCCGAAGAAGTAGCTCTGCGCTACCGGAACGATGCCCGGATCGCCGACGCCTTCCAGGTAGATGGTGACGTTGTCGAGCACCTTCGTGGAGGTGTTGGTGTAGTAGCAGGTGATGCGCTGAAGTTTGAGCGCGGTGTCGAAGATGCCGTCCGGCAACATGACTTTGGTGTAGGGTTCCACCGAAAACGGGCGGCGCTGGATATCCATAGGTGTGGTGGCCATTTCCCTAGCCCTCCTGTCCGTTGATGACGATGAAGCTGATGCCGCCTTCGACCTTCCGGCCTTCGTGCGAGACGACGTGCACCAACTGATAGCTCTTGGGTTCGAGCGGCTCATCCGGCGCAAGTGCCAGGTAGACGGCGCGGCTGGTACCCGGTTCGAGTTCTATCTTCAGTTCCTGTTGCGGCTTCCCTTCGCCGCAACCGCTTTCCACGCCGAGAGCAGTCTTGCAGCTGCCTTTGCGCGATGGGACGAAACCCCTCAAACCGGCCTGCAGCAGGTTCTCCTTGTCGAGTTCGCCTCCTGTTTCGACGGTGAGCACCAATGCCTTCTTGGCACGCTTCGGCGCGGTCAGTTGGATGGGCAGCACCCGCATGCTTTTCTGCAGCGCCAGTACGGAAAGATTCTTTTGCGCCACCTGCCGGTAGGCCGGCGGGCCGAATGCGTCCGGCAACGGGGACGGCAGGGGATCGGCGCCGTGGACGATCTCGGCGACCAGACATTCGTGCCCGTTGTTGACGACGACCGGAATCCAGGGGATGACGCATAGCACCTCCTTGGTTTCCCCGGCGATCAAATCGACGAAGGCCGAACCGATGGGCGTGGAGTTGCTGCGCAACACCCCTGTCGCGGGGTTGGACCAATAGAAATTGACGCTGGCGCCGGTGACCGCCTGTTCGCCTTCATTGTGTACCCGTCCCCACACAAAAGACGGTTCGCCGGCCACCGGTTGGCCTGGGGCGCCGTTGGGATCGCTGCCGGGTACCACCCATATATCGGGGCTGCTCCACCAGTTGGGAGTTCCATCGCGTATTACCAGTTGGGTCGACATGAGAATTTCTCCTATCCGTGGTTGATCATGTCTGAAACGGTTCATTCAGCGGCGGGCGCGGCGGCGGGGAGCGGGGCGCGTGCAGGGAATAGGCGGAGTGCCGGGGCAAAGCCCGGTGGTCATGTGCTGGGGTAGCGGGAGATTGTCGCGTCGGCACGTCCATGTGCGAACATCCTGTGTTGTACCGCCGTTCCTGGCCAGTGTTCCCACCGTCATGCCCGACAGCGGCAGCGGTGTTTCGTGAAATATAGGTCAAGACGGCCTGTTCGGCCACCGGCCATTGGTTGGCGTCCTGGTGGTGGCCGCCCCGCTCGGACAATTCCTCCGCCCACGATAATGGGGACCGCCCGCAGAAGGGGGCGGGTTATGCGATCCGCACGTTCAGAAATACCAGGCGAGGCGCGCGTACAGGTAACGATCCGGCGGGAGATAGATGCCGGAGCCGTTGGCGGTTTCCAGTCCGCCGAATTCGGTGCCGTGAGGACCGATGCCGGACTGGGCGCCCAGGGTGAGGCTGGCGGTGTCGCTGAGGCTGCGTACCACCTGGATCAACAGCAGCGCGCTGCCATCATTGAGATTGGTGATCAGCAACGGTTTGATGTCGAGCAACGGGGTCCACTCGGCGGTGAGGCCGAGGGCGAGGTAGTCGCGGGAGACGGTGAACAGTTCGCCGCGGGCCAGTCGATCGCTTAGCGGCGTCGGCAGCGCTGCGAAGGTGTTGTCGCTGCCGCCGACGCCGACGCCGAAGCTGTTGTGAAAGTATTCGAGATAGCCGTTGCAGTTGCGGTCGAAAAAGCTCCAGGCGTATAACGAAAAAAAGGTGACAGATTTATTTTTAGTATGATGACAACCGGCCCGAAGTGCAGCTCAGCGGTTGTCGCTGGATGGATTTATACAGAAGCCACCCGCGCGGGTGGCTTCTTTGTTTCGACCAACAAGTCGGCTGACAGTTACAGCGTCACCGACGCGTAATCCGCCAACCGCGAACGCTCGCCGCGGGTCAGGGTGACGTGGCCGCTGTGTTCCCACTGCTGGAATCGGTCGACCACGTAGGTCAGGCCGGAGTTGGTTTCCGTCAGATAAGGCGTGTCGATCTGCGCCACGTTGCCGAGGCAGACCACCTTGGTGCCGGGGCCGGCGCGGGTGATCAGGGTTTTCATCTGTTTCGAGGTGAGGTTCTGCGCCTCGTCGATGATCAGGTACTTGTTGAGGAAGGTGCGGCCGCGCATGAAATTGAGCGAGCGGATCTTGATGCGTTTGTTGACCAGGTCCTGCGTCGCTGCGCGTTCCCAGTCGCTGTTGTGTTCCGACTGGGTGAGCACTTCGAGATTATCCATCAGTGCGCCCATCCACGGCGTCATCTTCTCCTCTTCGGTGCCGGGCAGGAAACCGATGTCCTCGCCCACGGGAATGGTGACGCGGGTGACGATGATCTCGTTGTAGCGTTTTTCGTCCAGGGTCTGGGCCAGGCCCGCCGCCAGGGTGAGCAGGGTCTTGCCGGTACCGGCCTGGCCGACCAGCGAGACGAAATCGATATCCGGGTCCAACAGCAGGTTGAGGGCGAAGTTCTGCTCGCGGTTGAGGGCGGTGATACCCCAGATGGCGTGGCTCTTGGTGCGGAAGTCGCGCGCCGTCTCGATGGTGGCGATATCATTCTCCACCTTGCGCACCACCGCTTCGAAACCATCCTCGCTGTCGAGATAGAGCAGCTGATTGGGGTGCCACTCGGACGCCTCGGGGCCGGTGATGCGGTAGTAGGTGCGGCCCTGTTCCTGCCACGACTCCATCGCCTTGCTGTGCTTGTCCCAGAAGTCGGCGTGCAGTTCGGCGGTGCCGCTGTAGAGCAGGTCGACATCCTCCAGTACCTGGTCGTTGCGGTAGTCCTCGGCGTGGATACCGAGGATTGCCGCCTTGATGCGCATGTTGGTGTCCTTCGACACCAACGTGACGGTGACGTCGTCGCGTTCGTCGCGCAGGGCGAGGGCGGTGCCGAGGATGGTGTTGTCGGACTTGCTGCCCGGCAGGGTGGTGGGCAGGTTGGCTTCCATGGTCCGGGTCTGGAAAAAGAGGTTGCCGCTCGGTCCCTTGCCGCTGCCGTTGAAGATGTTGGTCGACAGCGGGATGCCCTGGTCGATGTTGTCACGGCCGACGGTCGCCATCAGGTCGTCGATGAAGCGACTGGTCTGGCGTGCGTTGCGCGCCACTTCGGAGTGGCCCTTCTTGTTGTTGTCGAGTTCCTCCAGCACTACCATGGGCAGGTAGATGTCGTGCTCCTGGAAGCGGAACAGGGCGGTGGGGTCGTGCATCAGGACGTTGGTATCGAGGACAAACAGGCGCTTTCCGGCAGCGGTCGTTTTTTTCATGGGAGCCCTATGGTCGTTTTGTGGTCGCTTAATCTATAAATCGTGGCGTTCCGCGGCAAATCCAAGTCGATGCGGCTACAAGGCGCCGGCAGCCTGCAATACTTCCTGGGCATGGCCGTCCACTTTCACCTTGCGCCATTCGGCGCGTAAAACACCTTTGCCGTCGATCAGGAAAGTGCTGCGCTCGATACCCATCACCGTCTTGCCGTACATGTTTTTCTCTTTGATGACATCGAACAGTCCGCACAAGGTTTCGTTGCTGTCGGACAGCAGTTCGAATGGAAATGCCTGCTTGGCCTTGAAGTTTTCGTGCGATTTTACGCTGTCGCGGGAGATGCCGATGATGATGGTGTTCAGCTTTTGGAACTTCGTGTGGAGATCACGAAATGCCTGGCCTTCCAGGGTGCAGCCCGGCGTGCTGTCCTTGGGGTAGAAATAGAGCACTAGATTGCGGCCCTCAAAATCTTTCAGCCCGAGCTCACGGCCGCCGGTGGCGGGCAGAGAAAACGCGGGCACTTTTTTGCCGATGGCTACGCTGGTCATGGTGGGCTCCTGTATGGTCAGGCGAACTTCAGCCCTTGACGGGCTCCAGCACCGCGTCGAGGTTCAAGGCTTCGCAAAAGTCGAGAAACTCCTCGCGCAGACGCGCGACGTGGACCTGCGCCGGGATGTTCACCGTGATGTTGGCGGAAAACATCTGGGTGCCGCTATGGGCGGCGCGATAGCTGTCGGTGTGAAGGTCTTGGATATTGATGCTGCGGGTGGAGAAGAAGTTGGCCAGCTGGTAGACGATGCCGGGATGATCCATGGCGATCACCTCGACCATGTAGGGCCGTCCGCCGCTCTTGCTGTCGTGCTCTTCGGTCCGTTTGGAGATGATGGTGAGCCCCAGCTTCTTCTGTAGACCGCTGAGCTGGGCTTCCAGTTTGGCCACCGTACTCCAGCTGCCGTCGATCATCATCATGATGGCGAACTCGCCGCCCAGTACGGTCATGCGGCTGTCGACAATGTTGCAGCCGGCGTCGGCTACGTGCATCGCAAGGTCGTTGACGATGCCGGGTCGGTCCTGCCCAAGAGCGGAGATCACGAGATATTGCGGTTGGTTGGTTTGGGTGCTCATGGGGCCTCTGTGCCGGTCAATGCGTATGGCGCATTGTAACCCAGCCGTTTCCCGTTCGGGTCAGTTCCGCAGCGCCGCCCAAATTGCCTCTCTCCCTTGTCATCGGCCGGTGGCGCCAGTACCATGCACGGTTACTTTTTACTATCGGTGCGCCGGGTGTTATCCGTTTTCCGGTCGGGTGTCGCAACCGGCGCCCCCAGCAGGGAGTAGGTCATGTTTCACGGCAGCATGGTGGCCCTGGTCACCCCGATGCAGGCGGACGGCACTATCGACGCCGATGGCCTGCGCGGACTCATCGAATTTCATGTCGCCAACGGTACCGACGCCATTGTTGCGGCGGGCACCACCGGCGAGGCCTCGACCCTCGATCACGACGAGCATTGCGGCCTGATCAAACGGGTGGTGGAGCTGGCCGGCGGCAGGGTGCCGGTGATCGCCGGCACCGGCTCCAACTCCACTGCCGAGGCCATCGACCTGACCCGCTGCGCCATGGCGGCCGGGGCCGATGCCTGCCTGCTGGTGACTCCCTATTACATCAAGCCGACCCAGGAGGGGTTGTACCGCCACTTCAAGGCGGTGGCCGAGGCCGTGCCGGTGCCGCAAATCCTTTATAATGTGCCGGGCCGTACCGCCGTGGACATGCAGGTGGATACCGTGGACCGGCTGGCCGACATCAGCAATATCGTCGGCATCAAGGACGCCACCGGCAATCTGGAACGCGGCAAGGAACTTATCGGACGCTGTGGCGATCGTATGGATATCTACAGCGGCGACGACGCCAGCGCGATGGAGCTGATCCTGATGGGGGCCAAGGGCGACATCTCCGTGACCGCCAATGTGGCGCCGCGGGCGATGCACGACATGTGTGCGGCGGCCCTCGCGGGCGACCGCCAGGGTGCCGAGGCCGTCAATGCGCCGCTGCTGGCGTTGCACAAAAACCTGTTTGTCGAGGCCAATCCCATCCCCGTCAAGTGGGCGCTCTACGCCATGGGGCTGATCCCGTCGGGTATCCGCCTGCCGTTGACGATGCTCTCCGAGCGCCACCACGAAACCGTACGCCAGGCCCTGAAGCAGGCCGGTGTGCACTGTTGAACAACCGAGGAGTCCGGGTGCGTAAATTAATCATCACCGCGGCCGCAGCCGCCATCGTCTGTCTGTTGCTGGCCGGCTGCGCCAGCGATTCGTCCCACGATATCAAATACAAGCAGGCGACGACCCTGCCGCCGCTGGAGGTGCCGCCCGACCTGACTGCGCCCGACACGCAGGGCAGCGACATGCCGGTGCCGGGCCGTCCGTCCGCGACGGTTCAGGCTGCCGCCGGTCAGCAAAGCGGTACGGTTGGCGGCGCGGCGGCGGTAGGGGTGTTGCCGCAGTCGGGGAACGTGCGGGTGATGCGCGACGGTGCCATGCGCTGGCTGGTGGTGCAGGGGACGCCGGCACAGATGTGGCCGCGGTTGCTCGCCTTCTGGAAGCAGCAGGGGCTGACGGTGAAGCGCTCGGACCCGGCCACCGGCATCATGGAGACCGACTGGGCGGTGAACCGGGTGCAGGCTCCGCAGGGCTTTTTCAGTAAGATCTTCGCCGGCGCTGAAGGTGCGTCGATCCGTGACAAGTACCACCTGCGGCTGGCCCACGGCAGTCAGGCGGGCACTACCGACATCTTCCTCACCCAGTACAAGATTGGCGAGGTGGTCATCAGCTCCACCGAAGGCTTCAACCAGACCCAGTGGCAGACCCAGCCCAGCGACCCGGCGCAGGTCAATGAGATGCTGAACCGTATGCTGGTGTTCCTGGGCGAACCGCAGAAACAGGCCGAGGCGCTGGTGTCGCAGGCACAGCGGCCGGCGGCGCGCGCGCAGCTGGAAACGGGGACGGACGGTGTGCCGTCCGTGGTGGTGGCCGAGGATTTTGCCCACGCCTGGCCCCGGGTCGGCATCGCCCTGGATCACGCCGGCATGGTGGTCGACAGCCAGGACCGGGACAAGGGGATCTATGAGACCCACCGAGTGGACATGGTGGCCGATGCCCATGAGTCCGACAAAGGATTCTTCTCNNCACCACCCGTATCAGCGTGCAGGATGCCGATGGCAAGCCGGACGGTTCGGCGCAGGCGAAGGCGCTGCTCACCCAGCTGACGGCCGAGCTGCGCTAGCGGTCCGGAACGACTCCAACCGGACACCATCACGGTGTCCGGCCGAACGACGATTGCAAGCCGATGCGATTCGCTTCACTCGGCAGCGGCAGCCGCGGCAACGCCACGGTGGTGGAGCAGGGCGAGACCCTGTTGCTGGTCGACTGCGGTTTCTCCCTTCGTGAAACCGAACAGCGGCTACGGCGCCTCGGCTGCGAGCCGGAGCGCATCGCCGCGCTACTGGTCACCCACGAACACAGCGACCACCTCGGTGGCGTGGCCCGCTTCGCACGCAAGTACCGGCTGCCGGTCTGGATGACGGCGGGGACCCGCGCCGCCTGCCGCGACCTGCCGCCGCAGGTCGAATTGTTCAACAGCCATACGCCGTTTGCCGTCGGCGATATCGAGGTGCAGCCCTACCCGGTGCCCCACGACGCCCGCGACCCGGCCCAGTTCGTGTTCGGCAACGGCGCGGTGCGGCTGGGCCTGCTCACCGACGCCGGTTCCCTCACCCCCCACATCGAGCAGCAGCTGAATGGTTGCGACGCACTGTTTCTGGAGTGCAACCACGACAGCGAAATGCTCGCCAACGGCGTCTATCCGCCGCCGCTCAAGGCGCGCGTCGGCGGCAGCTATGGCCACCTCAGCAACGACCAGGCGGCGCAGCTGCTCGGCCATCTCGACCTCTCCGTGTTGCAGCACGTGGTCGCCGCCCACCTGAGCGAAAAGAACAACACCCCGCAGCTGGCGCGCGCCGCCCTCGGCGCCGTCCTCGGCTGCAACGCCGACGAGGTGGCGGCGGCGGACCAGGCGAACGGCATCGGCTGGCGCGAGCTGCGCTAGAAAAACAAGAAGGTTAATAGCTTTTTTGCCGTTCAGCCGAACAGGCCGTGCAGATACCAGTTTTCTCCAGGGCGCTCTCGGTAGACCCACAGGCGTTCCCCCCGGGCATCGGTGGCGATGAAGTAGTCGCGCACCGCGTCGCCGTTCCACCAGCCGCTTTCGATCCGCTCCGGTCCGTGGCGCAGTTGCAGCGGTTCGTGCAGCAGGGCGCAGGCCGTCGCTCCGGTCAGCGTCAGCGGCTCGGGCAGCAGCCAGAGGGGGCGCAGCGGTGAGGCGGGGTTAGCGGTGTCGCCGCCGGCACGTTTCCCCACGGCGAGTTCCGCACTCTTCACCGCCCGTTCCGGCCGGTGGTCGGCCGCCGCTTGCAGGCCGCTGACGCCGTCGTGGCCGAGGCGGGCGCGCAGCCGCTCGACCAGGGCCGCCGGGCCGAGGGCGGTGCCGCCGGCGGCGGCGAACAGGTCGCCGTGGTCGCGCTCCAGCGGCAGCAGCTGCCGGCTCTCCAGGACGATGGCGTCGGTCGGGGCCGGCAGGGTGAAGCGCTCCAGCCGCTCCTTGAGCAGCAGCAGCAGGTGGTCGGTGTCGCGTGACGGTTGCACCAGCCCCACCGGCAGCCGGCTGGGGGGGCGTTGGCGGTGCTCCAGGGTCAGCTCCAGCTCCATGCTGCCGGCGTGACGCGCGCGCAGGTAGCCGACCAGCTCCAGCACCAGGCGTCGCGCCGCGAACAGCAGCGCGGCGCTCTCCGTCACCTCGGCGGGCAGCGGCAGACGGCTGGCGAAGGTCTCCGGTACGGCGAACGGCCGGCGCGGATCGGGCAGTTGGCCGAGGGCCTGATCGAGCCGCCGCAGCAGGGCCGGATCGAAGCGGCGGGCGGCGCCGTCGCGCGGCAGGGTCAGCAGGTCGCCGATGCGGCGCCGCCCCAGGTCGTGCAACGCCTGCAACGTCTTGGCGCCGGGTTCCAGGACGGCGACGGGCAGTTGTTCCAGCGCCCGGCGCAGGGCCGGTAGCTCGGTCAGCAGCAGCTCCTGCCGGCTGCGTGCCAGCAGCCAACTGCCGTAGGGCGTCGGTGCGACGGCGAGGCGCGGGTGGTAGCCGAGCTCGGCGAGGCCGGCGGCGACGCGCTGCCGCAGCGCCGCCAGGCCGCCGAACAGGTTGAGGCTGCCGGCGATCTCCAGCAGCAGGCCATCCGGCGGCTGCAGGTGTAGCAGTGGCGTGAACTGCTGCGCCCACAGGGCGAGGGCGGTCAGCGCCTGCTGTTCCGCCGCCGTGTCGCGCGGCTGGCACAGCAACGCGGCGCAGAGGGAGCGGGCCATCCCCAGCGGCATGCCGGGGGCGATGCCGGCCGCGGCGGCGGCACGGTTGCGGGCGTGGATCAGCGGCCGCTGAGACGGGCCGCCGTGGACCGCCCAGGGACCGTCGATGTTTTCGCGCGGAAACACCTCGAGGGCGAGGTGGGGGAGGTGGATGCTAAGCCACAGCATCGCCGTCGTGTAGCGTGAAGGGGGCGGTAGCCCAGCCGCCGCGGCGCTTGAGCAGGTGCAGTTCGGTGCCTTGCGCCGTGGGGTAGAGCTCCAGCCGCAGCGCGGCGGGCGAGGGGTGGTGCGCGGCACGGCGCGGGCGGAACAGGAAACCGAGACTGTCGCCCTGTTCCGCCGCCAGTTGCAGCCGGCGCAGCCGCTGCGCGCCGGGCGCCTGCGGCCAGTGGAGCACGGCGCCGCAGCTGCCGGAACGCAACGCCTGTTCGACGGCCCACAACCCCTCTTCCGGTGTCCGGGGGCGGACCCAGATAATGCGCGCCGGGTCGATGCCGGCCGCCGCCAGCGCCGGGGCGTAGGGGATATGGGGCGGGGCGATCCAGGCGAGCCAGCGGTCGCGGCCTAGTGCGGCGAGGGCGGGGAGCAGCAGGCCGAGCGCACCGATGGCGTGGTGGTCGCTGAGCAGTTCGGTCAGGGCGCCGCGCGGCCAGCCGCCGCCGAGTTGCAGGTCCAGCTGCGGCCGGCCGCTGGCGACCACCGGGTGACGCGGGGAGCGCTCCCCGCCGCGCCACAGATCGGCGCGTTGCAGGAGCTGCTCCAGGCTCATGACAGACGGTTGCGGATGACGCCGACGCCGAGTCCTTCGATCGCCAACGGCTGACGCTTCAGGTCGACCTCGATGGGTTCGAAATCGGGATTTTCCGGCAGCAGCAGCACCTTGTTGCCGCGGCGCCGGAACCGTTTGACCGTCACCTCGTCGTCGAGGCGTGCCACCACGATCTGGCCGTTGCGCGCCTCGCGGGCGCGGTGTACCGCCAGCAGGTCGCCGTCCAGGATGCCGGCGTCGCGCATGCTCATGCCCTGGACCCGCAGCAGATAGTCGGCGCGCGGGCGGAACAGCTTGGGATTGAGTTGGACGTGATCTTCGATGTTCTGCTCGGCCAGGATCGGGTTGCCGGCGGCGACCCGGCCGATTATCGGCAGGCCGGCGGCCACGGCTGCGGTCAGGCGGATACCGCGCGAGGCGCCGGGGATCATCTCGATCGCCCCCTTGCGGGCGAGGGCGCGCAGATGCTGCTCGGCGGCGTTGGGCGAACTGAAACCGAAGGCGTCGGCGATCTCCGCCCGGGTCGGCGGCATGCCGCTCTCCTCCAGGGTGTCGCGGATGAGGGCCAGTATCTCCATCTGGCGTGGTGTGAGGTCGTCCATGGGATGCTCCTGGCGGCAGTGGGCTCAATGAATATATATACAGTATTTTGGCGCCTCTCTCCACCCTGCCCGATGACGGTCGCCCGTAGGGCGTCAATGCCTTTTCGGCTACCATATACGACGAGCATGCACGCTGAGCAGAGGCCGGCTTTGTCCGATACCCCCGATAACGAACTTTTCCATGGCTTGCAGGAGTTGCACGCGGCGGCCTTTCCCAAGGTGTGTCCCAACTGCGGCCGGGTCTACAACACCCTGGCCGATTTCCTGGCGCAGACCCGCGCCATCGCCGGCAAGAGCGGGTTGAAGGCGTCGCGCGACGACGACGACCGGCCGATGGTGGAGCTGTTCCGCAACTGCGTCTGCGGTTCGACCCTGATGGACCTGGCCCAGTCGCGGCGCGACGAAACGGCGGCGGGGTTGCACCGGCGTGAACAGTTCCAGCGCATGAGCGCGCTGCTGATCGCCCGTGGTCTGACGCCGGCCAGCGCGCGGACGGAGCTGCTGAAGGTGGTGCGGGGCGAGGGGAGCGCAGTGATCGACGCCATGTTGCGGCACAAGGACAACAACCGATGAATGCCCGAACGGCGGCGGTCGGATGCCAGCGGCGGTCACGGAACGATTGATGTTGCCGAACCTGGAGCAGCTGCGGGCCGTGGTGGTACCGTTGGCGCGGCGCGAACTGCTATCGCGCTTCACCCGCGTTACTGCGGCGCTCAAGGCCGACGGTAGCATCGTCACCGAGGCCGACCTCGCCCTGCAACAGGAACTGCGCGCGGCGCTGGCGGCGCGCTGGCCGGCGATTCCGCTGCTCGGCGAGGAGATGGCGGCGGATCAACAATTGGAGTTGCTGGCGCAGCCGGAACAGCCGCTATGGTGCCTCGACCCCCTGGATGGGACCAGCAACTTCGCCGCCGGCATTCCCTACTTCGCCGTCTCCCTGGCGCTGTTGCAGCAGGGCGAGGTCCGGCTCGGCCTGGTCTACGATCCGCTGCGCGATCAGTGCTTTGCCGCCGCGCGCGGGCAGGGTGCGTGGCTCAACGGGCAGCGCCTGCCGCCGCGCCGCTTCGACCTGCCGTTGCAGCGCTGCATCGCCCTGGTCGACCTGAAGCGGCTCCCGCCGGCACTGGCACAGCGCCTGGCGTGTGAACCGCCGTTCGCCTCCCAGCGCAACTTCGGCGCCTCGGCGCTGGACTGGTGCATGGTGGCGGCCGGCCGCGGCCATCTCTACCTGCACGGCCGGCAGAATCTGTGGGATTACGCCGCCGGCAGTCTGGTGCTGGAGGAGGCGGGCGGCCGGGCCGCCACCCTGGCGGGAGAGCCGGTGGTGCGGGTCGGGCTGGAGCCGCGTTCGGTAGTGGCCGTCCTCGATCCCGGGTTGTTTGCCCCATGGAACAGCTGGCTCGGGACCGCCGTCTGAGCGATAATTCCCTACGTGATTATTTTGAAGGACAACCCATGCACGAGTGGGCCGAATACGCCAAGTTTTTCGCCGGGCTGCTGGCAATCGTCAATCCCATCGGGGCCATCCCGGTCTTCGTTTCCCTGACCACGAACCAGACCAGAGCGGAGCGCTACCGCACCGCGTCGCTGGCGGCCGTATCGGTCGGCGCTGTGCTGCTGGCGGCGCTGTTCACCGGCGAGGCGATCCTGGGATTCTTCGGCATCGGCATCGCCTCGTTCCAGGTCGGCGGCGGGATTTTGATCCTGCTGATCGCAGTCTCCATGATGCACGCCCGGGTCAGTCCGGCGAAACAGACGGCCGAGGAGGCGCAGGATGCGGCGGATAAGGAATCGGTGGCAGTGGTGCCGCTGGCGATACCGCTGCTGGCCGGCCCCGGTTCCGTCAGCACCATCATCATGTATGCCCATCGTGTGCCGACGCGCAGCCATTACGCGATCCTCAGTATCGAGATCCTGCTGATCGCCCTGTTGGTATGGGTCGTGTTCCGCATGGCGCCGCGTCTGGCGGATATGATGGGACGGATCGGCATCAACGTATTGACCCGTATCATGGGTCTGATCCTGGCGGCGATCGCCGTCGAATTCATGGCCAGCGGTTTGCGCCAACTACTGCCCGGACTTGCCTGATGGAGAGCAATGGAATGCCACAATTATGGCGCAAGCTATTGGATTTCAAACTGTTGTTATTGGCTGCGCTGGCGCCTCTGGCGTTCGCTGCGTTGCTGGCATGGACTCTGGCACGTCCCTATACCGCCGGCTGGCATCTTGCCGTGGCGCTGCAGCCGGTTCATGCCGACAGCGCGCAGCAGCTGGAACAGCTCTTCGACCGTTACGATTACCACTGGCCGCCGCAGGGATCCGTGCCTCCGCTGTTGGTGGAACACTTCCCCGCGGACATGGCGTCGATGGACCCCGGCCGCAAGAAGTCGCTGTTCTTCCGCGCCTTGCTGCCGATGGTGGCGGCGGAGAACGAACGTATCCGGGCGCAGCGGCGCTTCCTCAAGGAGCAGTTTTCCCACGGCCCGATGACCCGCGGCAGCCGTAGCTGGGGTCAGGTGGAGCGGCTGGCGGAGATGTACCGCGTGGCGGGCGACCTGAATAACGCCGCTGTGCGGGAAATCCTGCTGCGCCGGGTCGACGAGGTGCCGCCGGCGCTGGTGCTGGCCCAGGCGGCCAACGAAAGCGCCTGGGGCAACTCCCGCTTTGCGCGCCAGGCGAACAATCTGTTCGGCCAGTGGACCTACAAACAGGATCTCGGCATCGTGCCGGCGCAACGGGACGAGGGCGCAAAGCACTATGTGCGGGTGTTTCCCGATTTGCGCAGTTCGGTGCGCGCCTACCTGCACAACATCAATATCAGTTTCGCCTATCTCGACCTGCGCCGCATGCGCGCGCGCATGCGGGCGGCCGGTGTACAGCTGGATCCCTATCGCCTGAGCGGCGGCCTGCTGCGCTATTCGCAGCGCGGCGCCCAATACGTGGACGATATCCGTACCATGATCAGCGTCAATGGGCTGGATAACCTGGGCTCGCTGGTGTTGGCGCCGCAGGAGTCGTAATCAACCAGGGGTGGCTGTACCAGTACCAGCGGCCCTTCTCCTTGGCCGGCGCCGTGCAGTTGTAGCGATTGCGCGGCGGCATCAGCGGCGTCGGCGACTGCACCGAAAATTTCTCCTTGCGCAGCCAATGGATCGGCAGCCGGTCGCCATCGGCGTTGTAGCAGGCCACGCCGGACATCGGCCGCTCCAGGGTCACGGTCAACAGCGGCGGATTCTCCTTGCCGAGACGCGGATCCCACGGCTCGGCCTTAGTCACCGGCAGCGGCAGGCTGTTGACCTTGAGTTTGAATTGATCCAGCGTGGCAAAGCGCTCGGACATGGGAAAACGCGGCAGTGCGCGCAGGTCCGAGTGGATGCCGACGGGGCCAGATTCCTGACCGAAGGCGATGTAGCCCATGGATTTCACCAGCGCCGCGGCGCGGGCGTCGTATTCGCCGTAGGGGTAGACGAACAGCTTGGGGTCGGTGTTGGTGGTCGGGCCCAGTTCCTGTTGCAGCCGCCGCTGCGCCTGGTCGATGTCGGCGCGCTCGCGCTTGGCCCAGGCCGCCTCGTCCTCGCCCGGAAACCGTTGGGTCAATGAGGTGTGGGTGGCGGTGTGGTTGTAGAAGGTGACACCCTGCGCGGCCATCTCCTTGATGTCGGCCCAGGTCATGTAGGCGGGGAACCGCTTGTCGATGGGGTCGGTGTTGACGAATACGGTAAACGGCCAGCCGTGTGCCTTCAGGCGCGGGTAAGCCTCCTTGTAGACCGACAGGAAGGCGTCGTCCACGGTGATGGCGACGGTGTGGTCGGGAATCGGCTGGTCCTTGACCACATGCTCGATGACCCGCGCCAGAGGCCACACGTGATAGTGGTTGGCCGCCAGGTAGCTCAACTGAGCGTCGAATTCCGTGAGCTTGATGCTGGTGGTGGGGTAGCGATCCTCGCCGAAGCGGTGGTACATGAGGATCACCGCATGCGGGGCGGCGGCGAAGGCGGAGAGCGGCAACAGCAGCAGCGCGAACAGCAGGTTCCTTGTCACGAAAGTGGCGTCCTTATGGCTGTGGTAAAGGTGAAGCATTGTGCTGCTATCGCCGCGCAAAGAAAAGAGGGGCGACGACCTGCACGTGCCATTAGACCGCGGCATGGACCGAAGTGATTACTTACCTGAAATGTCCCAAATAACAAAGGCCTTTGTCTGCGTCTGTCGATAGAGATGCGCCGCGGCGGCCATTTGCTACAATGCGCCTCCTTTCGTTTCAGACCGCCGTTAGCCGCCTGCCCATGAATATTGCACAACGCATCGCCGAAGAACTCTCCGTCAAGCTCTCCCAGGTTGAAGCCGCCATTGCGCTGTTGGACGGGGGCGCCACCGTGCCCTTCATCGCGCGCTACCGCAAGGAGGCGACCGGCGGCCTGGACGACACCCAGTTGCGCACCCTGGAGGAGCGGCTCACCTACCTTCGCGAGCTGGAGGAGCGGCGCGCCACGGTGCTGAAGAGCATCGACGAGCAGGGCAAGCTCACCCCCGAGCTGAAGGCGGCGATCCTGGCGGCCGACACCAAGACCCGCTTGGAGGATCTCTACCGACCCTATATGCAGAAGCGCCGCACCAAGGCACAGATCGCCCGCGAGGCGGGGCTGGAGCCGTTGGCGCAGGCGCTGCTGGCCGACCCGGCGCTGAACCCCGAGCACGAGGCCGCCAACTACATCGATGCCGACAAGGGGGTGGCCGATGCCGCCGCCGCTCTGGACGGTGCGCGCCAGATCCTGATGGAGCAGTTTGCCGAAGATGCCGAACTGGTGGGGCGGCTGCGCGAATATCTGTGGGAACAGGGGCAGATGGTCTCCCGGGTGGCGGAGGGCAAGGAGGAGGAGGGCGCCAAGTTCTCCGACTACTTCGATCACCGCGAGCCGCTCAAGGGTGTGCCGTCGCACCGCGCCCTGGCCCTGTTCCGCGGCCGCAAGGAAGGGTTCCTCAATCTCGGTCTGGTGTTGCCGGAGGACGAGGGGTTGCCGGCCGGGACATTGGGCGTCGCGGAGCGCATGATTGCCGCCCACGTCGGCGTGAGCGAGCAGGGACGTGCCGCCGACCCGTGGCTGCGGGAGACGGTGCGCTGGGCCTGGCGGGTGAAGATATTCACCCACCTCGACACCGACCTGAAGACGCGCCTGCGCGAGGCGGCGGAAGAGGAGGCGATCAAGGTGTTTGCCCAGAATATGCACGACCTGCTGCTGGCGGCGCCGGCCGGACCGCGCGCCACCATCGGCCTCGATCCCGGACTGCGCACGGGCGTGAAGGTGGCGGTGGTGGACCGTACCGGCAAGCTGCTGGATACCGCCACCATCTATCCGCACGTACCCAAAAATCAATGGGACGCCTCCATCGCCGTACTCGCGGCGTTGGCGCAGAAACACGGCGCGGAATTGGTCAGCATCGGCAACGGCACGGCGTCACGCGAGACCGACAAGCTGGCCGCCGATCTGATCAAGCGCCATCCCGAGTTGCGGCTGACCAAGGTGACCGTCAGCGAGGCGGGCGCCTCGGTCTATTCCGCCTCCGAATTCGCCGCCAAGGAGTTCCCCGAGCTGGACGTGTCGCTGCGCGGCGC
>DFMR01000133.1 GCA_002376325.1 Proteobacteria bacterium UBA3588 | reverse complement strand
GCAAAGACGCAAAGACGCCAAGAAAGCACCGTAGGCCGGACATAGCGTGAGCGGTATCCGGCGGTGTTTGCCCGATAGCGCCGTGCGCAATCGGGCCTACGGTGTCTCCATTTGCCCGGCACGCGGAACACGACATTCACCGTCGGCATCGGCACCGTAGGCCGGACATAGCGTGAGCGGTGTCCGGCGGTGTTTGCCCGATAGCGCCGTGCGCAATCGGGCCTACGATCTCCATTTGCTCGGCACGCGGAATACAATGTCCACCGTCGGTATCGGCACGGTAGGCCGGACATAGCGTGAGCGGTGTCCGGCGGTGTTTGCCCGATAGCGCTGTGCGCAATCGGGCCTACGATCTCTATTTGCCCAGCACACGGAACACGACGTCCACCGTCAGCGTCAGTTGTTCCAGCCGGGCAGCGGCTTCCTTGCCTGCCTTCGGCGCGCGGTAGAGATGCGGTCGTTATTCGACGGCCAGCCGATAGCCGACGCCAACCTCCGTCAGCAGGTAGCGAGGACGTGCAGGTTCCTGTTCGAGTTTGCGCCGCAGATGCCCCATGTAGATATGCAGATAGTGGGCGTGCTCACCGTAGCCTGGTCCCCACACTTCCCGCAATAGCACCTTATGGGTCAATACCTTGCCTGCGTTTTTCACCAACACCGACAGCAAGCGGTATTCGATAGGCGTCAGGTGGATCTCTTGCGTGCCGACGAACACGCGCCGCCTCGAGCGCTCTACTCTCAGCTCTCCGACATGGATGACATCATTTTCATCTGCGGACGAGGAGCGGTGTCGCAATGCGACGCGCAAGCGCGCCAGCAGCTCGCCGGTGCCGAAAGGCTTGGTCAGGTAATCGTCAGCGCCGCGATCAAGGGCGCCGATCTTGTCGCGCTCGGCGCTGCGTGCGGAAAGGATGATGATAGGAATGGATGTCCATTCGCGCAGCCGGCCTATCAAATCCGTGCCGTCGATGTCCGGCAATCCCAAATCCAGAATCACAAGATTCGGCTTATGTGCCGTCGCTTCGGCCAGCCCGCCCCGTCCGGTATCGCTTTCGATTACCCGGTATCCCGCGCCTTCGAGCGCGGTACGGATGAAGCGCCGGATCTGCCGCTCGTCTTCGACGACAAGGACACAGGCGTCCTCACCCATTACTGGCCCGCCTCGGATTCATTGGCCGGCGCATCGGAAGGTGCGGACAAAAGCGGTGGTGTCCCGACAGGCAGTGTAAAAGTGAATCTGGCGCCGCCGCTGGCGCCGTTTTCCGCCCAAATGCGGCCGCCGTGCACCTCCACAATGGAGCGAGCAATGGCAAGGCCGAGACCGACGCCGATGACCGCGGATTCATGCGCTCCGCGAGTGAACTTATCGAAGATCGTCTCTTCGCTTCCTGCCGGCAGTCCCGGTCCGTTGTCGGTCACCGAAATATAGGCATCGCCGCCTTCAACGCGAGCGCCGATTTCGATGGTGCTGCCTGGCGCCGTATATTTGGCCGCATTCTCCAGCAGATTACATAGAACGACTTCGATAAGGACCGGATCGAATTCCAGCGCCGGCAGATCTGCCGGCAACGCGACGTTAACGTAGTGACTCGACAGCAATTGTTCACGTGCATTGATGGCGCTGCCGACGACCTCCTCAAGCAACTGCCAGCGCATATTCAATTTTACTTCGCCCGCATGCAGGCGCGCCATCTGCAACAGATTATCGACCAACATCCCCATGCGATAGGACTCGTCCCGAATAACGTTGGCAAGCTCCGCTTGTGCCGGGAGCAGCGGGGGTTGGCTGTGTATGAGAGAGTCGGCCATACCGACCAAAACCGTAAGCGGCGTGCGCAGATCGTGCGATAGCGCCGAGAGCAGCGAGTTGCGAAGCCTTTCCGACTCGATCTTCACCAAAGCATCCTGCGCGACCTCAATGTAATGGACGCGTTCCAGTGCCGTGGCGATCAACGCGGCGAAGCCATCAAGCTGCCGGCGTTGTTCGGGGACCAGCAACCAGCGCGGATCGCCCGGCTCGATGGCCAACACCCCGCGCATGCGCATCGGAGCCCGCAGCGGCAGATAGAACAGCGGGCTTCCGGGCAGTGTACCGGTCCCGTAACCGGCCGACTGACTATGGTCGAACACCCATTGCGCAATGCCAAGGTCTACTGTGAATCCGGCGCCTTCCGGCGCCTGCAGTTTGTCGCGATAGTCGGCCAACAGCAACGCCGTCCTGGCGCCGAAACTTCCCTCGAGGTATTTGCGGCTGATTTCGATAATCTCTTCAGGCAACAGCACGCCGGAGAGGTCGCGAGCCATCTCATAGAGCGCGCGAAGCCGCTCTTCGCTCCGCGCGCTGACCTGCGCCTGGAAGCGTAGCCCAGCGGTCAGATGGCCTATCATCAGCGCTACGGCGAGCATGACGCCAAAAGTAACGAAATACTGTACGTCCGACACGGCAAAGGTAAAACGGGGCGGCACAAACATGAAATCGAACAGACCGACGGAAACAAAAGCGGCCAGCACCGCCGGCCCCCGCCCAAGACGCACGGCGATGAGGACGACCGTGAGCAGAAACACCATCACGATGTTCGCGAGGGCGAAGTATTCCCGCGCCGGTGTTACGATCAAGGCGGTCACGAGACAGGCGGCGGCAGCCCAGCCGTAACGGTGCATATTATGCGGGGCGGATTCCTCCTGCGCCTTCGATGTGGCCGCACGTTCCCCCTGCCGTTCCGGTCCCTCGCGCATAATCTGGATCACGTCCATGTCGCCTGATAATCGACCGACGCGATCGGCGAATGCGCGCCGCCACGGATTCTTGCCGCGGTAGGCGCGCCCAACCACCACCTTGGTCAGATTGCGTTGGCGAGCGTACTCCACTACTGTGTACGCCGCATCCTGCCCGACCAGCAGCGCGGTCTGTGCGCCGAGTTCATGCGCCAGCCGCAAGGCTTTCAGTATGCGTTCACGCTCTGCCGCGGGAAGACGTGCCAATGCCGGTGTCTCCACATAAATCGCGTACCACCGTGCGTCGAGTTGTGTTGCCAGGCGGGCCGCGCCACGGATCATCTTGTCCGCACCCGGTTCCGGTCCCACGCATACCAGCAGCGCCTCGCGCGTGCGCCACACGTCTTCGATGGAGCGCTCGCGCCGATAGTGGTGCATCTGGTCGTCGACCCGATCGGCGGTGCGGCGCAGCGACAGCTCGCGCAGTGCGATCAGGTTGCCTTTGCGGAAGAAGTTTTGGATGGCTGCCTTGGCCTGTTCCGAAACGTAGACCTTTCCTTCGTGCAGCCGCTGCAATAATTCGTCCGGTGTAAGGTCCACCAGCACGATATCGTCAGCCTGATCGAATACCTTGTCCGGTACGCGTTCGGCAACACGGATCCCAGTGATCTCGCCGACCACATCGTTGAGGCTTTCGAGATGCTGGACGTTGAGCGTGGTCCAGACGTCGACGCCTGCGGCCAGCAGCTCTTCCACGTCCTGCCAACGTTTGGTGTGGCGTGAGCCGGGGACATTTGTATGGGCCAGCTCGTCGACGAGGAGCAGTGCCGGCCGTCGGCGCAACGCGCCATCCAGGTCGAACTCTTTCAGCATCCTGCCGTGGTAGCCGATCTCATTCAGGGGCAATAGCTCCAAACCGTCCAACAGCGCCTTGGTTTCGGCCCGGCCGTGTGTTTCCGCAATGCCGACGACCACGTCGAGTCCCTGGGTACGCAGCGGCCGCGCGGCGGAAAGCATCGCATAGGTCTTGCCGACGCCCGCGGAGGCGCCGAAGAAGACCTTGAGTTTTCCACGATGCGCCTTCGCCTCCTCGCGTTGCAGGCGGTCGAGAAGCTCGTCGGGATTGGGACGTTGTTCGGCCATGGAATGATCCTAGCGCGTTATCACCGCGACAATGCATCGAGCGCAAGGTTGAGCTGCAACACGTTGACGCGCGGTTCGCCGAACAGGCCGAACAGGCGCGGCTTGGTGTACTGCGCCACCAGCCGCCGCACGGTCGCCGGCGGCAGACCACGCAGGCGGGCGACCCGCGCCGTCTGATAGTACGCCGCCGCCGGCGTGATGTCCGGGTCGAGCCCGCTGGCGGACGCCGTAACGAGATCCACCGGCACCGGTGCATGATTGTCCGGATCGGCTTTCCGCAGTGCCGCGACCCGTGCCTTCACTGCCGCCAGCAACGCCGGATTGGTCGGCCCCATATTAGAGGCGGCCGACGCGCCGGCGTCGTAGGGTGTCGGCGTCGTGGCCGAAGGGCGGCCCCAAAAATATTTCGGGTCGGTAAACGACTGTCCAATCAGCGCTGAGCCGACGAGGTGTCCGTGCTGCCGAATCAGGCTGCCGTCGGCCTGATCCGGCATCGTCAGCTGCGCAACGGCGGTGACGAGAAGCGGGTAGGCGACACCGGTCAGGAGCGTCAGCAACGCGAAGCTGATCAGGGCGGTGCGTATCTCTTTCCACATGACGCTATCTCCTTAAGCCCAGCCGAGTGCGGCAATGGCGAGGTCGATCAGTTTGATGCCGACGAACGGCGCGATGATGCCGCCGACGCCGTACAGCAGCAGGTTGTCGCGCAGCAGCGTGCCGGCGCCGAGAGGCCGGTAGCGCACGCCTTTGAGCGCCAGAGGAATGAGGAACACGATGATCAGCGCGTTGAAGATCACGGCGGAGAGTATCGCGCTGGCGGGCGATGCGAGCCGCATGACATTGAGCGCGCCGAGGGCCGGATAGGTGGAGACGAACACGGCCGGAATGATGGCAAAGTATTTCGCGACGTCGTTGGCGATGCTGAAGGTGGTGAGTGCGCCGCGCGTCATCAGCATCTGCTTGCCGGTCTCCACGATCTCGATCAGCTTGGTGGGATTGGAGTCGAGGTCCACCATGTTGCCCGCCTCCTTCGCCGCCTGGGTGCCGCTGTTCATCGCGACCGCGACGTCGGCCTGCGCCAGGGCCGGCGCGTCGTTGGTGCCGTCGCCGGTCATGGCCACCAAGCGCCCCTGCGCCTGATAGTCGCGGATCAGTTTCAGCTTCGCCTCGGGCGTCGCCTCGGCGAGGAAGTCGTCGACGCCCGCTTCGGCGGCGATGGCGGCGGCGGTGAGGCGGTTGTCGCCGGTGATCATGACCGTCTTGATGCCCATGCGGCGCAGCTCGCCGAAGCGCTCCTTGATGCCGCCCTTGACGATGTCCTTCAGCTCGATCACGCCGAGTACGCGTTCGCCGTCGGCCACCACCAGCGGAGTGGCGCCGCGCCGCGCGACGCTGTGCACCAGTGCATCGAGGCTGCGGGGAAATTTCCCGCCGAGCGCTTGCACGTGGGCGCGGATCGCCTCGGCGGCTCCCTTGCGGATCTGACGTCCGCCCAGATTGACGCCGCTCATGCGCGTCTGCGCGGTGAACGGCACGAAGGTGGCGCCCAGCTCGTGAATGTTGCGTGCGCGCAGCCCGAACTCCTGTTTCGCCAGCACCACGACGCTGCGCCCTTCCGGTGTCTCGTCGGCGAGCGAGGCGAGTTGCGCGGCATCGGCCAACTCGCGCGCACCGACGCCATCCACGGGCAGGAAGTCGGCGGCCTGCCGGTTGCCCAGAGTGATGGTGCCGGTCTTGTCGAGCAGCAGCACGTCGACGTCGCCGGCCGCCTCCACCGCGCGGCCGGAGGTGGCAATGACGTTTTTCTGCATCATACGGCCCATGCCGGCCACGCCGATGGCGGAGAGCAGACCGCCGATGGTGGTCGGGATCAGGCAGACCAGCAGCGCCACCAGCGCAGTGATGGTCACAGGTTTGCCGGCACCCGCGGCATGCACGCTGTAGAGGGAAAACGGCAGCAGCGTGACGGTGGCGATCAGGAAGATGATGGTCATCGCCACCAGCAGGATGGTGAGGGCGATCTCGTTGGGCGTTTTCTGCCGCTTGGCCCCTTCGACCATGGCGATCATGCGGTCGAGGAAAGCCTCGCCCGGATTGACGGTAACACGCACCACCAGCCAGTCGGACAGCACGGTGGTGCCGCCGGTTACCGCGCTGAAGTCGCCACCCGATTCGCGGATCACCGGCGCCGATTCGCCGGTGATGGCGCTTTCGTTGACCGACGCGACGCCTTCGATCACTTCGCCGTCTGCGGGGATCATGTCGCCCGCCTCGATCAGCACCACGTCGTTGCGGCGCAGCTCGTGGCCGTGGGTCTGCTCGACGGCGGCGCCGTAGTGCGGCTCGGCGAGTCTCTTTGCCATCACGCTCTTCTTTGCCGCACGCAGCGAGGCGGCCTGCGCCTTGCTGCGCCCCTCGGCCAGGGCCTCGGCGAAGTTGGCGAACAATACGGTGAACCAGAGCCAGAAGCTGACGGCGAGAATGAATCCGGCCGGCGCCTCGCCTTTACCCGACAGCGCCTGCAGAAACAGCAGCGTGGTGAGCACGCTGCCTATCCATACGACGAACAGCACCGGGTTCCTGGCCTGCTGACGCGGGTGCAGCTTGCGCAGCGATTCGAGCAGCGCCTCGCGCAGAATGGCGCGATCGAACAATGAAATCGTTTGGGTTCGCTTGGTCATGATGATCGTATCTCTCTCTAATGCACGCCGAGCATTGCCAGTTGTTCGGCGATCGGTCCCAGCGCCAGCGCCGGCACGAAGGTGAGCGCCCCCACCAGCAGCACGACGGCAATCAGCAGCGCGACGAACAGCGGCGTATCGGTGGGCAGCGTGCCGGCCCCGGCGGGGATGCGTTTTTTTCCGGCCAATGAGCCGGCGATGGCGAGCACCGGTACGATCAGCCAGAAACGGCCGATGAACATGGCGATTCCGAGCAGAGTGTTGTAGTAGCGCGTGTCCGCTCCCAGGCCCGCGAATGCGCTGCCGTTGTTGCCTGCGGCGGAGGAGAATGCGTAGAGGATTTCGCTGAGGCCGTGGGCGCCCGGATTGGCGATGCCGGCGCGGCCGGCGTCGGCCAGCAGGGCCAGCGCGGTGCCGCCGAGGATCAGCAACGGCGGGATCAGAATCACCAGTGCCGCCATCTTGATGTCGAACGCCTCAATCTTCTTGCCGAGATATTCTGGCGTGCGCCCGATCATCAGACCGGCGATGAACACGGCGACCAGCACAAATACCAGCATGCCGTAGAGGCCGCAGCCGACGCCGCCGAACACTACCTCGCCCAGTTGGATCAGTGCCAGCGGCACCAGACCGCCCAGCGGCGTGTAGGAGTCGTGCATGCTGTTCACCGAACCGTTGGAAGTCGCTGCGGTAGCCGTGGCCCACAACGCCGAGTCCACGATGCCGAAGCGCACCTCCTTGCCTTCCATGTTGCCGCCCGCCTGTTCGGCGGAGGCGGCCTGATCGACGCCGAGGGCGGCGATTGCGGGATTGCCCCTTTGTTCCGCATATTCCGCCAGGGCGAGAAAGCCGATGAAGATGATTACCATCGCCGCGAGGATCACTCGCCCTTGGCGCCGTTCGCCCACCATTGCGCCGAAAGTGTGGCAGAACGCCGCGGGGATCAGCAGGATGGCCAGAAGTTCGAGAAAATTGGAAAGCGGCGTCGGGTTTTCGAACGGGTGGGCGGAGTTGACGTTGAAGAATCCGCCGCCGTTGGTGCCCAGCTGCTTGATGGCAATCTGCGAAGCAGCCGGTCCCATCGCCAACAGCTGCGTGCTTTCCGTTGGCGCTGGGGCGGCATCATGCGGCGTCGATTTGTAATCGGCGGCCTGTATGGTCGTCACCGTTCGATACGGCGACAGATTCTGGATAACGCCTTGTCCGACCAGCACCAATGCCAACAACAGCGACAGCGGCAGCAGGACGTACAAGATGCTCCGTGTCAGGTCGACCCAGAAGTTACCGATGGTCTCCGTCGTATGGCGCGCGAAGCCACGGATCAGCGCAACGGCAACGGCCATGCCTGCGGCGGCGGAGACGAAGTTCTG
The DNA here is from genome assembly GCA_002376325.1 of Proteobacteria bacterium UBA3588. Taxonomy (GTDB): domain Bacteria; phylum Pseudomonadota; class Gammaproteobacteria; order Thiohalomonadales; family Thiohalomonadaceae; genus Sulfurivermis. Next base: position 863 of record DFMR01000133.1, on the reverse strand, counting down.
CACCGTCAGCCCGACCATCTGGGTGAGATAACTCATGGTGGTCTCGCCGCCGTAACCCTGCCAGTTGGTGTTGCTGACGAAACTGACGGCGGTGTTGAACGCCGAATCGGGCGCGACGGCGCCGAGCCGTTGCGGATTTAGCGGCAACCAGCCCTGTAACCGCTGCAACGCATAGACGGCGACGAAACCCGCCAGGCTGAACCAGAGCAACGCACGGGCGTATTCGGTCCAGCGCATCTCCTGTCCGGCGTCCACCCTGCACAGGCGATAAAACAGCTTTTCGGCCGGCATGGCCCAACGCACGAAGGCGGGCAGTTCGTCGGAATAGATCCGTGCCATGTAGTTCCCCAGCGGACGGGCGAGCAGCAGCAGAACGACGAGATAAAATCCGATTTGCAGCAGGCCGTTTGCGGTCATGAAAATATCTCCGGCTTAAGGAGTGCGACGACCAGGTAGATCATCAAACCGAGGGCGATGACACCGCCGAGCAGATAGATCAGCGTCATGTCGGCCTCCGCAGCCGTTCGCAGACGTAAAGGAGGAGGAATGAAAGGCCGGCAAGGGCTGCCGGCAGCAGTAAGAATAGGATGTCCATAGGCACTCCATCGATCATCTGATGGCGAGAGCCTAGCGGTCGGCCGCTAAAAATGCTCTAAAGAATGGTGAGGCGCTGACCGTCGACGGGGAGGAGTATCCGCAGTAGGACTGCCGCAACAGCAGAGAGCGTCCTAGCGCGTGCCCAGTACTCGGAACACCACATCCACCGTCGGCGTCAGCCGCTCCAGCCGGGCAGCGGCTTCCTTGCCTGCCTTCGGCGCGCGGTAGAGATGCGGCGTCATCGTCAGCAGGTCGGCGATCTGTGC
>DFMR01000113.1 GCA_002376325.1 Proteobacteria bacterium UBA3588 | reverse complement strand
CCGCACCGACGTGGTATTCGAGCAGGTGCTCGACTGCTGCCCGCAACTGAACCTGCACAGCGACGAGCCGGTGCTGGCCGGCGGCTGGTTCCGCCGCATCGAACTGCACAAACCTGCCGACGTAAACGATCAGCAAAAGACATAACCACGGGGCGCACGGGGCGCGCAGGGGATTGATGGCGCTTAGAGGCTGCAACAGCGGTGTTCGGTCGTTGATATGCCCGCGGCAAACTCAGTGTGCGATAGTGGTTGCGCGGAAATTCCCCGTGTCCCCCATCGCCCCCGTGGTTACAATGTGTTGGCCAAAATCACGAGGGCATCCATGGCCACCTACGCAATCGGCGACATCCAGGGCTGTTACGACCAGCTGCAACAGCTGCTTGATAAGATCGGTTTCGATCCGGCCCGCGATACCCTGTGGTTCGCCGGCGATCTGGTGAACCGCGGTCCGCAATCGCTGGAGGTACTGCGTTTCGTCAAAAGCCTCGGCGAGCGCGCCATTACCGTACTCGGCAATCACGACCTCCATCTGCTGGCGGTATGGCAGGACAAGCACCACCACTTCAAGTCCAACGACACCCTGCTACCCGTCATTCGTGCAGCCGACCGCGACGAACTGCTGGAGTGGTTGCGCCGCCGCCCGCTGCTGCATTACGACGCGGGACTCGACTATCTGCTGGTGCATGCCGGTCTGCCGCCGCAATGGGATACGGAAACCGCCATGCGCTGCGCGCGCGAAGTCGAAACGACGTTGCGCGGCGAACAGTTTCGCGACTTTCTGGAGAACATGTACGGCAACAAGCCGAAGCGCTGGTCGGAACAACTCGGTGGCTGGGACCGGCTGCGCTTCGCCGTCAACTGCTTCACCCGGCTGCGCTTCTGCACCGCCGAGGGCGAACTCGATTTTCATCACAAGGGCAAACCGGGCGGCGACGATACCGAAGTACTGCCGTGGTTCAAGGTGCCGGGGCGGCGCAACCGTGGGCAGCGCATTCTATTCGGCCATTGGTCGACGCTCGGCCTCTACGCCGATGACAACGTGCGCGCCATCGACACCGGCTGCCTGTGGGGCGGCGCACTAACCGCCTTGCGGCTCGATGACGATAGCGTCACCCAGCTGGCGTGCCCCGCCATCTGCGCGCCGGGGATCGACTAGCCAACCGCACGCGGCGCTCAGGCGGAACGGATGGCACCGGCAGCGCGCAGCAGTTGTTCGAATTCGTCGACCGGCAACGGCCGGCTGAAGAAGAAGCCCTGAAATTCGTCGCAACCCTGCTGACGCAGGAAATCGCGTTGCGCCGCTTCCTCCACGCCTTCGGCGATAACCTCAAGACCCAGGCTGCGCGCCATGGCGATGATCGTCGTAACGATGGAAGCGTCGTCGCGGTCGGCCGGCACGCCCTGCACGAACGACTTGTCGATCTTGAGCCGGTCCACCGGCAGCCGCTTGAGGTAGCTCAACGAGGAGTAGCCGGTGCCGAAGTCGTCGATGGCCAGGCCGATGCCCAGGGATTTCAACAGCCCCAGCGTGCGTACGCCGGTTTCGGCATGACTGAGCACGAATCCTTCGGTGATCTCCAGTTCCAGCAACCGCGGTTCGAGCCCGCTCTCCTTCAGCACTTCGCGTATCGTGCCCACCACGTCGCCATGGATGATTTGCTGACCGGAGAGATTCACGGCAATACGCAGCGGCAGAGCGTTTTCCTGCCACTGTTTTGCCTGGCGACATGCCGTCATCAACACCCAACGGCCGATGGGCTCGATCAGCCCGGTCTCTTCCGCCAGCGGGATGAACTTGTCCGGCGGGATCAGTCCTTTTTCCGGATGACGCCAGCGCACCAGCGCCTCCGCACCGATGAAATGCTCGCCGTCGGCGGCGATCTGCGGCTGATAATGCAGCAGCAGTTCGTTACGTTCCAGCGCCCGCCGCAACGCGCTCTCCAGCTCGAAGCGCTCCAAGCTCAACAAGGTCAGTTGCGCCGTATAGTACTGATAGTTGTTGCGCCCCTGCTCCTTGGCCCGATACATCGCCGTGTCGGCATTCTTGATCAGGGTCTCGGTGTCGCCGCCGTCGCTGGGGAACAGGCTGATGCCGATACTGGCACCGATAAATATTTCGCGGCGCTCGATAACTACCGGTTCGTGCAAGGTTTCGAGGAGCTTGTGGGCCACCTGGGCCGCATGCTGCGCGCTGCCGATGCCTTCGAGAATGATGAGGAACTCATCGCCGCCGAGGCGGGCCACGGTATCCTGCTCGCGAATCACGGCGCTGAAACGATGGGCGACCCCCTGCAGCAGACGGTCGCCGACCGGATGGCCGAGGCTGTCGTTGACGTTCTTGAACCGATCGAGATCCACGAACAGCACCGCGAGCATGCCGCCGGCGCGGCGCATGCGCTCCAGCGCGTTGCGCAGTCGATCGTGCAGCAACACGCGATTCGGCAGATCCGTCAGCAAATCGTAATGGGCCAGTCGCTGAATCCGCGCCTCCGACGCCTTCTTCTCGGAGATGTCGGTGAACTGTCCGATATAGCGGATCACCTGCCCTTGCTTATTCTTCACGGCACTCAGACTCTGCCACGCGGGGAACACCTCCCCGTCATCTCGCCGGTACCACACTTCCCCCTGCCAGCTGCCGTCGCTGTCGACCTGTTGCCACAACAGGTCGTGGCTCTGGACGTCGAACTGTTCGTTGACCAGCAAATCGCCCAGCTCCTTGGCCAGAACCTCCGTCGCGGAGTAACCGGTAATTTGGCCGAAGGCCTGGTTGGCGTCGATGATGCGATGGTCCGGCCCCATGATCGCGATCCCTTCCTGGCTGCCCTCGAACACGCTGGCGGCAAGGCGCAGTTGCTCCTCCGTCTGCCGCGAACGGGATAGATCGTGGAAGCCCACCAGGCGTCCGGTCATTTCGCCCGCTTCGTCGTGGATGATCTTCACCATGACTTCCACCGGCCGTCCGCTCGGGTTGCCGGCTTCGTCCGCCTCCATGATGAAAAACTGATCGTGCGATTCGGTTTCCCTCAAACGCGGCGGCAACGGCTTCAGCACGATACCGATATCGTGCCCAATCACCTGCTCCGGCGACAGTCCGGTCATGTGGAAAAAGGCGCGGTTGCTGCGCACGACACAGCCATCGAGATCGAGCATCACGATGGCGTCTTCCATCAGATTCATGGCGTACGACCACTCCTGCGCCGAACGCATCAGCGCCTGCTCTGCACGCCGCTTGGCGGTAATGTCGCGACCGAGCACGACCATCGCCTTGCGACTGCCGGCAGCGTCGAACAGCGGTACCTTGATGACGTCGTAAACGAACGATTCACCGGAAGGGGTCGGCACGGCGTGCTCGCTGCGGCTCGCTATCCCGCTGCGCCAGACATCTTCGTCGCGCAGCAGCCCCGAACGGAATACATCGCCATAGTACGGCGCCACGTAATCGGCGAGTTCGGCATCGCTCTTGCCGCGGTAGTCGGCTTCCTCCAGCCCGAACAGTTCGAGCTCCGCCTCGTTGGCTTCGAGCCAACGTCCGGCCCCGTCCTTAAAACAGATGATGTCGGGGGTGGCGTTGATCAGGGTACGCAAGCGCTCCTCGTTGGTACGCAGTGCCTGCTCCATCGCAATGCGGTCGGTGACATCGCGCGCCACGCCGCTGAGCCCGGTCGGTCCATCGTCCGCATGCAGCGGTTTGACGTTCAGCTCCAGCATCACCCTGCCGCCGGCGCGATGGATGATCTCCAGCAGGATGGCGGGCACCGCGCCCCCTTGGCGCAACACCCGCTCCACCGCCTCCCGCGCAGCGGCGTTGATGGGATTGTCGCTCAACAGCGTGTCGTAACGGCGGCGCAATTCGTCCGCACCATATCCGGTTACTTCGCAGGCACCCGGCGATACGTCGGTCAGCCAGCCATTGTGATCGAGGCGGAACACGAAGCCCCGGGCCAGTTCCAGCAGCTCCTGCTGTTCGCGTGTCAGCTCATCGAGGCGATACGAAGTGTCGATCACCTCGCGCGCCAGCGGCCGGATGGCGCGAGTGGTCAACAACATGCCGCCCAACGCCATCAGCAGGATGGTGAGTACGGGCAGGGCGAGCACCGACAGCAGCGGCGCGTAAAACGCCCGCTGCCGCGCCACTACCGCCAACGCCCAGTCGCGGTAACCGGGGATTGGCGCATAGAACGTCAGGTCTTCACTGTCGGCACCGACACCGGTGAGCACGCCGCTCGCTCCTGATTGGGCACGCTGTAGCGCACGCTGCAGGTTGCTGTTCAGCGGCGTCACCTGAAAGCCCGCACCCGCACGTTCGATATGCACCGCCACGTCCCGGATCAGGTTGCCGAGATACTGATGCACATGGAGGCCGTAGGCGGTACTGTCGGTCAACAGCCCCTGCAGCGCGTCGATGCGCCAGCTGACGACATCGGTGCCGAGGCGCCGATGGCTATGACTGAGAATGGGCGCGGCCACCAGCAGATAGTACCGGTCGCCGACACGAACCGGTCCGGTGACCACCGCGGTCCGTGTGTTCGCCGGCAAAGTGGGCCACCACTCCCGCGGCGGCATTGTGCCCAACTGCACGATCGGGGTGCCGGACCTGGCCAGACGCACCAGCCCTGCGACATCGCCCGACTGGGTCAAGGCATCCTGCAGGCGTGGCGCCGTGTAGGCGGCCACATCCCGCAGCGACACTTTGCCGTGATCGTATTGCTCCAGCCGATCGCGGATCTGGCTGCGGCTGGTGAACTGCATCGTGACGTCGTCGATGCGCTCCAGGAAGTGCGCAATCGCCTGCGCCTGGCTGCGCACCTGAAACAGCATCGACGCCTCGCTGTGCGCCCGGGCATTGCGGTACAACGGGATCGCCGTCGCCAGACCGACCACCAGCCCCGTCAACAGGCTTCCGAGCACGGCGAACACGAGAATGCGTTTTTGCAGCCGATAGGTATCGTGCATGGCCATGCCGGTCATACCCCCCGTTGCCAGGTCAACATCGTCGCTGCAGGATGAGAAAGCTGTATGAATATGGATTGTTGTCGTCTGCGTTGCAATCGCTGCGTTCGACCTCGCGCCATTGCGACCAATCGAATTGCGGGAACCAGGCATCGCCTGCGACGGCCGCATGGACCAAGGTCAGATACAGGCGATCGCTGTGCGGCAGCATCTGGCCGTAGAACGATTCGCCGCCGATGATCATCACCTCCGGCACGTCGCCTGCCGCCGCCAGCGCCGCTGCGATGGAATCCACCACTACGGCGCCCGGCGCAGCATAGCCGGGGTCGCGCGTCACCACGATATTGGTGCGATCCGGCAACGGCCGCCCCAGTGACTCGAAGGTCTTGCGACCCATCACCACCGGCTTACCCAGGGTGTGGCGGCGAAACCACTTCATGTCGCCCGGCAGGTGCCAGGGCAGCCGATTTTCAATGCCGATGACGCGGTTCTCGGCCATCGCGACGATGGTGGAGATGACAGGTTTCGGGTTCCGGGTGCCGGGCGCCGGGTTGGAAGTTTCGGTGTTTGCTTTATCGCTTGTCGCCGCCACTGACTGTCGCCCCCCTCTTTACGACTCGAAATCCGAAACTACGAACCCGCACCGGCATTCACACCGCGACCGGGGCCTTAATATGCGGATGGTGCTCATAGCCCACCAGCGCGAAATCCTCATAACTAAAGTCGAACAGCGAGGTCACCGCCGGATTGATCTTCATCTGCGGCAGGGCGTAGGGCGTGCGCGAGAGTTGCAGCTGCGCCTGCTCCAGATGATTGCGGTAGAGATGCGCATCGCCCAAGGTGTGGACGAAATCGCCCGGCTGCAGGCCGGTCACCTGCGCCATCATCATGGTGAGCAACGCATAGGAGGCGATGTTGAACGGCACACCGAGGAAGATATCGGCGCTGCGCTGGTAGAGCTGGCAGGAGAGCCTGCCGTCGGCGACATAGAACTGAAAGAAGGCGTGGCACGGCGGCAGCGCCATCTGCTCGATCTGCGCGACGTTCCAGGCGGAGACGATGATGCGGCGCGAATCGGGATTATTTTTGAGTTGGTCGATCACCTGGCTGATCTGATCAATATGTCCGCCGCCCGGTGTCGGCCACGAACGCCACTGGTAACCGTAGACAGGCCCCAGTTCGCCGTTGGGGTCGGCCCACTCATCCCAAATGCTGACGCCGTTGTCGCGCAGATATTTGACGTTGGTATCGCCGCGCAGAAACCAAAGCAACTCGTGGATGATCGACTTCAGGTGCAGTTTCTTGGTGGTGACCACCGGGAAACCCCGGCTCAAGTCAAAGCGCATCTGGTGACCGAACACGCTGACGGTGCCGGTGCCAGTGCGATCCTCCTTTGCCGTTCCGTGCTCCAGCACGTGGCGCATCAAATCGAGATACTGTTTCATCTCTTCCTCTTTCTACGCGGTCNNGACCGCCATGGTCGGCCGCGGCTTGTTGGAATAGAGCCACAGGATCACGAACAGCGCGACCCCTTCCAACCCGAATTCGTACAGTTGCGACGGATGACGCGGCAGCGGTCCGCCGGTGGGGAACACCATCGCCCACGGCACGTTGCTCACCTTGCCCCACAGTTCGCCGTTGATGAAGTTGCCGATACGGCCCGCGCCGAGACCGACCGGCACCAGCGGCGCGACGAAGTCGACGACATCGAAGTAGGGCACCCGGTAGCGGCGCGCGAACATGCCCAGCGCGATCAGCACACCAATCAGACCGCCGTGGAACGACATGCCGCCGTCCCACACTTTGAACAGATTCAGCGGATTGTGCAGAAACACCGGCAGGTCGTAGAACAGCATGTAGCCGATGCGGCCGCCCAGTACCACGCCCAGGGCACCGTAGAACAACAGGTCATCGACCTGCAGCGGCGTCATCACCGCGCCCGGACGGCGGGCACGCAACCGTCCCAGCCACCAGGCGAGGGAGAAACCGAGCAGATACATCAAGCCGTACCAATGGACCTTCAGTGGCCCTAACTGCACAGCGATGGGATTGATTTTCGGATAGGGAAGCATAGGGCGAGTATACGGGTTAATGGCGTCCGGCGGCAGGTCGAGCCGGCCTGCGCTCGTCACATGATCACGGCGCGGCCGATGAAACATTTGATGTAGTCGGTCTCGGCGATGGCCGGGTGAACCGGGTGATCCGGCCCCTGGTGCCCCTGTTCCAGGATTTGCAGTTGCCGATCCAAATGGCGTGCCGACTGGTGCAGCAGATCGAGAAAAACGTCGCGCTGCAAATGGTAGGAACAGGAGGCCGAGACCAGGATACCGTCCTTGCCCAGCAGTTGCAGCGCCGCCTGGTTGAGACGGCGGTAGGCCTGAATCCCCTCCTTGGCGTCCTTCTTGCGCTTGATGAAGGCGGGCGGGTCGACGATCACCACGTCGAACTGCGCCCGCTCGGCGCGCAGCGCCTTGAGCGCCTCGAAGGCGTCGCCCTCGATGGTCTCGACCCGGTCGGCCGCGTCGTTGAGCGCGGCGTTGCGCTGCACCTGGTCCAGCGCCCGCGCCGAGGCGTCGATGCAGGTCACCTGCCCGGCCCCCGCCACCGCCGCCGCCATGCCCCAGGCACCGATGTAGCTGAACACGTCCAGCACCCGGGCGGCGCGCACGTAGCGCTGCATCCGCGCCCGGTTGTCGCGATGGTCGTAGTACCAGCCGGTCTTCTGGCCGCTCAACAGCGGCGCCTCGAAACGGGCGCCGTTCTCCTCCACCCGCACGGACTCGGGCGCCTCGCCGAGCGCGCTCTCCACATAACTGTCCAGCCCCTCCAGGGCGCGCGCCGGGCTGTCGTTACGCAGCAGGATCACCCGCGGCTTCACCGCCTTCTCCAGCGCCGCCACCACCTCCGTCTTCAGCGCCTCCATCCCGGCGGTATTGATCTGCGCCACCAGCACATCGTCGAACCGGTCCACCACCAGCCCAGGGAGACCGTCGCTCTCGCCATAAACCAGGCGGTAGTAGGGTTGCGCGAACATGCGCCGGCGCAGCGACAGGGCGATGTTGAGGCGGTGCACCAGCAGCGACCGGTCCAGCACCTGCTCCGGGTCGCGGCTCACCAACCGTGCGCAGATAAGTGAGTGAGGATTCACATAAGCGCTGCCCAGCACCTTGCCGTCATGCGCCTGGAGCTTGACCGGCTGGCCGGGAGCGAAGGCGGTGAGCGGCGTGCGCGCCACATCCACCTCGTTGCTGAACACCCAGACATGTCCCTGGCGCAGGCGGCGTTCTTCGTTTTTCTTGAGAATCAGGGGGGCGAGTTCCATCGGGCATGTCCGGCAGGCAATAAAGGAGGCCGGCATTATCGCAGAAAGCGGCCGTTGCCCACACCGGACCTGGGCAACGCCGGGGAAGTCGATTATAGTTGACGCAATTACTCAACTATCGGCCGCAGCCATGAGCACCACCCACCACGTCAACCGGCTCAACCAGGAAACCAGCCCCTACCTGCTGCAACACGCGCACAATCCGGTGGATTGGTACCCGTGGGGCGAGGAGGCGCTGTCCCGGGCACGGCGCGAGAACAGGCCGATCCTGCTTTCCGTCGGGTACTCCGCCTGCCACTGGTGCCATGTCATGGCCCACGAGTCGTTCGAGGACGAGGCCACCGCCAAGCTGATGAACGAGCTGTTCGTCAACATCAAGGTGGACCGCGAGGAGCGTCCCGATCTGGACCGCATCTACCAGGCCGCGCACCAGTTGCTGACCGGGCGCGGCGGCGGCTGGCCGCTCACCATGTTCCTCACCCCGGAGCAAGTCCCCTTCTTCGGCGGAACCTACTTCCCTCCCGAACCACGCCACGGTCTGCCGGCATTCCGCGATGCCCTGCGCCGCGTCGCTGCCTTCTATCACGAGCACGGCGACCAACTGGCGGAGCAAAACCAGTCGCTGCTGCACGCCCTGACCCGGACAGCGGCCACCGACGATGCCCCCGGCCGGCTCGACGCCCGGCCGTTGCTCCAGGCGCGTGAACAGCTCACCGCCGCCTACGACGCGCGCTATCACGGCTTCGGCGCGGCACCCAAGTTTCCCCACCCCACCAATCTGGAATTCCTGCTGCAACGCGACGACGCCCAGGCGCGGCGCATGGCCCTCGACACCCTGCGCGCCATGGCCCATGGCGGCCTTCAGGATCAGCTGGGCGGCGGCTTCTTCCGCTACTCGGTGGACGCGCGCTGGGCGATCCCCCACTTCGAGAAGATGCTCTAC
>DFMR01000109.1 GCA_002376325.1 Proteobacteria bacterium UBA3588 | reverse complement strand
CCGGTGCCGCCGCCCATGCCGGCGGTGATGAACACCATGTCGGCGCCGTCCAGCAACTCGGCGATACGGTCGCGATCCTCGATGGCGGCCTCACGGCCGATATCGGGATTGGCTCCCGCCCCCAGCCCCTTGGTCACCGCCCCGCCCAACTGCAGCACAGTGCGGGCATTGGATTTTTTCAGTGCCTGAGCATCGGTGTTGGCACAGATGAAATCCACGCCTTCAATATCCTGGGCGACCATATGCTCAACGGCGTTGCCGCCGCCGCCGCCCACACCGACAACCTTTATCACGGCGTTTTGCGCCTGGGTATCCATTAACTCGAACATAGCCGTTCCTCCTGTTGCGCCTGTTTACACCTGCCCGAAAAGCAGAAACTAGAAATTCCCCTGAAACCAGCTCTTCATCCGCTGGAACACACTCTTCATGCCGCTGCCGACATGCAGCTCCTGAACCGTACCGCCGCCGCGGTTGTGCACCCCGAACAGCAAAAGACCGACGCCGGTGGAGTAGATGGGATTGCGCACCACATCCACCAGCCCATTCACCCCTTGCGGCATACCGAGACGGACCGGCATATGGAATATCTCCTCCGCCAAATCCACCACACCTTCCATCTTGGCGGTGCCGCCGGTGAGCACCACTCCGGCGGCGCACAGATCCTCGAAACCGCTGCGCCGCAATTCCGCCTGAATCAGCGTGAACAACTCCTCATAGCGCGGCTCCACCACGTCCGCCAGCGTCTGCCGCGCCAACCGCCGCGCCGGACGGTCGCCAACGCTCGGCACCTCGATGGTTTCGTCCGCACTGGCCAACTGCGCCAGGGCGCAGCCGTACTTGATCTTGATGTCCTCGGCATGCTGGGTCGGCGTGCGCAGCGCGACGGCGATGTCGTTGGTCACCTGATCGCCCGCGATGGGGATCACCGCGGTATGACGGATCGCGCCTTCGGTGAACACCGCGATATCGGTCGTGCCGCCGCCGATATCGACCAGGCAGACGCCGAGCTCCTTTTCATCATCGGACAGCACCGCATGACTGGAGGCCAATTGCTCCAGGATGATGTCGTCCACCTCCAGACCGCAGCGGCGCACACACTTGACGATGTTCTGCGCGGCGCTCACCGCGCCGGTAACCAGATGGACCTTCGCCTCCAGCCGCACGCCGGACATACCGACCGGCTCACGGATACCTTCCTGATTGTCGATGACGAACTCCTGCGGCAACACGTGGAGAATCTTCTGATCGGCGGGAATGGCCACCGCCCGCGCCGCATCGATCACCCGCTCCACGTCGCTGGGCGTCACCTCCTTGTCACGGATGGCGACGATGCCGTGGGAGTTGAGGCTGCGGATGTGACTGCCGGCGATGCCTGCATGAACCGAATGGATCTGGCATCCGGCCATCAGTTCCGCCTCCTCCACCGCGCGCTGTATCGACTGCACTGTGGACTCTATGTTCACCACCACGCCCTTCTTCAGGCCGCGCGAACGATGAGAGCCGATGCCGATGATGTCCACCTCATTGTTGACGTTGACCTCGCCGACAATGGCCACCACCTTCGACGTCCCGATATCGAGGGCAACGATTAAGTTCTTTTCCGGCTTTCTAGACATTCGATTCCCCTACCGCTTATGCCCCGGCATGTCCGGACTGCTCCGTGGAATGGTCGCGCCACTGCACGGCAAACCCATTGGTGTAACGCAGGTCGACGCGCGCCACCGTCGCGATGCGCGGCGCCAGCACCTGCGGGTAGGCCAGCACGAAGCGCGTCATCCGCGCGGCGTGGTCGCTGCGCCCCAGCATCAGCCGCACGCCGTCCGCCAGGGTCAGGCTCCAGGAGCGGCGTTCATCCACCGTTACCTGCGCAATCTTCAACGCCAGCGGCGCCAACACCCGTTGCAGCTCCGCATACTGAGTCGCCAGCATCGCCGATGTCCCGGACGGCCCCTGCAACAGCGGCAGAGCCGGCGCAGCGAACGGTTGCTGCGGCAGGAACACCTCGCCTTCCACATTGACCAGGCCGCCGGCGCCCCAGCGCGCCAGCACCTGCTGCTCCTGGATGGTAACCAGCAGCGCGTCGGGCCAGGAGCGGGTGACCTGGGCGCTGTAGATCCACGGCACCTTTTCCAGCGCATTACGCACGGCGACGATGTCGACATGCAGGAAACCCTGCTTCGCATAGGGCGCCACCGCCGCGCGGATATCCGCCGGCGTCACATGCGCCAGTTGCCCCTGCACCCGCACCGTGCGCAGCGGCAGGTGCTGCGGGTTGAGCAGCCACACCATGGCGGCGGCCACCAATGCCACCAGCGCCAACCCGCCGCCCAGCAGCGGCAGGCGCGCCAGCCACACCGGCCGCGCCATCGGCGCTTGCTGGTTCAGCCGGGCCTGCAGCCGCTTAGCCATCGCTGTCCTCCAACGTCGTCGCCAGGATGCGCCACACCAGTTCGTCGAAATCGATGCCCGCGGCGCGCGCCGCCATCGGCACCAGACTGTGGTCGGTCATGCCCGGCACCGTATTGACCTCCAGCGGATAGAGGCTGCCGTCGCTGTCCATCAGGAAATCGACCCGGCCCCAGCCGCGGCAGCCGATCAGTGCAAACGCCTGCAACGCCATATGCCGCATCTGCTCGACGCGCTCCTGCGGCAAGCCGCAGGGGCAGAGGTACTGGGTATCGTCGCGGAAGTACTTCGCCTCGTAGTCGTAAAATTCGGTGCTCGGCACGATCTGCACCGGCGGCAGCGCCACGCCGTCGAGCACCGCGACGGTGAACTCGCCGGCACCGATGAAGCGTTCCGCCAACACCAGCGTGTCGTGCTGCGCCGCCACCTGATAGGCGTGACGCAAGGCGCCGGGCTGCTGCACCTTGGTGACGCCGACACTGGATCCTTCATTGGCCGGCTTGACGAACAGCGGCAATCCGAGCCGTTGCTCGACGGCCGCGAAATCGCTGCCCGCGTCGAGCAGTTCGAACTCCGGCACCGGCAATCCGGCCGCCTGCCACACCAACTTGCTGCGCCACTTGTCCATCCCCAGGGCCGAGGCCAGCACGCCGCTGCCGGTATAGGGCAACTCCATCAGTTCCAACGCCCCCTGTAACTGGCCGTCCTCGCCGCCGCGACCGTGCAGCACGATGAACACGCGATCGAAGGCGCCGCGCGCCAGCACCTCCAATACGTCGCGGCCGGCGTCGATGGCGTGGACGTCGACACCGCGGCGCTGCAATCCGGCGAGCACGGCTCGACCGCTCAGCAGCGAGATCTCGCGCTCTGCCGACCAGCCGCCCATCAGCACCGCCACCTTGCCGAACACCTGTGCGTCGAGCCTCTCAGCCACTGCCGCTCTCCCCTACGATATGCACCTCGGGTGTCAGCCGCACGCCCCGCTCCCGCTCCACCGTGGCCGCCACCCGGGCGATCAGCGCCTCGATATCCGTCGCGCTCGCAGCGCCGGTGTTGACGATGAAATTGGCATGTTTCTCCGACACGCAGGCCGCGCCGATACAGTTCCCCTTCAAACCGCACGACTCGATCAGCCGCGCCGCATGATCGCCGGGCGGGTTGCGGAACACGGAACCGGCATTGGGCTGCTGCGTCGGCTGCGACGCCGCGCGTCGATCCAGCAATTCGCGGATGCGGGCGCCCGCCGCCGCGGTATCACCCGATTGCAGACGGAGCGTCGCCGCCACAAACCATTCGTCCGCATGACCGTGTACCGTGCGGTAACCGATGCGGTATTCGCCCGGCTCGCGCACCCGCAACCGGCCATGGCGATTGAGGGTTTCCACCTGCACCACCAGCGGCCAAGTCTCGCCGCCGAAGGCGCCGGCATTCATCGCCAGCGCGCCGCCCATGGTGCCGGGGATCCCGGCGAGGAATTCCGCGCCGCTCAGGCCGAGCCGGCTGCAAAAACGCGCCACCTTGGCGCAGCTGACCCCGGCCTCGACGCGCACCATGGTGGCATCGCTCTGCTCGATGTCGTTGAGCAGGCCGGCGGTGGCGATCACGGTGCCGCGGACGCCGCCGTCGCGGACCAGCAGGTTACTGCCGAGGCCGACCCACAACAGCGGTTCGTCCGCCGGCAGCTGCGCCAGGAACTCCGCCAGATCGGCGATATCCGCCGGCTGGTAATAACGCTCCGCCGGACCGCCGACGCGCCACGTGGTATGGCGCGCCATCGGTTCGTTGTGCAGCAAGACGCCGCGTAGTACGTGACCGTTGCGTGCCGTCATCATCTCTGCACCCCCGCCAGTTGTTCCGCTAAAGCGGCCGCGGCGCCGCCGATATCGCCGGCGCCGAGGGTCAGCACCACATCACCGTCGCGCAGTACGCCGCGCAGGGTGTCGGCCAGATCGTCGGCCTGCGCCACGAACACCGGGTCCACCTGGCCGCGGGCGCGGATGGCGCGGCACAGGGTACGGCTGTCGGCACCGGGGATCGGCTTTTCGCCGGCCGGATAGACCTCCAGCACCAACAGCGCATCCACCGCCGACAACACCTCGGCGAAGTCCTCGAACAGGTCGCGGGTACGGGTGTAGCGATGGGGTTGGAACGCCACCACCAGGCGCCGCTCGGGCCAGCTGGCGCGCGCCGCCTGAATGGTCGCGGCCACCTCGCGCGGATGGTGGCCGTAATCGTCCACCAGGGTCACCGTACCGGCCGCCGTCCGCACCTCGCCGTTCAACTGAAAGCGGCGTCCGATCCCCTGAAACGCCTCCAGTCCGCGCAGGATCGCCGCGTCGCCGACACCCACCTCGTGCGCCACGGTGATCGCCGCCAGGGCGTTCAGCACGTTGTGCCGCCCCGGCAGATTGAGGGTGACGTCGAGCCACTCCGGCTGGTCCTTGCGCGCCACGCGGAAGCGACTGCGCACACCCTCCTGCCGCACGTCGCTGGCAACGACATCGCAGTCGGGCGTGAAGCCGTAGGTGCGCACCGGGCGCGTCACTTCCGGCAGGATCTCGCGCACCACCGGGTCGTCGACACACAACACCGCCAGACCGTAAAACGGCAGGTGATGCAGGAACTCCACGAAGGTGTTGCGCAACTTGGAAAAGTCACCGTCGTAGGTGGCCATGTGATCGGCATCGATATTGGTGACCACGGCCATCATCGGCTGCAGATAGAGAAACGAGGCATCACTCTCGTCCGCCTCGGCGACCAGATAACGGCTCGCGCCCAGGCGCGCGTGGGTACCGGCACTATTGAGTTTGCCGCCGATGACGAAAGTCGGATCGAGATCGCCCTCCGCCAACAGGCTGGCGATGAGACTGGTGGTGGTGGTCTTGCCG
>DFMR01000111.1 GCA_002376325.1 Proteobacteria bacterium UBA3588 | reverse complement strand
AATCGAAAAGGCGCATCCCGAAGTCGTCAACCTTTTCTACCAGGTGTTCGACAAGGGCATCATGCGCGACGGCGAGGGGCGGGAAATCGACTTCCGCAACACTGTGATCTTCATGACCACCAATCTCGGTTCCGAGGCGATTATCGAGGCGACTGTCGATGACCGGGACGAGACGGAAGGAGGGGCGGAGACGGCGACGCCGGTCTCGACCAACGAGCTCATCGAACTGGTGCACCCGGATCTGTTGCGCCGCTTCGCGCCGGCCCTGCTGGGGCGTATCCAGGTGGTGCCCTACAGCGCGCTGGACACGGATGCGATGCAGCATATCGTCGCCCTCAAGCTGGATCAGGCGGCGCAACGCCTGAACGAAGCGCATGGCATCGAGCTGCGCTGCCAGCCCGAGGTGATCTCCCATATCGCCGCCCAGTGCCGCCGCACCGATGCCGGTGCGCGCTACGTGCATACGGTATTGGAGCAGCGTCTTTTGCCAGGCGTGGCGCGCCGCCTGCTCGGCTTTCTTGCCGATGGCGACACACCGATCGCGGTATCACTGGCCTTCGACGAAACGGAAGGTCTGGTATGCGACTTCCTCGTCAACGAAGACGACATCGTGGAACAGCCGTCGCTGACGGCCGTCGCACCTTAACGCACTTTCCAGGAGGGAACCCTATGTCATTCATGGAAGCGATATCGAATCATGCGCGTTCCGGCAAACCCGGCGCCAACCAGACGCAGTTTCTGTTCAATATCAAGGGATATGCCGACGATGCCCTGTCGGTGCTCTCATTCAGCGGGACCGACTTCGAATTGTCGCGCGACTACGTATTCAACGTGCGGATAAAAACCGATCTGCAGTTGGATATCATGGCGACCCTCGGCCGCACCGCCCGTCTGGAGCTGCTGTGGGACTATGCGCCGGTATTCGTTCACGGCGTCGTAACGGAACTGCTGCAGGATCACGCCGTGGTCGACGGCCACGAATATGAGGTCGAGATCGCGTCGCCGTTGCACCCGCTGCGCCAGCGCTTCTCCAACCGCGTGTTCGTCGATAGAGGCGTCAAGGAGATTGTGAGTGAAGTGCTGGATGATGCCGGCTGGGTAGGCGACGCCTACTCCTTTCAGTGCGAAAAGCTGCCGACGGCATGGGACTTCGTGGCACAGAGCGACGAAGACGACCTGGCCTTCATCGAGCGGCTGCTGGCGCGCGCCGGTTTGTTCTTCCGTTTTGAACAGGATAAGGACAGCGTCTGCCTGGTGATCAACGATTCGGTCCACAACCTGCCGAAGCTTCCCGGCGAAGAGCTGCGCTACGAGGTACAGAAGGGCGAAAACCGCCTGGAAGAGACGCTCTACTCCCTGAGCATTGCCGGCTCACTGCTGACCCAACGCTACCTGCTCAAGGATTACAACGACAACACTCCGGAAGCCGATCTGTCGGTGGTCAGCAGCGGTGCCGACAGAGGCAGCTACGGTGACAGCTATCTCTACGGCGGCAACTACCGTACCGTGGGCGAGGGCAGGGACCAGGCGCAGTTCCACCAGGATGCTACCGACTGGCAGCGTGTTCTCTATGAGGGGCAGACCGACTGCCGTGGCCTGATGCCCGGCATGGTGGTCAAGGTCACCGGCCATCCGCAGCAGGCGCTGAACACTGCGTATACTGTGGTCAAAGTCGAACCCGAAGGCGATCAGCGTGCCGCATTTGCCTATGGCGACTCACCCAAAGGCACCACCTATCGCGCCGCCCTGCAAATGATCCCGGCCGGCATGGCGTTCCGCGTGTCGCCGCCGCCGCCGCGCACCGCGCCCGGCATGGTCACCGCGCGCGTCGAGAGCACCGGCGGCGAATATGCCCATCTCGATGAGCAGGGCCGCTACCGTCTGCGCATGGACTTCGACAATCGCCAGTCGGGCCAGGCTCAGGCCTCGTTGCCGGTGCGCTTGGCGCAGCCTTATGCGGGTTCGGATTACGGCTTCCACTTCCCTTTGCATGCGGGTACCGAAGTGCTGGTCGGCTTCGTCAACAACGACATCGACCGGCCCTATATCGTCGGCGCCGTGAACAACGCCGGAACCCCAAGCCCGGTCACTGCCGCCAACAGGACGCAGAACGTGTTGCGTACCTGGGGCGGTAACGAGCTCACCATGGATGACCAGCAGGGCAAGGAGAAGATCGAACTGTTCACCCGCGACCGCAAACTAAGCCTCAGCCTCGACGCCACGACGCAGCAGAATCAGGTCAGCCTCGCCACCGAAGAGGGCGACATGAAGCTGCACGCTGGAAAGAGCATGGTGATCGAGGCGGGCGGCAATCAAGACGTCAGTGTCGGCAAGGATCACACCGTCACCGTCGGCAACGCGCAGCGGTTGGTGACGAAGAAGGCGGGCATCAGCTACGACGCTGCCACTGATCTGCTGATGAAGGCGGGGCAGAATCTACGGTTACAGGCGAACCAGGGCGATATCGAGCAAAGTGCGGAAAAGATGCTGTCCATCGAGGCAGGCACGGGCCTGGCGATGGAGGTAAAGAAGCAGGACGCACAATTTCTGGTGGACAGCGGCAATCTGAAGATGAAGGTGTCCGGCGCCGTTTCCGTCCTGGGCCAGGGCAACGAGTCGGTGCTCTTCGGACAGGGCGGGGGCGGTTTTGAAATCAAATCGAACGGCGACGTGGCCATCAAGGGCAGCGGCACCATATCGCTCGATGCCGGCACCATCAACGTCAATGGCCAGGGGATCGGCAACAATAGTTGATGCGGAGTGAAGAAAAACGCACGACATACCACGGATCGGCGGCAGCCGGCGGCAAGGAGATAGCAATGAACGACAACGTAGTCAGCTGGCGCGCGCGGCGCGCCATCACCGTCCCGATGCAAACAGCCGTCGGCATCGTAGGCGATTGCCGCAACGGAGAAGCGGTCAGCGTAATGCTTGCCGACGGCGTTGAAGCGCTGACGGTCACCGGTCATCTGGCTTCAGTGCCGGAATTGCGGCAAGGTGACTCGGTGCTTTTTTCCGCCACCTCTGCGGGAAGCTGTATCGTCGTCGGCCGGCTGCGGGCGCCGGGGGAAGCGCCCGCAGCGCAGATCACCGAGCAGGACGGCGCCGTCGAATTGAAGCCGCGCCGCAGCTTGCGTCTGCAAGTGGGCGACTCGTGGCTGGAACTCAGCGCAGACGGCGCCGTCCGGATCGACGGCAAAGAGATCAGCGCCTTCGCGCAGGGCCGTTTCTCCCTGCACGGGGCGAGCATCGAATTGAACTGAGCGCCTGTCGAGGCCAATAGGGAAGAACGGGAGGATACGGAATGTTCATGTCGGCAGAGGAAGGCGACGGCGACTCGGTGGAATACTCGGATGGTTCGCCGACCATGACCGTCTATCAGAGCGGCAGCCGCTCGTGGCGTAGCAACAATCCCGGCCTGCTGGGATTCAGTATGTTCACGTATCAGCAGGGAGCGCTGTGCGCCGTCGGCAATGTCGCCGCGTTTCCCTCCTACGCCAAGGGCAAGAGCGCGCTGGTGGCGATGTTGGGCCAGAGCAATTTTGCCTGTCTTACCGTGGAGCAAGGCTATCAGCGTTTCGTCCCAAGCTACAGCGTGCCGCCGCCGCAGTCCGGCGCCAACAACAGCAGCGACCCGCCCAAACGAATCTGTCCCAACAGCGGCCTCGATGCCGACGCCCAGATGAGCCGCCTGGGCGGCGCCGATCGCCGCAAAATGGCCGACGACATCGAACAACTCATCGGCTATACGGTCGGCACCATCACCAAGAAAAACCTCACCCAGCTTAACAACAGCCGTGCGGGTGGTGGTGGCGGCCAGGTGCTGATCAACGGCCGCACCGCCGTTCACGCCGGCTCCAACGGCAACTATACCTCGCCCGACGTCTGCAAGATGCCGTCGGGTGACGGTTGCAGCGTGGTGATGTATACCAACAGCGCCAAATCGAGCGACGCCGACAAAACCGCCTCCTCGGTGAAGATCAACGGCCACCCGGCCTGTACCAAGGAGTCGATCTTCAGCAAGAGCAGCGGCGACGAAGGGGGGAGCTGCGGCGGTATCTCCTCGGGCACCAAACAGGGCAAGGCGGAATTCATCATGGGTTCGTCCGACGTGAAGATCGAGGGTGTCGCAGCCGTGCGCGCCTTCGACATGATGGTCTCCAACAACCACAACACCCCGCCGATGCCGCTGATGCAGCCCGGCGCCGCGCCGCCGCCGAGCGTGCAGTTGGGCAAGGGGAAAAACGCCAAGGCCTCCGCCGCCGGCGCGGTGCAGTATGTGGAGGTGATCGGCGACTCCCCGGTTGCGCTTAACGGAATGGTGGTGGGCGCAGAGGAGGAGCGGCCATGAGCGATATCCCGAGCGCCGCAATGCGTACCGACCCGCCGACGGTCTCGCTGGGCAAGGCCGACTACCAGAATGATCGCAAACGCGAACTGGTGATGCCGAGCC
Source organism: Proteobacteria bacterium UBA3588 (assembly GCA_002376325.1). GTDB lineage: Bacteria > Pseudomonadota > Gammaproteobacteria > Thiohalomonadales > Thiohalomonadaceae > Sulfurivermis. The sequence goes on along the minus strand of DFMR01000111.1, from coordinate 15,500 downwards.
AGGGTGGCAAGGCCTACGCTTTCCTGCGCTACCCCGACAACGCCGGCAGCGGCGGCCTCGACAACTGGTGCGACATCCCGCTGGGCTGGGTCCAGTCGAAGACGCACAAAGAGCTTGAACAGAGCCGCAGCGAAGAGCCGGGCCAGCGCGAAAACGTGCTGGTGCCCATCGTCCCCGTTTGCTACGCGAGTTACAGCGCCGCCGGAGCGGGCAAGCCGCCGGCCAAGGAGCAACTGGTCTCCCCTGATGGAGGCCGCTACTATCTCTTCCTCGACGGCCATCTGTGGCGCGAACTGGAGGTCCAGCCCCACGGTTTTTTCCGCGACGTCAACCTCGAACGCTGCGCCGGCCTCGATCGTCGCCCCGCCACCAGCGCCCTGTCCGACAACCGCATCCTCGTGCCGCATTCGATCAAGGGCCACCAGCCGAAGATCGAGATCGCCTACGCCCCCGAGCCGTGGAGCTGGCAGCGCATCAACAGCCTCGGCGGCATGGCCGAAACCGACTACCGCCTCGACAATGTCAAGAAGCGGCTGGCGGAAGACCACAGCGCGGCGGGCACGGCGCGGCGCCGGCGGTTGTCGCCGTCGGGCGCCCAGAAATCCGGTGCCGACCAGGCGCGGTCGCAGCGCTTGCAGCAGGTGGACGTCTCCGGTTTCAGCGATCGCTACACCTTCAAGGCGCCGGACGGCCACCGGGTCGCCACCGGCAACGTCGACTTGGTGCCCGACCATCCCATGATGATGCCGCACCAGGGTGCGAACATCCCATTCGTACTGATACACGACCCGATGGGCGCCGCCGTGCGTACCGGCATGGCAATGCAGAAGGGTATCGCCGACTACAAGGCTCTGCTGCAAAAGATCGGTGCCGACGAGAACTACAACTCCGCGATCACGGCCTACCACGTCTTCTACAATCCGGCGCTCAGCGCCACGGTTAGCGGCTATGGTCACGGTAGCCGACACTACAAAGAAGGCGACAGCGGCTCGCGCTCCCTGCGCAGCGCCCGCGACTATCTCGACCGCGACCTGATCGAACAGGGGATACTGCAAGTCGACAAGCGCCTCGCCATGCGCGCCGATATGCGCAGCGCCATCGCCGCCCATGCCGCGCTGCTCGCCGGCCGCCTGCCGCCGCAGAAGGACGAACAGCAGGGCGCGGCCATCGCCGAGAGCTATCCCGACTTCATCGGCTTCGATGCCGCCCTGGCCGACTACGCCCACGGCGAAGGTGCCGACTACCTCAAACTGTGGGATACCTTCATCACCTATGCCGGCGGCCTCAACCTCGATCCCATCGATCTGGCGCGCGGCATGGACTTGAAGGAAAAGCTCGAAATCGAAGGGCTCCATCCCGGCGCCTTCTATCTGACGGATGCACTAGAGCCCGGTTGCAATCTGCGCAAGATGCTGTTTCCGGCCGACGGCGATATCGACCCTTACGACGAAAAAGATCCCGAACCATCCAACCAGCCACCCAGTCCGCCGGCTAAGGCCGATTTCCGCATCGGCGGGTTTGCGGCAGCTGTTGCAGCGGTGCCTACCGCAGCACGGACGGACGAAGTCTTCCTCAAATCTATCGAAGGAAGCACCAAGGTTGCCGACAAACTGGTAGCCCACTTCATCAGCGTATTCACCAAACAATGGAAGGATGCCGTCGCCAAGCAGGAGACCAGCACGGTCGAGATGATGGTGCGTCTCGGCAAGGCCGCCAACATGCCCGACTTCAAGGGGATGAAGCTGGTACGTCCGGGAGAGTCGCTGGCGGGACGTACCATTCTCGACGGTAGCTGGCGGCTGGGCGATATGTTGACCCGGCAGGAACGGCGCGCCGAAGTGAAGGCGGCGGCCAAAGAGGAACGTGGAAAACTGCGCATCGTCGACCCGGCCACCGACAACATAGTAGGTGGTGTTGACATTACCGACATCAGCCACGACCAAGGTGGTGAGATGAAGGTGGACGAAACGACCTGGAACAAGCTGTGGCGGACCCTCGATACCGATGGTACGCAGCGCGCCACTGCCACGGTGGTTACCATGCCCGAGACCAGTCCGATGTCTACGGCAATTGGTAGCGAGGGAGATGTTGCGGTGGGCCGTGGTGCCGCTTACGCGGCTACCACGCTCCATGCGTTGGGTAAGACGTTGCCTTCAGTGTTGGTAGCGTTTGAAATTTATAACCTAGTTGAAGTATCTGAAACGTTAGCAAAAAAGGGAAATGTCGAAGATGGATTGAAATGGGCTGATGGTCTTTTTGGAATCGTGGCTGCTTCTTCCTGAGCAGCAAAGGCACTTATCGGCGAAGAAAAATTGAGAGAAAGCGATGCCTTGTTTGCAAAATTCGCCACCGGAAAGTTCCAGAACGGTGTGTTTGCGGAGCTTGAATTTCTCGCTGTTGGTAATGCATTGCTAGCTGTGGCTGGGGCAGGGTTTGCGCTTTGGGATGCCATGAACGCTTTCGAAGACGACAACACCATGGCTGGTGTCGCCAATATTGCCCAGTGTCTCACTCTTACTGGACTTGCCGCATCTTCACTGGGCGCTGCCGCTAAAGCGAGTGTCGGCGAAGTGGGTGGAGAGCTTGCTGCGGAAGCGGGCACCGAAGTGGTGGTGGATGTCGGGGTAGCGGAGGGCATAGGCGCATTTGGTGCTGCGCTGATTCCGCTGGCGCCGTTTGCGTTGCCGTTGCTTATCGTATCCGGCCTTGTTGCCGTATGGGTGGTGCTTTCGCAGGATTCTGAGCTTGATAAGTGGGCAAAACACGGACCGTTCGCCACCGACACTAGCGAACGGATGAGCCATGAATACGCCAAGCGTAATAGCAAGTATATCTATATCGCACTGTTGATTCTGTTGCAGAGTCCGCAGGTCTTGTTGTTTGAAGATCGAACTTCGGGGCATTTCGAAGATGGGCAGATGGTGCCGGATATCGTTGCGGAGATATATGCCCCAGGTTGGACGCCTGGAAAAGGTGTGCTGGATCTGCGCGCTACGCTCGAGAGCCATACCGCAACGGAAAGCGTAATTCAGTTCTTTGGCGGAGAAAATGGCGAGCCGATGCAGGGAGCCATCCCGCCCTACGGCGATATCGAGTGGATTCGATCAGGCAAGGAAGGACCGGTCGTCGGACTACGCTACCGCTATAGGGGTAGCGCCGGCTCTTGGCAATACCGTGCCCGTGGACGCCATGTCACCGAGAGTGGGATTACGCTTCCCGGTAAAGTCCCAGGCGATGAAAAGACTGGCCTACCTGATCATCCTGTCAGGATAGAGAACTACGTACCAGGCTGGGCTTACCCGGCCAAGTGGCTGAGTGTGGGCTAATAAGGAAAAGCCCATGGACCCCTTGAACTATGAGCAAACAGCCTACGATAGTACACGGCCGCGAGAGCTGAAGCCAGCCAAGCCGATGGAGCAACGCGGCTTCATCACACGTCAGATGCTGAAGCAAAAGCTGGAGTTGCAGCCTGTAGCGTGCTGTGAATATTTAGTGCTGTCTGATTTCGATAACCTCAGATATGCCAAAGATAATCAAAATAGGGAGCATATTTCGACGCCCCCATTACAGATGGGCTGGATGGGTTTCGCTAATCCCATGTTGTGGGCGATGATCGCAAGGTTTTCTGCGGGATTCTTTGGTTTCGGGTTGTTGTTTAGTGGGTTTGTAGGAATACCACTTGCAATGTTGATGTTCGCGCCCCATGAGTATATTCGTGCGCGAATATTGGAAGGTGTTGAGGTATGCGGAGGGGCGGGCGGTTTCTTGCTGATTCCTTACTTCATTCTCAGATACTTACTCAATAACAACAAATTCACAAACAAAAACAATACAGTGTTTGATCGTAGTACCGGCATGGTTCGCATGCCGTTAAAGAACGGCAAGGTGTGGCAGGTACGCTTCGATGAGCTGGAGCCCTACCTTCATGAGACAATATCGCCAAACGGTGTAGTCTATTACCATCTCCTATTTGTTCACCGCTACAGCGACTCCTACATGACCAGTCCGACGAGGCACATGGATGCTTGGGCTGTTAATTTGGATTGGGAGTATTACCAGCAGTACATGGATATCAGTAAACCGCTACCGGATGTGCCAGTGTTCGAACCGGACCGCGCCCTGGATCCTACCTCGATCGCTTGGGATGAAAAAACAGGAAGGCCGCAAGGCTTCTGGGCCAAGACGCCGAACGACGCCTTCAAACAACTGATGCAAGAGTCTTGGAGTGCTGCCAAAACCTATCCGTGGGGCTCAACACGCAAGCAGGCGAAGGCTGCGGGGTGGAAGCCGTCGCGTTACGGAGAACAAACCTATTGGGACCGCGAGACACAGAAAGAGAAAGATAAGAAGCACAAACACCAGCATGGGCATGGCGAGGCTCCGGCACCGGGTGCCGCGCCGGCTTGAGACTCGCCGTGCTTCGCTATGTCGCTTGTTGACTCGGACACGTTTGAGTTCTGAGGTTGTGGACGATAGTAGGCAACGTGAGGAAAAACGTCTGTGGTCTATGTGTGGCGGCAGTCGATAGAGCTTGTATTTCGACCATTTGGTCAAATGTTGGTAATGGATGGTTAGTGCATGGAACTGCTGGGAAACACCGACACGTTATTCGTCTGGACTTCATCCGTCGTACTATTGCTGCTCTTGTTGGCATCTCTAGCATCCTTCCTTTGGGTGGCGCAATCGCAGGATTCGGATCTGGATAAATGGGCCAAACACGGACCGTTCGCCAATAACACAAGCGAACGGATGAGCCACGAATATGCCAAGCACAGCAGCAAGGAGGTCTTCGTCGCCCTGGCCACACTGTTGCAGAGTCCCCGTGTCGCCCTGTGGCAAGACCGGGCCTCGGGCCATTTCGAAGAGGGCCGGATGATCCCCGACGTAGTTGCGGATATCTACGCCCCCGGCTGGACGCCGGGCAAAGGCGTGCTCGATCTGCGGGCGACCTTCGAGAGCCATACGACCAACGAGCGCGTGATCGAACTCTTTGCCGGGGAACACGGCGAGCCGATGCAGGGAGCCATCCGGCCCTACGGCGACATCGAATGGATACGGGCCGGCAAGGAAGGTTCGGTGGTTGGATTACGCTACCGCTACCAAGGACGCGCGGGCTCCTGGCAGTATCGCGCCCGTGGCCGCTGTACCAACGAAGAGGGCATCACGCTGCCTTCCGTCGTGCCGGGGAGTGAAAACGCCGACACGCCCGACCATCCAGTGCGGATCGAAAAGTACGTACCCGGCTGGGCCTATCCGGAAGATTGGCTGGGCGTAGGCTGAGAGAGGGATATCGAATGGAACCATTGAGCTACGCCGAGACTGCCTACGACAGCCGCCGCCCGCGCCCGCTGGCACCCGCCCTGCCGATGGAAAGGCGCAGCCCGTCCGCCGGCGCGCGCAAACTGGAGCCGTCGCCGGTGGCATGCGGCGAATTCCTGATGTTGGCCAGTTACAATAACCTCCAGTACGCCAAAGAGAACCCCAATCGGGAGCACATCACGACGACACCACTGCAAATGGGTTGGATGGGATTTGCCAATCCGATGGCGTGGGCGATGAGGACGAAGTTCATAACGGGATTTTTGGGCGCAATTTGTTTGTTTGGCGGTTTTGTCTACTTGCCAATTGCTGCAATAATATTTGCCAACCAAGGAGATGTCATTGCAACTATCCTATATAACTTAAAGATTTCTGGCATCGCAGTCACCGTATTTCTTATTCCTTACTTCGTACTCCGTTACCTCCTTAATCACAATAAATTCACCAACAAGAACAACACCACCTTCGACCGCCGCACGGGCATGGTGCGGATGCCGTTGAAGGGCGGCAAGGTGTGGGAGGTGCGCTTCGATGAGCTGGAGCCCTATCAGTTCGAGACCATGTCGCCCAACGGCGTCTTTTACTACCATCTGTTATTTGGCCATCGCTATAGCGACTCCTACATGACCAGCCCCATACGACATATGGACCCATGGGTTCTGCATGTGGACTGGGAGTATTACCAGCAATTCATGGACGTGAGCAAACCGCTGCCGGATATGCCTGTGCTGGAACCGGAACGCGCCCTGGACCCGACGACCATCGCCTGGGATGCGAGGATGGGCCGGCCGCAGGGCTTCTGGGCCAGGACGCCGAGCGAGGCCTTCAAGCAATTGAAGATCGAGTCGTGGAATGCCGCCGAGGTCTTTCCCTGGGGCGCGACACGCAAGCAGGCGAAGGCAAAGGGATGGAAGCCGTCACGCTACTGTGAGCAGACTTATTGGGACCGCGAACCGCCGCAAGAAAAGAAACGCGAACACGGGCATGGCGGGGCTCCGGAGCCGGACGCCGCGCCGGCTTGAGACTCGCCGTGCTTCGCCATGTCCCCTATTGACGCGCACTCGTTTGAATCCTGAAGCTGCGGACGATAGCCGGCAACGTGAGGGAAAACGTTTGTAGCCTGTGTGTGATGACAGTAGATAGCGTTTGCGCTTCGGCCAAATGGCCCACTGTTGGCAAGGAATGATGAGTGCATGGAACCGCTGGGTAACGCCGACACATTATTTATCTGGACGTCATCCGTCATACTGATGCTGCTCCTGTTTGCCTCTCTTGCAACCGTCCTTTGGGTAGCCCTGTGGCAGGATACGGAACTGGATAAATGGGGCAAACACGGCCCCTTCGCCAAGGACGGAAGCGACCGCATGAGCCACGAATACGCAAAACTGGATAGCAATGATATCTACATTTCACTGTTGACTCTATTGCAGAGTCCGCAGGTCTTGTTGTTTGAAGATCGAACTTCGGGTCATTTCGAAGATGGACGGATGGTGTCGGATGTCGTTGCGGAGATCTATGCCCCAGGCTGGACGCCTGGAAAAGGTGTGCTGGATCTGCGCGCTACGATTGAAAGTCATACCGGAACGGAAAGCGTAATCCAGTTCTTCAGCGGGGAAGATGGCGAGCCGATGCAGGGAGCCATCCGGCCCTACGGCGATATCGAGTGGATTCGATCAGGCAAGGAAGGACCGGTCGTCGGACTACGCTACCGCTATAGGGGTAGCGCCGGCTCTTGGCAATACCGTGCCCGTGGACGCTATGTCACCAAGAGCGGGATTGCGCTTCCTGGTGAAGTCCCAGGCGATGAAAAGAATGGACGACCTGATCATCCTGTCGGGATAGAGAACAACGTACCAGGCTGGGCCTACCCGGCCAAGTGGCTGAGTGTAGGCTAATAAGGAAAAGCCCATGGAACCCTTGAGCTATGAACAAACAGCCTACGATAGTACACAGCCGCGAGAGCTGAAGCCTGCCAAACCAATGGAGCAACGCAGCTTCATCACACGTCAGATGCTGAAGCAGAAGTTGGAGATTCAGCCGGTAGCGTGTGGTGAATACTTGGTGTTATCAGACTTCGATGACCTTAGATTCGCTAAAGCAAATCCTGACTGGGAGCATATATCAACACCGCCTCTGCAAATGGGATGGATGGGATTTGCTAATCCTATGACGTGGGCGATGATTGCCAAATTTGGAACTGCTCTTTTTGGCTTCGGTTTTTTGGTTACGGGCTTTGTCTTGGGACCAATATTGATGCTGATCCTACCGCCCCATGGTGGTGTGTTGAACGGGATAATGGATGGCATCCGGACTGGTGGGGTAGGTGCAGCTATTTTTCTCATCCCTTATTTTTTGCTGCGCAATTTGCTTAAAAAAACAAATTCACCAACAAGAGTAATACTGTATTCGACCGGCGCACAGGCATGGTTCGCATGCCATTGAAGAACGGCAAAGTGTGGCAGGTACGCTTCGACGAATTGGAGCCATATCGGCATGAGACGATATCGCCCAACGGTGTGGTCTATTATCACCTTTTGTTTGTTCACCGCTACAGCGATTCCTATATGACCAGTCCGGCGAGGCACATGGATGCCTGGGCTGTTAATCTGGATTGGGAATACTATCAGCAGTTCATGGATATTAGTAAACCATTGCCGGATGTGCCGCTTATGGAGCCAGGACGTGCGCTCGACCCGATGACCATGGCCTGGGATGCGAAGACCAGCCGGCCGCAAGGCTTTTGGACCAAGACGCCGAACGATGCTTTCAAACAACTGATGCAGGAGTCATGGAGTGCCGCCAAGACCTTTCCGTGGGGCTCAACGCGCAAGCAGGCGAAGGCTGCGGGGTGGAAACCATCGCGTTATGGCGAACAAACCTATTGGGAACGGGGGGCATCGAAAGAGAAAGAAAAGAAACACAAACACCCGCATGGGCACGGCGATGCTCCGGAGCCGGATGCCGCACCGGCTTGAGGATGCGATGGAACCACTGGGTTACGCCGACACGTTGTTCACCTATCTGCCTTTCTCCCTCATGCTGTTGCTTACAGTGACCGCTTTGGCGGCCGTGGCGTGGATGGATCTGGCGCCGGAATCGCCGCGGAACAGATGGACCCGATATGATTCCTTTGCGGCCAATGGCCGTTTCCCGGTGCTGTCACTCGACGCGCGATCCCGCGATGTGAAGGGGGGGCGATTCGGTGCCTGGAAACGACGACATATCGCGCAAAGGGCGCATTTAAGGCCACTTGTTCGGCAACGTCTCGTAGCTGAATGCATTTCCTTCTGCTGACGTGACGCTACCCTGGGATAGGTCTGGGACGATTGCTGCGGACGCGCCAATAATCGCTCGTATTTTGCCGTAACTGTTTTTAGAATATGGCGACATCAGCCAAGGGATGTTGATGCGGCATAGGTACGCGCTTATCGGATACGCGTATCACCGGGATGAGAGGAGACAGGGAGGTCATGTTGCTTCAAAACGAAACTATTCACCTAACGGCGCTGGAACATCTGTTTCGGCGACGTGTCCAGATGGTGTCGGAGGATCTGTCCGATGCCGACCTCCTTGAGCGGACCGAGCAGCGGCTTTGCGTTCATCTTTATGTCCTTGCGCAGACGGACGGACGCGATATGGCACCGTCGACGGCATTCGACGCATTCAGCCGTGTCAGCGGCGCCATACTGCGAAACGGCGCGGCGGCATATTCCGAGGCGTTGGCGATCGTCGCTGCCGGGGAAGAGGGCGCATCCGGGGCATTTGAGGCCGTGGCCTTGTTGCCGCCACGGCAAGATGAGGTGCTGGTCGAACTGTTCCAGCAGCATCACGGCATGCGTGCGACGCTGTTCGAACTCTGGCGTCGTCATGGTATCGATGTTCCGGACGGGGTTGTGAACCGCTCCTGTCTGCAGCGCGATGACGCCGCACTGCAGACGGCTGCATTACGCTATGCGGCGGCCAGGCCGGGTACGGGAATTGACGTCTTCCGACCCTATTACAAGGAGCGCTCACTGCCGGCGGCAACGGTCGTCGCCGCGCTTTGGGGCGGCCTGCGCAGGGGGGATGACGCCGCCGCGGAGGCCCTGAACCGGGTGGTGGACGCCATGGGCACGGACGCCGCCATGCGTTCGGTGTTGCGCCTCATGGCGCTGACGGGCGGACGCAGGCACTTGCCCGTATTGCGCGAGCACGCGCGTCTGCATCCGCAGGACGGCACGTTGCTGCTGGCACTGTCCGGGTTTCCGGAGGTTGTGCCGGATATCCTGCAGGTCCTTGAACGCCCGGAGTCGGCCGATGCCGCGGCACAGGCATGGTTTTGGATGACCGGTCAGTCGTTGCCGACGCGTCCCCGCCTCGAAGTGGCGGAGGTCGGCGGTGCGCAGGGCGGCGGGGCGCGGCCCGATGCCGAATGGGCGGCGGGCTGGTGGCAGGACCGACGTGACTATTTCCAACCCGACGCGCGATTGCTTTTTGGCGAAGCCATGTCGGCGCCGAGCGTAGCGCGCGCCTGCGGCGCATGGGCCGGCAGGCGGTCTGAGGATCTGCTGGATCTTTCTGCGCTGTTCGGGCTGAGCGGCCTGTGTATACACCATGAAGACTGGATGATGCGCCGCCGCTCCGCGCTGAAGACAATGGCGCCGCCGGAGCCGGAGGTTCCCGAGGCGTTATCCGAGCGCGATATTTGGGAGCGGGGGCATTTCGCCTCCCGGCAATAGGGAAAAGAGGGACGATGCGCCCGACCGGGCGTTTCAGAGCATAAGGAGTTATTGCGTGCTTGAACTGCTAAACGAATCACCTTGGAGCGCGGGTCTGTATACCGGCTGGGGGCGTGACCGGCAGCATCAAATGACGCTGGTGGTCAAGGCGGGCTTCCGATTTGACGCCCGCGGCACAGTGAGCGCGGAGCAAGGCGTCGAGATCGAAACCTCCGACCGGCACTACGACGCCCCATTGACCAGCGCTCTGGAGGCCGCGAGCGATATCGTTCCGTTCAAGGCCGGAGGCGAACTGCTGTTGTCCGGTACCGCCTATCCGCCGCACAGGACGGCACTGGTGGCGAAGACCGAAGCGGCGCTGGTGTTTGCCGACGGGCGGCGCTGGTCGAAGTCGTTGAGGATCACCGGACGCCGCCGCTGGCAGCGAAAGCTTGTCATGATGCTGCCGGGCGATCCGGAACCCATGGCGCCTACGCCGATCCGCTACGAGTTTGCCTACGGCGGCGTGGACCGGGTGCGCCAGGCGTTGGAAGCGCGCAACCCGGTGGGACTCGGCTTCGCGAAATACGGCCGTGTCGCCAACGGCCAGGAGATGGCGCGCATCGAAAAAGGGCCGGCGTTCGTCAGCAAGCCGTCCGAGCACCCCGCGCCGGCCGGCTATGGTCCCATCCCTGCGGGTTGGCAGCCGCGGCGCGGCGAGACCGAAAATGTCGACGAGGAGGCGCTGGCGGCGGGACTCTGTCCGTATGCACAGCAGCCGTCGCCGACGATGTTCAATTACGCCCCGCCGGATCAGCGCTTCCCCGCGCCGTTTGCGGGTGGCGAGGCCGTCACGCTGCGCGGTTTCTTCCCAAACCTGAACGATACCGCGGTTAGTTTTCAACTGCCGCGTTTACAGCTCGAAGCTCACCTTTCGCTGGAGGGCGCGCTACAGCCGGTGGCGCTGGTCTGCGACACCGTTATCGTCGATACGGAACTCTCTACGGTCTCGCTGGTGTGGCGCGGGGCGATCCCGTGGCGTCGTTCGGAAGCGAAAACCGGTTGGGTTTTGTTGCACGATGCCGCCGCCGAGCGCGAGGAGAGCGCATGAATACGGTAACGGACGTGGTCGAACTGGCGGGCGCCTGGTGCGTGACCGCTGCGGGAGTCGGTGCCGTGGCGGCGTTGGGTGCGGTGGCCGATCGGATATCGGCGATACGTCCCCATCCGACGATCGCCTGCCCGGACGGGGCGGACGGCGCTGCAATGGTGCCGGCGATGTATGCGCCATGGGAGGATATGCCCGATAACGTGGCATTGCAGCAGCGTTTCCTCACGTTAATCGATGCCGCGTGCCGCGACATCGGCGCCGATAGCGATGCGGAGGGTTCGTTCGCCGGAAGGGGCCGGGTTTTCCTGCTGCTGCCTTCCGCAGGCTCGGCGCGCGGCAGGCAATTGGATGTTGAGGCGATACGGCGGGCATTCACCGAGGCGCTGCCGGGACGGGCCCATGCGGAGGTGACGGTCCGGGCGGCCGAGGAGGGCGTGACGGCGGTTGTCGCCGGTGAATTGGCGGGGATCTCATCCGGCACGCTGGATTGGATCCTGATCGGCGCGGTGGACTCGCTGATCGACCCCGTGACCCTGCTGGAGCTTCTGCGCGATGGCAAGCTGCGATTGCGGGGGAAAGGCGGCGTGGTGCCGGGCGAAGCCTGCGCTTTCGCCTTGTTTCGTCGCGTCGTAACCGGAACCAAAGCGCCGGTGATCACCCTGACCTCGATGGCGACGGCCGGCGAGCCGAACCACGGCCGGGCCGACGAAGCGGCAATGCGCGGGTTGGGCGAGGCCATCGGCGCGGCATCATCGGGTTCGGGATTGGACGTCAGGCAGTGCGATCATGTGTTTGCCGACCTGCGGGACGACGCCGACGGCGAATTGGAGTGGTGGCAGACGACCCGCGCGCTATGGCGGGTGACGATCCCCGAACGTTACAGGCGGGCGGTCGCCCAAGGGGTGATTGCCGCCCCGGAAGCCGTGAACGCCGTCCCGCCGTTGACGCGTATTGGTGATGCGCTCGGCGATGTAGGGGGCGCGGCCCTGTTTGTGCAACTCGCGGTGTCCGCGGAATGGCGTCGTTTCAACGATAGCTGGTCGCGCTTTGGATTGGGTACGCCGTTTCATCACTGGTTAATCTGCGAAACCGCGGCGGGCAACGTGCGCGGCGCCTTGTGCATGACCGACGCATGACACATAAGGCAATAGCGTGTTGGCCTATGAATATGCTCGATTTTGCCTGCGTCGCGCCTGTATTGAATGCCGTAACGATATGTTTTTTCGTTACTCTCTCTTCTTCAAAGCGATAAAATTCCGATAAATGGAATGTGGGACCGTCGCGCTGCATCTTATTCCACACAGGTCGCGCGTGGCGTGGCATCGTTGCTGGATCGTAGAACTGATAAGGTGTGGGGAGGAATCATGAAGGATGCATTATCCCGGTGGGCCAAGGGTTTTGACGGCAGCCGGCGCCGGCTGTTGGGTACGCTGGTTGCCGGCAGCGGGCTCGCGGTAGCGGCGGTGGTCCGGCAAGCCAGCGCGGCGGGAGACGATTTGCATTTTCCCGGCGAGGGGGCGGCGCATAAGATCGCCTTTCAATTCAATAAGGCCGACCTCGGCTACCAGGATCACGTGATCTTTTCGGTGGGCGAGATGTTGCGCAAATATGGCGACAATATAAATATCGTCGTGGTCGCCTTTGCCGAGGGCATCCACATACTCGCCAAGAAGCCTCTGCGCGAGGTGAAGCAGGAGATCAGCGAGCGGATCTCATCGCTGGCGCAGTACGGTGTGGAATTCCATGCCTGCCGCAACACCATGAATAGCTTGGGCTGGACCGACAAGGATATGTTGCCGTTCGCCAAGATCGTCGACGTCGGTGCGGCCGACCTGATGGAGCTGCAGGAGAAGCACTACGCCTACATCAGTTGGTAGTTCCCCTTGCCGTCCGGCACCCAAATACCGACAATCGCACCCACAAGACGAACCACGGAGGGCATTTATGCCCCGCATGGGTGCGGAGTACACGGAGGATTGATTCCCCCTCTCTCCGTGTCCTCCGTGTTTTCCATGGTTGAGCTTTGGGTAAGGATGATTTCTACGATGGTGAGAGTTGCAGTGACGGGGGCCGCCGGACGCATGGGGCGAGCCATTATCGAGGCCTGCCGACAGGCCGAAGGGGTTGAGCTGGGTGCGGCGCTGGTGCGTCCGGGCAGTTCGGTGATCGGCGTCGATGCCGGCGAATTGGCCGGGGTCGGGCCTCTGGGGGTCGCGGTGGCTGACAGCCTGACGGCGGTGAGCGGCGACTTCGACGTGCTCATTGACTTCACCCGGCCCGAGGTGACCCTGACCAATCTGGCGGCGTGCCGCCAGGCGGGCAAAGCCATGATCATCGGTACTACCGGCTTCGACGAGGCTCAGCGCGGGCAGATCGCCGCCGCGGCGCGGGAGATCGCCATCGTTTTCGCCCCCAACATGAGTGTAGGCGTCAATCTTTGCCTCAAACTGCTGGACCTGGCCGCCCGGGTGCTGGGCGACGAGGTGGACATCGAGATCGTCGAGGCCCACCACCGCCACAAGGTGGACGCCCCCTCCGGCACCGCTCTGCGCATGGGTGAGGTGGTGGCGGCGGCGCTGGGACGCGACCTCAAGGAGTGCGCCGTCTACGGCCGCGAAGGCAATACCGGCGAACGTGCTCGCAAGACCATCGGCTTCGAAACCATCCGTGCCGGCGATATCGTCGGCGAACACACCGTGATGTTTGCCGCCGTCGGCGAACGGGTGGAGATCACCCATAAGGCCTCCAGCCGCATGACCTTCGCCAACGGGGCGGTGCGGGCCGCCCAGTGGCTCGGGGCACGGCGCGAGGGGCTGTTCGACATGCAGGACGTGCTGGGGTTGAAGGACTGACCTGTCGCGGGCGGGCGGCGGGACCGGAGGCCCGCCGCCCGCAACCAGAAAAACGTTACCGTTTTGCGGTTGCGGCGTGGACAGATCACCGCGCTGTCCGGTAAAATGCGCTCCCACCTGAACGTCCGGCCATCACGTGGCCATTCCACCTGAATTTCGCGCGGGAAGGGTTCCTTAACGGGGGCTTTCCCGGTTTGCACACGCCTACATGAATTGGAGGTTACCTTGCGGCAACCGGCCCTGCTGGCTCTTGAGGACGGCTCCCTGTTCTGGGGTGAATCCATTGGTAGCGAGGGACAGACCGTCGGTGAGGTGGTGTTCAACACCGCGCTGACCGGTTACCAGGAGATCCTCAGCGACCCCTCCTATGCCCGCCAGATCGTCACCCTGACCTACCCGCATATCGGCAACGTCGGGACCAACGACGAGGATGAGGAGGCTTCGCGGGTTCACGCCGCCGGCCTGGTGATTCGCGACCTCTCCCCCGTGGCCAGCAACTGGCGCAACCGGATGCCGCTGGATGAGTACCTGCGCAAGCACAATGTGGTGGCCATCGCCGGTATCGACACCCGCAAGCTGACCCGCATCCTGCGCGAGAAGGGTGCCCAGAACGGCTGTATCGTCACGGGGGCTGCCATCGATGCCGATGCGGCCCTGGCCGCTGCGCGCGGTTTCCCCGGTCTCAAGGGGATGGATCTGGCCAAGGAGGTGACCACCCATGCCCCGTACCTGTGGGCCCAGGGGTCGTGGACCCTCGAAGGGGGGCTGCCGAGCCATCCGGAGCCGTTGGGGGAGAAGCTGCCGCTGCACGTGGTGGCCTTCGACTACGGCGTCAAGCGCAATATCCTGCGCATGCTGGTGGACCGCGGCTGCCGCGTTACCGTGGTGCCCGCCAAGACCCCGGCGGCCGAGGTGATGAAGCTGCAGCCGGACGGCGTGTTCCTCTCCAACGGCCCCGGCGACCCGGAGCCGTGCGACTACGCCATCGCGGCGATACGGGAACTCGTCGATGGCGGGGTGCCCACTTACGGCATCTGCCTGGGACACCAATTGCTGGCCCTCGCCAGCGGTGCCAGGACCGTGAAGATGAAGTTCGGCCACCATGGTGCCAACCACCCGGTGCAGGATCTGGAGAGCCGCCAAGTGATGATCACCAGCCAAAACCACGGCTTCGCTGTGGACGAGGCGACGCTGCCGGCGACCCTGAAGGCGACCCACCGCTCGCTGTTCGACGGTTCGCTACAGGGCATCCACCGTACCGACAAACCGGCTTTTAGCTTCCAAGGGCACCCTGAAGCGAGCCCCGGTCCGCACGACGTGGCACCGCTGTTCGACCACTTTGTGGAATTAATGAAGAGCGCCAAGTGACGAGTGTCGAGTGACAAGCAGACCTCTTGTGACTTGAACCTTGTAACTTGCAACTTGTAACTGAGCCATGCCAAAACGTACCGACATCCACAGCATCCTCATCATCGGCGCCGGTCCTATCGTCATCGGCCAGGCCTGCGAGTTCGACTACTC
>DFMR01000056.1 GCA_002376325.1 Proteobacteria bacterium UBA3588 | reverse complement strand
GTGCAGCAGTCTATTGCCCAGGTCAACAGCACGGCCCAGGATACCCAGTTCAACGGCCAGTCGATCCTCAACGGCAGTCTGTCGAACCTGGTGTTCCAGGTGGGCGCCAATGCCGGGCAGACCATCACCGCGAGCGGCCTCGACGTGCGCGGGCAGAATCTGGGGGCTCAATATGGCGACGGCTACAGCGTTGACACTGCGGGTCTTAGCTTTGCGACCGGTACCATCGAAATCAACAACGTCGCTGTCGACTTGAGCGGTACCCACGGTTCCGTAAACGACATCGTGGCGGTGATCAACAACGTCAGCAGCCAGAGCGGTGTTTACGCGCAGCGTGCCGATACAACGCAGGGTACGATTGCATTTTTAGATCCCTTCACCCTTTCGTCGGGAACCATTACCATCGATGGCGTTGCGATGCATATTGCCAGTAGCTCGACTTCTGGCGATGTCGCTGCCGTGATCAACGCCTATACGACGCAGACCGGCGTAACGGCCACGACCGGCGCGGGAGGCAGCCTACTCCTCAAGGATTCTTCAGGTGCCGATATCACCGTCTCACTGAGTAGTAGTGTGGCCGGGAGCATTGGAATTCTAGGTACGGTAACAACGCCTACCAGCGATACATTTTCGGCAGGGATCGAACTCTATACGGGGCTTGGGTCCACGAATGGGATCACGGTCAGCGGTGATACGACGACACTTCGAGCCGCGGGCCTGGCGGATAGTGCAGGCACCACAGTCGACTTCAGTAAACTGACTTCGCTATCGCTGAACAGCACCAACGTGCTGACCTACGACGGCGCCAAGAATGCGATCAAGGCGATGGACTTCGCCTTGAGCCAAATTAGCAATCTCGGCGGGCAACTGGGGGCGCTGCAATCGCGTTTCCAGGCGACCATCGCCAACCTGCAGGCGGCATCGCAAAATACGGCCGCCGCCCGTTCCCGTATCAGCGACGCGGATTTCGCCGCAGAGACCGCCAACCTCAGCCGCGCGCAGATCCTGCAACAGGCCGGCGTCGCGATGGTCGCCCAAGCCAACACGCAACCGCAATTGGCGCTTTCGCTGCTGCGATAACCTTCCGCAGGCGGTGTCTGCAACGCCTGCCCCGGATCATCGTTGTGATCCGGGCGCGGCGTTGCGGGCGTCGCATCGAGTGGATTATTAGGCTTCCCTTTCCCTGGACTACCGAAGCATCGCAGCGTGTCGATTGCGTTAGAGCAGATGCGACACCAGGCCGTCGGCCAGCTTGGGCTCGAACCCCAAAATCTAGAATAGATGGCATGCAAATCAACATGTTAGCGTAGTCTGCTCCGCGCTAAAATGACTGGAAATGACAGGAATGGACAGCGTGAGTCACGTTTACGTCACGTTTTGGTCACGCTGTTCCCTTCTCTCAGAGGAAGCGCTTCTTACGTTACGCTTTCCTTGCGTGTTCGTGCTCGTTGACCCATTCGCGCAACGCCTCATTGATCCGGGTCTGATACTTATTGCCGTGAGCCTTGAACCACGCTACCAAGTCGGCATCGATCCTGAGCGTGATTTGCTGTTTGACCGGACGATAGAACCGACCCCGTACCGCTTGGCTGAAGTCGGTGATCTCGGGAATATCGGAGGTGTCGATATCCTCATCACGCTGAGCGGTGAGCCGGTGTAGTTCGTTGGCCTGTTGTTTAGAACGATTGCTCATAGTGTCGTCTCTCGCGTTTGGTGGCCTTACGTGCCGAGATGATGCGGATAACTTCATCCTCATCGCCTGTGCGGTATGCGTGTGCGACTAGAAGCACTACTACACCGCCAACCTGCCCAATGGTCTGCCAGCGTTCTTCGCTACCCACATGCCGATCCTGAATACTCAGGGCCAAAGGATCAGCAAATACCTGAGATGCGGTTTCGAAAGAGACACCGTGTTTGACCTGATTGGCCTTGTTCTTGTTGTCGTCCCAGTCAAATCGCATACGAAATTGTAGTTACAATTTAGTGGCTACTCAAGTGTTAGGCTGCTACCACGGAGAACATTACTCGTTCATCGTTATTCATAATTTCAATTATGAATCAATAAGATAGGAACAATATAGATTATTCTGCTTTCTGCGGCGGATACCCTGATAAGCAATAACAGATTGATTCATATAGATAAATTATAAAGCTCCGACAGGTTCGCCGACGATTCGGGAAGATGACAGCCGAAAACAGCAGCATCCTCCGATCTTTCCATCTCTCTGCGCATTCATCATGCCTCCCAACGCTATCACGAATACGGAGGATGCATGATGAAAGACAAACGCAATTTCGGTTATGGGCGACGAATGGACTACGCCGGAAAGGAAATTCTGAAAGAGCGCTATGGTGGCGGTCGCTATGGCACCACGGCTGCGCACTCAGAACGCTGGTACTGAGCATTCGGTAGGTTAGAGGATGTTCTGTAACTTTATGAATTTGTTACAGTAAATGCGACACTAGGCCGTCGGCCAGCTTGGGCTCGAACCAGGTGGACTTGGGCGGCATCACCTCGCCGGCGTCGGCCACTGCCATCAGCTGTGCCATGGAGGTGGGGAACAGGGCGAAGGCGACGGCCATCTCGCCGCTGTCGACGCGCCGTTCCAGTTCCTGCAGGCCGCGGATACCGCCGACGAAGTCGACGCGTTTGTCGCGGCGCGGGTCGCCGATACCCAGCAGCGGCTGGATCAGGTTGTCCTGCAACAGGCTCACGTCGAGACGCTCGACCGGGTCGTCCTGCGGGATGCGTTCGGTCTTGATGGTGAGTTGGTACCACTGCCCTTTGAGATACATGCCGAACTCGCCGGCCTGGGCCGGTTTGTACGCCCCCGCCTGCGGTTTCACTACAAAGGCCTCGCCGATGGCGGCGAGGAAGGCCTCCGGCGCGAGGCCGTTGAGGTCCTTGACCACGCGGTTGTAGTCGAGGATCTGCATCTGGTCGTCGGGGAAGATCACCGAGAGAAAATAGTTGTAGGCCTCTGCGCCGGTGTGGTTGGCGTTGACCGCCTTGCGCGCTGCGGCGACGCGCGAGGCGGCGGCGGAACGGTGATGACCGTCGGCGATATAGAGGCACGGCATCGCGTCGAAGGTACTGGTGATCAGGTCGAGATGGGCGGCGTCGCACACCGGCCACAGGGAGTGACGCACGCCGGTATCGGCTGTGATGTCGACCTCCGGCGCGGTGGCCGTGGTGATCTCCTGCGCCAGCGCGTCGATGGCGGCGTCGTGGCGGTAGGTGAGGAACACCGGGCCGGTCTGGGCGTTGAGGGTGTCCACCTGGCGCACCCGGTCGTCCTCCTTGTCGGGACGGGTGAATTCGTGTTTGCGGATGCGGTTGCTGTCGTAGTCGCCGACGTTGGCGGCGGCCACCAGGCCGATCTGCCGGTGCTCGCCCATGATCAGCCGGTACAGGTAGTAGCAGGGGGCCGGGTCCTGGCGCAGCACGCCCTCCTGCAACATGCGGTCGAAATTCTCCTTGCCCTTGGCGTAGACCTGCGGGTCATGGGGATCGGTCTCTGGGGGTAGGTCGATCTCCGGCTTGGAGATGTGCAGAAAGCTCCATGGTTTGCCGGCGGCGCGCGCGCGCGCCTCGTTGCTGTCCAGCACATCGTAGGGCGGGGCGGCGACATCGGCGGCACGATCCGGTGCGGGTCGCAGGCCGGGGAACGGTCGAATCAAAGGCATGATGTTTCCTTATGAATGCTTGAGCGGTTTACGGCGCGCACATTGAAAACCAGATGGCGTCTCAGGTCAAACCGCCGCCGCGCAAGTCGAGCAGCGGGTCTTTGGGCGGCATCTGCAGGTAGAAGCCCTTTTCCTCCAGGCCTGCCAGTACCTCGGGGGCACTGGCGCGGGCCAGGGGACGCTCGGGCGTCAGTTCCAACTCCATCACCAGCTGCGGGGCGCCCATGGTTTCCAGCAGTATCCCGGGCACCTCGGCAAAGTCATCCCGGCGCGGCAGGTAGAGATAGAGCTGCTCCTTCTTACTGCTTTTGTAGATGTAACACTTCATGGTGTCTCCTGGCGGTTGGGCGGTCAGCTCGGGGCGGCCGCGGTGTTCTCGGCCTTGGCCGGTTCGGCCTCGCTGCGCATCTGTTCGATCACCTCGACCGGCGCCAGGCCGATGATGTTCCACTCCGGCTGCGGTTTCAGATCGGCGCCGAGGGTGAACACCCGCAGATAGCCTTTCGGCGTGAGGGCGAACAGCGGAATGACGCGGTTTTGGTATTTTTCCCGGTAGGCGGCGAAATCGAAACTCTCGGTCAGATGGGTGGCGCGCAGCTCGGCCCCCTGCGACAGCAGGCTGGCCAGCTTGGCCAGGGTGATGTCCTCGCCGAACAACCGGATCGAGCTGTATTGCCCGCCGATGGCACTCTTCTCCGTGGCGCGCTTCTCCTCCGGAGTGAGCAGCGAATAGACATGACCGGCGCCGAACTCGCTGCGGTAGCGCAGGCAGGCGAGGGCGTTGAACGCCGGCCGACGTGACATCGCCAGCAGCCGGCCGATGCCGACCAGGTCGAGGTGGCGGTCGGCATGCTCCGATACCACGTTGCCGAAGTAGGTGGGCAGGCCGTCCATCCGCGCCTGGCTGATGTCGTCCCAGTTGGTGTCGGCCAGCAGCACGCGGAAGCCCTTGTCGGTCAAGGTCCTGGCGATGGCCCGTGCCACGGCATTGGCGCCGACGATGAGCAGGCCGCGTGGCTCCGGCTCAGAGACCCGCAACAGGTTGGCGACCAGGCGGGCGCTGGCGCTCTGCAACACCACGCTGGCGATGATCACGGCGAAGGTGAGCGGCACCAGCAGCTCGGCGCGCGGCAGGCCGA
>DFMR01000042.1 GCA_002376325.1 Proteobacteria bacterium UBA3588 | reverse complement strand
GAGCCGTTCTTTACCACCAAGGAGCGCGGTACCGGCCTGGGCCTGTCGATCGCCTATTCGCTGGTGGAGGCCAATCATGGGCGCTTGGAATTGATTCCGTCGGACGGTGCCGGCGCCTGCCTGGCCATGCGCTTTCCGCTGGCGGAGAGGAGTAGCGAATGAAGCGCACCGTATTGGTCGTCGACGACGAGAAAAATATCCGCTCGCTGGTGTCGATGCTGCTGGAGGACGCCGGCTTCCGGGTGTTGACGGCGCGTTCGGCGGAAGAGGGGTTGGAGCATTTGAAGGACCCCAACGTCGATGTGGTGCTGACCGACCTGCGCCTGCCGCGGATGTCCGGCGAGGCGTTCGTCGGAACCTGCCGCCAGGAGCGACCGGAGGTGCCGGTGATCGTCATCACCGCCCACGGCACCATCCAGTCGGCGGTCGATTGCATCCGTCAGGGCGCGAGCAACTATCTGACCAAACCGTTTCAACCGGAGGAGTTGGAGATCGCGGTGCACAACGCACTGCGTCTCAACGACGTATTGCGCGAAAATCAGCGGTTGCGCGCCAGCTTCAGCAGCAATCAGCTGAGTCACCGGCTGATTGGGCGTAGTACGGCGGCACAGCGGCTGAAGGAAGAGATCGAGCGCGTTGCACCCTACAAGACCAACGTGCTGATCGCCGGTGAAAGCGGTACCGGCAAGGAGCTGGTGGCGCGCAGCATCCACGAATCGGGGCCGCGTTGCAGCGGTCCCTGGGTGGCGATCAACTGTGCGGCGATACCGCACGATCTGATGGAGGCGGAGCTGTTCGGCTATGTGCGCGGCGCCTTTACCGGTGCCAGCCAGAACCGTACCGGACGGTTGGAGCAGGCGCAGGGCGGCTCCCTGTTCCTCGACGAAATCGGCGAACTCGATCTGGCGTTGCAGGCCAAGTTGCTGCGCGTGCTGCAGGAGAAAGAGTATTCACCGCTCGGTAGTACGCAGGTGCGGGCGCTGGATGTGCGCTTTATCGCCGCCACCAATCGCGACCTCAAGGCGCGGGTGCGCGAAGGTGCATTCCGCGAAGACCTGTTGTACCGGCTGGATGTCTACAGTATCACCGTGCCGCCGTTACGCGAGCGCATCGAGGACATCGCGCTGCTGGCGCACACCTTTGTGCAGGAGTTCGCCGCGGAAATGGACAAGCCGATCGGCGGCATCGGTACCGAGGCGGAGGGTGCCCTGCTTCGCTACGGCTGGCCGGGCAACGTGCGTGAGCTGCGCAACGCCATGGAACGCGCGGTGCTCACCGCGCGTCGCCATGACATACAGTCGGAAGATCTCCCCAACGCGATCATTCAGGCGGGCGAAGACAGCGGCCGACCGGCGATGCCGCAACAGGGCGTGCCGCATGAGCTGGATCGCTGGTTGGAGGAAATGGAGCGTGAGGCGATCGTGGCCGTCTTGCGTAAGTGCGGCGGCGTTCAGGTGGAGGCGGCGAAGCAGTTGGGGATCAGTGAGCGCAGCCTCTGGCACCGCGTCAAGAAACTGGGCATTCAAATCAGCCGGCTGCCTTCTTGAGCCCCATCTTGGCGGGCAGTTTTTGGGTGGCCTTGCCCAGCAGCGTCGCGGCTTCGCCGATCATGAAGTCCTTGAAGGTCTGCGCTACCACCGACAGCCGCTTGCCCTGGCGATGCACCACGTACCAGTGGCGCATGATGGGAAAGCCCACGACGTCGAGTACCGCCAGGCGATCGAGGGTGAGTTCCATCTCGACGGTATCGCGCGACAGCAGGCCGAGTCCCAGCCCCGCCTGCACGCTCTGCTTGATCGCCTCGTTGCTGCCCACCTCCATGCCGGTGGTGAAGGGCATGTCGTGCTGGGCAAAGAAACGTTCCATCGCGATGCGGGTACCGGAACCGGGCTCGCGTACCAGAAACACCTCGTTCTCCAGGCGTTTCAGATCGATGCGCTTCTCCTTGGCCAGCGGATGTTCCGGCGGCGCGACAATGACCAGCGGGTTTTCCATGAACGCCTCGGCACCCAGATCCATGTCGGTCGGCGGCTGTCCCATCACCACCACGTCGACTTCGTTTTCGGTAAGCTGAGTGATGAGGGTCTCGCGGTTGGTGACATCGAGGCTCACGGTGATTCCGGGGAAGCGCTTGCAGAAGGTGGCGAGCAGCGACGGAATGAAATAGTTGGCGGTGGAGGCGACGGAGATCTTCAGCTTGCCCTTGCCCAGCCCCTTCATGCTGTTCAATACCGACTGAAGTTCGTCCAGTTGCTGCAGCACCGCGCGGCTATAGTGATAAACCTCCTGTCCCATGTCGGTGAGGTAGATCTTCTTACCGAGGTGCTCAAACAGCGGCACGTCGAGCTGGCTCTCCAACTGCTTGACCTGCATCGATACCGCCGGCTGGGTCAGGCACAACTCTTCCGCCGCGCGGGTGAAGCTATGGTGCTTGGCGACGGCGGCGAATACACGAAGTTGACGCAGCGTGATATTCATAAGCTATTGGTTATCGTTTGCATTAAAATTATTTAATTTGATTTATGCAAAGAAGTCTACACTAGTTTTCCGACGTAAGTAAACGCAGGCGCGTAGTCCGGTGCGACGGTTAATAAACAGGCTCAACCGGGTTCCGGCGTGACCCGATGCCGCATGGCGCTGGAGCGTGCCCCGCCCCTTTTTGCGCGGCGGGTTATCGACAGTCCTGAACCAAATCCGCATTATGTACGCCTTCGATGCGGGACGCGCCCCGATCATTCACTATTTTACGAGAACAACATCATGTCTGAGGTCATTTTCGATTCCGAACTGAAGAGTCTCAAACTCATCCAGCGCGGCAAGGTGCGCGATATCTATGCCATCGACGACGAGCGGATGTTGTTTCTGGCCAGCGATCGCCTCTCCGCCTTCGACGTGGTGCTGCCCACCCCGATCCCGGGCAAGGGCAAGGTGCTGACGGGCATGTCCAACTTCTGGTTCGAGCGTACCCGGCAGATCGTCGGCAATCATCTCACCGGCATCGATCCGGCCGGCATGGTCGCCGCGGACGAGGCGGCGCAGGTGGCGGGCCGGGCAGTGGTGGTGCGCAAACTCAAGCCGCTGCCGGTGGAGGCCATCGTGCGCGGCTACATCGTCGGCTCCGGCTGGAAGGAGTACAAAAAGAGCGGCACCGTCTGCTCCATGCCGCTGCCGGCGGGACTGCACGAGGCGGACAAGCTGCCCGAACCGATCTTCACCCCCTCGACCAAGGCCGAGGTGGGCGACCACGACGAGAACATCAGCTTCGAACGTACGATTGAACTGATCGGCGCGGATCTGGCCGAACAGGTCCGCGAGGTGAGCATCCGCCTTTACAACTTCGCGGCCGAATATGCCCTGACCCGCGGCATCATCATCGCCGACACCAAGTTCGAGTTCGGCCAGGACGAGGCCGGCAAGCTGGTGCTGATGGACGAGATCCTCACCCCCGACTCCTCGCGCTTCTGGCCGGTGGACTCCTATGCGCCGGGCGCCAATCCGCCCAGCTTCGACAAGCAGTACGTGCGCGACTACCTGGAGAGCCTGGGCTGGGATAAAAAGCCGCCCGCCCCGGCACTGCCCGACGAGGTGGTGCAGAAGACCGTGGAGCGTTATCGCGAAGCGCTCAAGCGTCTCACCGATACCGACATCGACTAGCTCCCCCCAAAAAACGGGACGATCTCGCCAAGGCGCCAAGATGTGTGGCCAAAAAATCGTAGCCCCCGAAAACGCCGAGAGCCGTTGGCTCTCTGCCTTAAGAGGGCCGCAGTGGGCCAGTTCTTTCGCCTTGGTCCTTGGCGTTCTTGACGCCTTGGCGAGAGAAAAGACTTCTTGTTCGAAAGCCATGTCAGCCGGACGTGGCGCAGCGGTGTCCGCCGGATGCCGCCTCCTCCTTGCCATCCCTTCTGCTAATCCTCCCATCCATAGCTAACGCTGATACCCATAACCCCACGAATAGATAATTCCTTATCAATCCAATCAACATTTCTGAATTTACCTTTCTCTATTCCTGAGTATGCTTGTCAACAACAAGGCTGAGCCTTGCCGACAGAGCGGCCGCGGTCCCCAAGCCGGCCTGCCGCCGACCAATAAAACCGACTCGCTCATACCGATAGTGGAGGAACAGCGAAATGGCCGTTAAGACCTACAACGCGGGCGTAAAGGAATACCGCGAAACCTACTGGATGCCCGAGTACACCCCCAAGGACACCGACTTCCTGGCCTGCTTCAAGATCACCCCGCAGGCCGGCGTGCCGCGCGAAGAGGCCGCCGCCGCGGTGGCCGCCGAGTCGTCCACCGGCACCTGGACCACCGTCTGGACCGACCTGCTCACCGACCTGGACCACTACAAGGGCCGCGCCTACGCCATCGAGGACGTGCCGGGCAACGACGAGGCCTTCTACGCCTTCGTCGCCTACCCCATCGACCTGTTCGAAGAGGGCTCGGTGGTCAATGTGATGACCTCGCTGGTGGGCAACGTGTTCGGCTTCAAGGCGGTGCGNNTTCGTCGCCGAGGCGATCCACAAGGCCGAACACGAGACCGGCGAGCGCAAGGGGCACTACCTCAACGTGACCGCGCCGACCCCGGAGGCGATGTACGAGCGCGCCGAATTCGCCAAGGAGCTGGGCATGCCGATCATCATGCACGACTACCTGACCGGCGGCTTCACCGCCAATACCGGCCTGGCCAACTGGTGCCGCCGCAACGGCCTGTTGCTGCACATCCACCGCGCCATGCACGCGGTGCTCGATCGCAATCCCAGCCACGGTATCCACTTTCGCGTGCTGACCAAGATGCTGCGCCTCTCCGGCGGCGACCATCTGCATACCGGCACCGTGGTCGGCAAGCTGGAAGGCGATCGCGCCTCCACCCTGGGCTGGATCGACATGCTGCGCGAGAAGTACATCAAGGAGGACCGCGCCCGCGGCATCTTCTTCGATCAGGACTGGGGCGCCATGCCCGGCGCCTTCGCCGTCGCCTCCGGCGGTATCCACGTCTGGCACATGCCGGCGCTGGTGACCATCTTCGGCGACGACTCGGTGCTGCAATTCGGCGGCGGCACCCTGGGCCATCCGTGGGGCAACGCCGCCGGCGCCGCCGCCAACCGCGTCGCGCTGGAAGCCTGCGTCGAGGCGCGCAACGGAGGCCGCGTGCTGGAGAAGGAGGGCAAGGAGATCCTCACCGCCGCCGCCAAGTCCAGCCCCGAGCTGAAGATGGCGATGGAGACCTGGAAGGAGATCAAGTTCGAATTCGACACCGTCGACAAGCTCGACGTGGCGCACAAGTAGGGCTGAACAAAAGAACTAACCGCCAAGTGCGCAAAGTTACGCCAAGTAATTCGAATCCGAAAGGCGGTAACGAGACTTTTTGTACTTAGCGTACTTNNGCGTACTTGGCGGTTTCTCTAGATTGAATTGATGAGGATGCAGAAATGAGCGAAATGCAAGACTACAAATCGTCGCTGGGCGACGTCTCCAGCCGCAAGTTCGAGACCTTCTCCTACCTGCCGGCGATGGACAGCGATCAGATCCGCCAGCAGGTGGAGTACATCGTCAGCAACGGCTGGAACCCGGCCATCGAGCATACCGAGCCGGCGCATGCCTTCGACTACTACTGGTACATGTGGAAGCTGCCGATGTTCGGCGAGACCAGCGTCGACCGCATCCTGGCCGAGGCGGCGGCGTGCCACAAGGCGCATCCGGAGAACCACGTGCGCCTGGTCGGCTACGACAACTTCAAACAGTCCAAGGGCGCTGAGATGGTGATCTATCGCGGCACGCCGCAGTGAGTGACGGCGTCCCTGCCGTTATCGGCAGGGACGTTTCACGGCGCAAGCAATGCGGCTATTACCGCCACGTGTAAAGAAACGTCCCCTCTCCCTCAGGGAGAGGCCACGACTGCATGGATGCAGGAGTTAGGGTAAAGCAGGAAGCCAGAACCGAGGGTGAGGAAATTTAATTCAACACCCCTCATCCTGTCCTTCTCCCCGGGGGAGAAGGAACTCCCTAGAGAGGTAATACGACATGACCGACTTGGCAAGCGAACAATTCAAGATCGATAAGGAACCTTACTACCGGCCGGTGGCCCATGAGGTCGACCTGTACGAGGCCGCCTACGGTGCCCGTATGCCGGTGATGCTCAAGGGGCCCACCGGTTGCGGCAAGTCGCGCTTTGTCGAATACATGGCGTGGAAATTGGGCCGCCCGCTGATCACCGTCGCCTGCAACGAGGACATGACCGCCTCCGANNTATCAGAGCCTGATGAAGGATCTGAAGCAGTCGACCAAGCAGCGCTTCGGCGCACTTGATTTCGACTATCCGGACGAGGCGATCGAGACCGAGATCGTCGCGACCGAGACCGGCGTCGACAACGCCACCGCGGCCAAGCTGGTGCAGATCGCCCAGCGTGCGCGCAACCTCAAGGGGCACGGCCTGGACGAAGGCATTTCGACACGACTGCTGGTCTACGCCGGCCAGTTGATCGCCAAGGGCGTCGAGCCGGTGGCTGCGTGCAGCATGACCCTGGTGCGTCCGCTCACCGACGACCCGGACATGCGCGAGACGCTGGACGCCGCCGTGGCGACGTTTTTTGTGCAATGAAGGCAGGAAAAAGATTAACCGCTAAGTACGCAAAGTAACGCTAAGGAATGCTATGCGTCGTTCCGTCGCAGAAAATGGGGATATGTGTTTACTTCGAGAACTTCGCGTACTTGGCGGTAGAAAGAAGATTAATCGCGAAGTGCGCGGCGTATCGCAAAGGGATGGACATGAATAGTTGTGTGGGATGGGAGAGTGACGCGCATTTTACTTCGTGTCCTTTGCATACGTTGCGGTTAAGGCAGTAGTTGTAGAGGTTCGAATTATGACCATTACGCTGGACGATTATCGCGACTGTCTGCAACAGGCGGCGCCGGAGATCAAGGATACGCTGGAGGCCACCTTCCACGAGGCGGCGCGCATCATGTCGCCGGCCGGCCTGCAGGAGTACATGGACGGCGCCAAGGGGCTGTGCGATCTCGGCCGCGGCCACGACCTGGTGATCAGCTTCCTGCAGGAGATGCCGCTGGTGGTGAAGGAGTGCGGCGACGACGTGATCCGCGACTGTCTCAATGCCGCGCTCAAGCTCTCCTCCATGACCTCCGGCGAGGTGATCGCATTGCTGTTCGGCAGCCTGCCCACCGCGGCGCGTCGCCTGGGCGATCCGGAGTTGCTGCGCGGCTATCTCAATCTGGTGCACCAACTCTCGGCGCGCGCCGCGCGCGGGCTGCGGCCGATGCTCAATCACGTTGACGAGCTGCTGTCGAAACTGACCCTGAGCGGCCTGCGCCGCTGGGCCTTTTTCGGTGCCGAGGCCTATCGCCGCGACCTCAACAATCTGGTCGCCTATTTCGATCTCAAGACCAGCGACAGCGTCGCCATGTTGCAAAAAGAGCGGCGCGGCACGCTGTTCGTCGACATCCAGCGCAAACTGAATTTCTATCTGCGCGCGCTGTGGGGCCGCGACTTTTTTTTGCGTCCCACTGCGGCCGATCATGAAGGCTTCAAGCCCTACATCGACAAGCATGTGATCCATCTGCCGGATGCGCTGGACGATTGCGCCGGCATCAGCGGCCTGGAACTCTATCGCGCCGCCGCGGCGCACATGGGGGCGCATCTGTGCTACACCAGCGCGCCGATTTCGGCAGAACAGATGAGCCCGGCCCAGATGTTTTTTATCGGCATGCTGGAGGATGCGCGCGTCGAGTACAACGCGGTGCAGGCATTCCCCGGCCTGAAGAAGCTGTGGCTGTCGTTGTTGTCATTGGAGCATGACGGCAAGGCGGAGCACCCGACGGTGACGATGCTGGAACGTGCTGCGCTGATGCTACTCGATCCCACGGCGCGCAGCGACGACGCGCAGGTCAATGTCATAACGGAGAAGTTCCACGCCAACATCGAGGCCAACAAGGACGACGGCCAGTTCTCCTGGCACCTGGGGCTGGAGCTGTTCAACGTCTTCGCCGCGCGCCGCGACGTGCCGAGCCTGCGGGTGTTGCAGTCGCTGCGCATTCCCTACCGCGACGACAACCGCTTCGTCTGGGAATTCGAGGAGTTCTCCTGGGAACAGGGCGCCGCTTTGGCCGGACAGCGCCGTCAGGTGCGGCGCAAGGCGAGCGTGCTGGAGATGGTCAACGAGCTCGACTGCGAACTGGCGGGCGACGATGCCCAGGAGATCTGGACCCTGGAGACGCCGTTCTGGCTCGACCAGGAGGGCTGCACCATCAACGAGCTGGAGGGCAAGGAGCCGATCTCCGATCCCTATCACTACCACGAATGGGACTACCAGGTGCAGCTCTACCGCCCCGACTGGGTGACGCTGTACGAGCGGCGTCAGCCGCGCGGCCAGGCGGACGCCATCGATCGCATCATCCTCGAACACAAACCTGTGGCGCACCGCATCAAGCAGATCATCGATCTGCTGACGCCGGAGGGCGTCACCCGCCGGCGCAACATGGAGGACGGCGACGAGATCGACGTCAACGCCGCGGTGGATGCGATGATCGCGATCCGCATGGGGCGCCAGCCCAACCCGCGCATCACCATGCGCAACGTGATCAACCGCCGCGACCTGGCGGTGCTGGTGTTGCTCGACCTGTCGGCGTCCACCAACGAAGCGGTGGAGGGTAGCGACAAGAGCGTGCTGGCGCTGACCCGCGAGGCGTGCGCCCTGGTGGCCACCGCGATCAACGGCATCGGCGACCCCTTCGCCATCCACGGCTTCGCCTCCGATGGCCGCCACGATGTGCAGTATTACGGTTTCAAGCATTTCAACCAGCGCTTCGACGACGAGGCGAAGTCGCGCCTGGCCGGGATGCAGGGCGGGCTCTCCACCCGCATGGGCGCCGCCATGCGCCATAGCGGGCAGCACCTGCTGCGCCAGCCGGAGCGCAAAAAGCTGCTGTTGGTGATCACCGACGGCGAACCGGCCGACATCGACGAGCGCGACCCGCAACACCTGCGCCGCGATGCGCGCAAGGCGGTGGATGAGCTGGCGGCCAAGGGGGTGATGGCCTACTGTCTAACCTTGGACCCCAATGCTGATAATTATGTGAAACGCATCTTCGGTGCCAACAACTACACTGTCATCGATCACGTGCAGCGCCTGCCGGAGAAATTGCCGCTGCTGTTTGCCAGCCTGACGCGCTGATCGGTGGTGCCATGGCCGCAGCTTCCTGTCCCGGGAGAGTGTGGCAACTCGGCAGGAGGTTCGATGAAATCACGCATCGACGACGTGCCGGCGCTGTGGGTAATCGACGCCGAAGTCGATGCCGCGCAGTTTAACCGCATCCGTTTGGCGCTACTGCGTCTGGGCGAGCCGTTGCGCATGGAATTACGCCACCTGCGCGGCTTGGATTTGTTGCTGAGCCGGGAAAGCTGGGTCTGCGTCGATCGGACCATGGACGACCTGCCGGTGATCGCCTGGACCCGTTTCGAATCGGCAGGACGGCAGCAGTTGCAGGCGCCGGTGCGATGCCGGCTGCGTTATTACCACGGCCACGCCGGCATGATCGTGCAGACCGTGCTGGATGATGCGCTTGCGGTGGTGGCGCAGAAGCTGGGCGCCGCTGCGGCGGGATCGGTGACACCGCTGTCGCCGAAGGAGTGACTCAGTCGTCGTCGCCCAGTTCGGGATCCCAGCCAACTGCACGAGCGTGTTGTACCGCCTGATCATATATGCGCTGGTGGCGTTCTCGCAGTTCGGGCGGCAATTGTGACACTAGGTGTCCATAGGGTTCCCAAGCCCTGCTTACCCGATCATAGAGCTGTTCCATGCGATCGTAGCTCCAGCCCTCGCATCTCTCCTCCTCCGGCAGCAGGCCGAACATCCATGCGTCGCGAATGATATTGCCGACCGAGGTCATGCCGCCGTGTCTGTCGTTGTCGATGCCCGTGTAGGATGCATTTCTGTTCATTATTGTTACCAGGTTATTTATATGTCATCGGTCGGCGTATGCCCTATTGCGTCCGCCGCGAATCACGTCTATGTATTTACCTTATAGCGCCAACGTGAATGTTGGTGCATTTGAGGTGTGTTGCAATGGCCAACATAAAATCGAATCTCCCCAATGCGCCGGTCTTGAAATCTTTTCCCTCGGACGTGGAGGCCGTGCATTACAACAACATCTACTTGGCCCTGTCCCGTATCGGCGCGCCGTTGAAGCTGATGTTGCCCGGCCTGCGTGGCATTGAGGTGCGCCTCGACCGCGATGCCTGGGTCTGTTTCGACCACAATCTCAATAACCAACCGTTACTCGCCTGGACCGACTTCCGGCCGGGTGTACGTAACAGCCTGTATCAGGCCGTGCCCTCGCAACTGCTGTTTTATCATCCCTATGCCACCGTGCTGATGCGTTCGTTGCCCGACGACATCAACCGCGTGCTGATCAAGCGGCTGACCCGCGTTCCCAGCCAGCCTCCCGCCAAGGTCATCATCATCGGCTGACGCTATACCGCCCCTGCGGTTGCAGGGTCAGGTTGCCCGGATGATAAGTAAAACCTTATCGTAAGCATCAGAACATTTAGGTTTACTTATGCGAGGTGGTTTTGTATCTTATGCCGCACCTAACGTAGGCCTTTTGGCCGTATGGGTAAGGCCGGCCGGTCTGGTAAGGAGGATCGGCAGATGGCCCTCGGATTAATATGACAATGTCTAGGGGTATAAATAAATGGATCAGTCTGCACGTTACGCCGACCTCTCGCTGAAAGAAGAGGATCTGATCGCCGGTGGCAAGCACATCCTGTGCGCCTACAGCATGAAGCCGAAGTCCGGCACCGGTTACCTGGAAGCGGCCGCCCACTTCGCCGCCGAGTCCTCCACCGGTACCAACGTCGAAGTTTCGACCACCGATGACTTCACCAAGGGCGTCGACGCCCTGGTTTACTACATCGATGAAGCCAAAGAGGATATGCGCATCGCCTATCCGCTGGAGCTGTTCGACCGCAACGTCATCGACGGCCGCATGATGCTGGTCTCCTTCCTGACCCTGACCATCGGCAACAACCAGGGCATGGGCGACATCGAATACGCCAAGATGGTCGACTTCTACGCGCCGGAAGAGGCGGTTCGCCAGTTCGACTGCCCGGCCGTCAACATCGAAGAGATGTGGCGCATCCTCGGCCGTCCGGTGAAGGACGGCGGCTATATCGCCGGTACCATCATCAAGCCGAAGCTGGGCCTGCGCCCCGAGCCGTTCGCCCAGGCGGCCTACCAGTTCTGGCTGGGCGGCGACTTCATCAAGAACGACGAGCCCCAGGGCAACCAGGTGTTCGCGCCGGTGAAGAAGACCATACCCCTCGTGTACGACGCCATGAAGCGCGCCATGGACGAGACCGGCGAGGCCAAGCTGTTCTCCATGAACATCACCGCCGACGACCACTTCGAAATGTGCGCCCGCGCCGATTTCGCGCTGGAGACTTTCGGCCCCGATGCCAACAAGCTGGCCTTCCTGGTCGACGGTTATGTCGGCGGCCCGGGCATGGTGACCACCGCCCGCCGTCAGTACGCCAACCAGTTCCTGCACTACCATCGTGCCGGTCACGGTGCCGTGACCTCCCCCAGCGCCAAGCGCGGCTACACCGCCTTCGTGCTGGCCAAGATGAGCCGTCTGCAGGGTGCCTCCGGTATCCACGTCGGCACCATGGGCTACGGCAAGATGGAAGGCGAAGGCGGCGACAAGGTCATCGCCTACATGATCGAGCGCGACGAGTGCCAGGGTCCGGTCTACTTCCAGAAGTGGCACGGCGTGAAGGCCACCACCCCGATCATCTCCGGCGGCATGAACGCCCTGCGTCTGCCGGGCTTCTTCGAGAACCTGGGCCACGGCAACGTGATCAACACCGCTGGCGGCGGTGCTTACGGCCACATCGACTCCCCGGCGGCCGGCGCCGTCTCCCTGCGTCAGTCCTACGAGTGCTGGAAGGCCGGTGCCGACCCCATCGAGTGGGCCAAAGATCACAAGGAGTTCGCCCGCGCGTTCGAGTCGTTCCCCAACGACGCCGACAAGCTGTTCCCGGGCTGGCGCGACAAGCTGGGCGTGCACAAGTAAGTACACACCGGCTCAATCGCCCGCAAGAAGACCCCCGCCCCGAGCGGGGGTTTTTTTGTCCATGGATGGACTTATGCCGCGGAGGTTCAGACGCCTTAGCCTATCGTCTTGCGCCAATACGCCCATGGCCATCTGGTCAGCATTCGCACGCCCGGTTTAACTTGCTTCCGACGACTTTGCGGCGTCAAACCCGTAGTAGCCAATCGGTTTGAAGAATGCCAGTATCCTTTCTGGTGACACGGGAGGGCGCGATGAAGGAACTGAAAAACGAAGCGGCACTGGTGAAGGAAGCGATACTGGCCGGCGTGAAGTACGGCGAGGCGCGCGGCGCCGTAATCTTCGAGGCGACCGATTCGGCCACGGCCAAGATCGAGTACATCTACCGGCTGCTGGTGCACGACAAGGTGATCCAGCCGCTGCCGGAGGATCAGGTCTCGCAGAAATCCATGCGGCACAAGCTGGCGTTGTGGCACGCCAAGCAACTACCCAAGGATCACCCGCTGCTGAAATAGGACGCTAGTTTCAAACGGCTAAGGCCGGCGGGCACGGCCCAACGGGGCCGTACCGATTCTCAAGGAGGAGATATCATGGCAAGGATTCGCACTTTTCTGATTTTCGCAGCGACGGCGCTGCTGTTGCTCACGTCATTTTCCATTGCGGTGGCCGAAACCCCGCCGCTTACGCTGCTCAAACGCTGGAACGCGAGCATCGATCCCACCGGCTGGTGGATGAGCGAGAAATACGACGGCATCCGCGGCTACTGGGACGGTGCGCGCATGTGGACGCGCCAGGGCCGGCCCGTCGCCATTCCCGACGCGCTGCGTAGACAGCTGCCGCCGTTTGCCCTCGACGGCGAGCTGTGGGCCGGACGCGGCCGGTTCGCGCAGACGGCATCCATCGTGCGCGACGCGTCGCCTGGGCCGGGCTGGTCGAAAATCCACTACATGGTGTTCGAGGCGCCGGGCGGCAGCGGGCCGTTCGAGGCGCGTCTGACGACGGTGCAGTCCTGGCTTACGGCCCATCCTTCCAACGCGATACGGCTGGTCGAACAACGCCGCTGCGCGGGCAAGGCGCAGTTGCTCGCCTTTCTGCATCAGGTGGAACGCCGGGGCGGCGAAGGGGTGGTGCTGCATGCGGCGGGGGCGCCCTATGTGGCGGGGCGCAGCGACAGCCTGCTCAAGGTCAAGTCGTTCGAGGATACCGAGGCAACGGTGGTCGGCTACACTCCCGGCAGGGGCAAATACACCGGCATGGTCGGTTCGCTGCGGGTGAAGTTGCCGAACGGCACGCGCTTCTCGCTGGGGTCTGGGTTGAGCGACGCGGAGCGGCGCTCGCCGCCGCCTGTCGGCAGTGTCGTCACCTTCAGATATCAGGGGCTGACCGCCAGCGGCAAGCCGCGTTTCCCGGTGTTCTGGCGCATCCGCCAAGTGCCGGCAGGATCAGTTGTACATAAATAATTGCTGAATAATCTAATCAGATAACGTGACTGTTCTTTATATGTCACTCAAGTAAAATACTGCGTCACGCTACGCGTCGCACTCGGGCGCCGCCGTCTACGAGGTTTTTGTCATGGTCGATGTCGAGCAGTATAAGGTAACCAGCGAGCCCTACTATCAGGCACAGAGTAATGAGGTGGCGCTGTACGAGGCGGCTTACCGTAACCGTCTGCCGGTGATGATCAAGGGGCCTACCGGATGCGGCAAGTCGCGCTTTGTCGAGTACATGGCCTGGAAGCTGGGCAAGCCGCTGATCACCGTGGCCTGCAACGAGGATATGACCGCCTCCGATCTGGTCGGCCGCTATCTGCTGGACGCCAACGGCACCCGCTGGCTCGACGGTCCGCTCACCACCGCCGCCCGTATCGGCGCCATCTGCTATCTGGACGAGATAGTGGAAGCGCGTCAGGACACCACCGTGGTGATCCATCCGTTGACCGACCATCGGCGCACCCTGCCGTTGGACAAGAAGGGCGAGTTGATCGCGGCGCACCCCGACTTCCAACTGGTGATCTCCTACAACCCCGGCTATCAGTCACTGATGAAGGACCTGAAGCAGTCGACCAAGCAGCGCTTCACCGCCTTCGAGTTCGATTACCCCGAGACCGAACTGGAGAGCGCCATCCTGGCCAAGGAGAGCGCACTGGAACCGGAGGTCGCCGCCAAACTGGTGAAGATCGGCCACGCCGCGCGCAACCTGAAGGGGCACGGCCTCGACGAAGGGATCTCCACCCGTCTGCTGGTCTACGCCGCCACCCTGATCAAGGACGGCGTCGAACCGCGCGACGCCTGCCGCATGGCGCTGGTGCGGCCGATCACCGATGATGCCGATATCCGCGACACGCTGGATCACGCCATCGACGCCACCTTTGCGTAACGCAGAAAAGCGTCACCGAAAACATGCCAAGAACGAACCACGGGGGACATGGGGGACACGGGGTTTCCAGCCAAAATCACGGATAACGCCGCCTAAATAGGCGTTCCGAAATGGTAACCACTATCTTGCCCCTTCTCCCTCAGGGAGAAGGTTGGGATGAGGGGTGTGATGATCACCATTTCCGAACACTTATTTCGTATCCGAGTTATCCCCGTGCCCCCCGTGTTCCCTGTGGTTAATATTTCTTTGCTTTTAGATAACGGCCATGACGGAAACTGAATACGAACATCCTCTGATGAAAGCCTATTGGAAGCAGCTCGACAGCGGCTTCCCCCAGGTCCGGGAGGTGTTTGAGGACACCATGGTGGAGGCCCTGGCGGTGCTCAGCCGCGACGGTCTCTCCGCCTATCTCGACGCGGCCCGCGTCCTCGGCAAGTTGGGCCGCGGCGTCGAACCGATCCTGGTGTTTCTCGAAGAGTGGCCTTCGGTGGTGAAGGCGGTGGACGAAGAGGCGCTGGCGCCGGTGATGACCTTCATCCACGCCATGCAGAAATCGCCCAACGGCAAGGCGATCACCCCGTTCCTGCAGACGCTGGCCCCGGTGGCCGGGCGTCAGCATTCGCTGGAGCAGTTGCGCCACTATCTGGATATCGCGCAGGAGCTGATGGACCGCACCACCGGTTCCATCCACGGCCATCACACCACCTTCCCCAGCCCCGCTCTGCCGGAGTTTTTCCAACAGGCGCCGTTGCTGTTCAATCAGCTCTCCATGGCCGGTGTGCGCAACTGGGTCGAGTACGGCATCCGCAACTACCGCAACCATCCGGACCGCCAGGCGGAATACTTCGCCTTGAAGTCGGCCGACAGCCGCGCGGTCCTGCAACGCGAGCGGCGCGGCGTGCTGTTCGCCGATGTGGAGCGCAAGCTCGACCTTTATCTGCGCGGACTGTGGGAAGAGAGCGATCAGCTGGTGCCCTATTCCACGGCGTTCGACGAGCTGCGCAAACCGGTGCCCTATTACGACCGGCTGGGCATGCGCGTGCCCGACGTGTTCGACAGCCACAACGGCATCGGCGGTATCGATCGTTAT
This sequence comes from Proteobacteria bacterium UBA3588, assembly GCA_002376325.1. Lineage (GTDB taxonomy): Bacteria > Pseudomonadota > Gammaproteobacteria > Thiohalomonadales > Thiohalomonadaceae > Sulfurivermis. The sequence goes on along the minus strand of DFMR01000042.1, from coordinate 7,216 downwards.
CGCGCCGTGCTGGCCCACATGGTCGGCCACCGGCGCTGGACGACGCCGATCATCGCCGACAACTACAGCCCGTTTCAGCGCATGGCGGCGGAGTTCTTCGAGGATTGCCGCGTCGATCTGCTTTTGCTGCGGGAGTACCCCGGCCTGCGCCGCATTCTGCTGGCGCTGCATCCGCTGCCCCAAGAGGGCGACTGCGATCCGGAGACCACCTCCTGTCTGCGCCACCGCCTGGCGATCATCTCGCGCGCCCTGCTCGACCCGGGACATCTCTACAACGATCCCGACCTGCGCGATTTCGTCGGACGTTTTCACGCGCTGCTGGCCGATGGCGCGTCCAGTACCCGCGAGGTCGCCGATCTGGCGCTGGCCTATGTGGCGCGTACCCGTCGCCAGAGCGACCAGCTGCCCAAAGTCTATTTCGACGACACGGTGATCGATTATCGCGACGATAACCGCCACATGTGGATGTATATCGAAGACAGCGACGACGAGGATTTTTTCGACGATCCGGACAAGAAGCTGAAGAAGGAGTCGGAACTGCAATCGTTGCCGCCGCGTCACTACCCCGAATGGGATTACAACAGCCAGACCTACCGTCCGGACTGGGTCAGCCTGTACGAGGGGCTGCACCCGAAGGGCAACCCGGCCGACATCGATCGCCTGTTGCAGAAGCACGAGGCGCTGGCCAAGCGCTTGAAGCGCATGCTCGATCTGCTCAAGCCGCAGGACAAGGTGCGCATCCGCTATCAGGAAGAGGGCAGCGAACTGGATCTCGACATCGCGATCCGTTCACTGATCGATTTCAAGAGCGGCGCCACGCCCGACCCGCGCATCAACATGAGCCACCGCACGGCGGGGCGCAATATCGCGGTGATGCTGCTGCTCGATCTCTCCGCCTCGCTCAACGAAACGGTTGCCGGTTCGGACCAGACCATACTGGAGCTGAGCCAGGAGGCGGTATCCCTGCTGGCCTGGGCCATCGAGCATCTGGGCGACAGCTTCGCCATCGCCGGCTTCCACTCCAATACCCGCCACGACGTGCGCTANNTGGAGGCGCGTCCGGCCGACAAGAAGCTGATGCTGGTGTTGACCGACGGCGAGCCGTCGGATGTCGACGCGCACGACGAACGCCTGCTGATCGAAGATGCGCGTGTTGCGGTGAAGGAGCTGGAGCGCAAAGGCATCTTCACCTACTGCATCAACCTCGACGCCAACGCCGACGATTATGTGGCCGACATCTTCGGTGCCAACAACTATAGCGTTATCGATCGTATCGAAAGATTGCCGGAACGGTTGCCACAGCTGTTCATTGCGCTGACAAGATAAAATTGCGCGCGTCCGTGCGCGCTTGCCACCAAAACGCAATCAGAACCGGTAGCTAATCCCGATGGACAACACGTTGACGTTGGCGCTGCCTGTGGTGTGGCTGTCGCCGATGCCGTTGAAATATTCGTACTCGCCACGGAGGCTGGTGCGCAGCGTGAGCGCATAGGCTGCGCCGAGACCGATGAAGGAATGCAATGCGGTTTTGTTGACGCCGCCGGCGGGCAGCCCGGCGATACCGCTGTCGTGCCAGTCGCCGGTGGTCTTGGCGTCGATGAGGCCGACCTTGCCGAGCAGTGAGAGTTGGTCGCCGATGGGCAGGGTGCCGACCGCAGCGAGGTCGACGCCGCCGGACTTCCAGTCGACCGTCGTGCTACCGCCGCTGAAGGTCGCGGAGTACTTGGCGCTGCCGAGGTCGATGTAACCCGCTTCGAGCGCCAGATAGGGGTTGAGCCGGTAGCCCAATTGCAGGCGCCACTGGTCGTGGGTGCCCGACTGGTGCGAGCTCAGGGCGGTCGCGCCGTTATTGGTCAGGGTGGAATCGAGGGCCGTCCGGTCGAGGTCGGCCGTCGACTGACTGATTGCGCCGACCACATACCAGGCGGACGCATGGGCCGCGGTGGCGCTGCCGAGCAGCAGCAGTGACGCCAGTAACCGGGTTCGCATAAAACTTTCTCCTGGGTTGTTGTGTGTTATTGGTTGGGGCAGTTCGTCACGCCTGACGACTGAAGGCGACGAGTGAGGGCAGCTGCCTTATCAGCGCCCCGTCGACCAGGCGCGGCAGCAATGCGTTGATGCGCGCGAACAGACTTTCGGGAAAACCGAGGTAGACCTCGTCCTTCTCCTTTTCAATGGCGGCGACGATGCGCGCGGCGACCCACGCGGCATCGTCCATCCGCATCAGGCCGCGCTCGGCCATCAGATGGACCACCTCGGGATTGAACGGCGTCTTTACCGCGCGCGGCGACACATAGGTGACGCCGACGCCGCTACCCGAGAGTTCGCGCCGCAGTGCCTGGGAAAATCCGCGTAGGGCGAACTTGCTGGCCGAGTAGGCCGCGAACAGGGGGAAGCCGATACTGCCGAACATCGAGCCGATATTCACGATGCGACCGCCGCCCTGGGCGATCATCCCCGGTAGCACTGCGCGCGCCAGCTGCATCGGCGCCTCGACGTTGACCTTCAGCAATCGCGGGATCACCTCGCTGTCGGTCTCGCTGAACAGTCGGAAGTCGAGCATGCCGGCGAGATTGATCAGCACGTCGATCCCGCCGAAGGACTCACGCATGCTGCGCAACGCCTGTTGCCGTTCCTCGTCGACGGTGATGTCCGCCTGCACCACCAGCGCTTCGGCAGAAACCTGTTGCGCCAGTTGCACCAGGCCGGCGGCGGAGTCGGCTCCGCGATTGACCAGACACAACTGGGCACCGCGCGCGGCGAGCAGCTCCACCAGTTGGCTGCCGATGCCGCCGGCCGCGCCGGTGACGAGTATGCGTTTGGATCGGAGTTCCATCGTGATGTCCTTGTAGTGATGACGGGCTTCAGCCTTCGTTCTTCATCTTGGCGATGAGTGCGCGGATCTGTTTCCGCCGTCCCTGATCGGCCAGCGCCCGGTCGGGACGAGGCGGCGCCTGCAACGCCTTGTCCAGCGCCGCCAACGCCTCCGGCTTGCGGCCGTTGCGGAAAAGAAAATCACCGTAGAAGTAATTGGGATCGATGCCGTTGGGATTGAACTGCAACGCCTTGAGCAGCAGGGCTTTCGCCTTGGAGTCGCTGCCGAAGCTCAATGGCCAGCCCGGAACCTGGTAATAGAGGCTGCCGAGCGTGGTGTAGATCGAGCCGTTCATCGCAGTGGGATCGATCTTCTCGGCCGCCAGCAGCAGGTCGCGCGCCCGATCGACCAGCGACAGGGCACCGAAACCGCCGCGCACGCCGGCCTCCGAGCTGAGGACGATCGCCTGCCAAAGTTTCGGTTCGGCGCGATTGGGATATTGCTTGACGAGTGCGGCGGCATTGGCGTCCAGCTGTACGAAGGCGTTCTCCTGCTGCGCCTTGGGCAGCTGGTAGGCGATGTGTGCCCATTGATGCTGAATGCCGAGCAGCGCAGCGTCCAGGGTGTCGGCGCCCGCCACGGCCGGAAGTGCGGCGAGGGACAGCAGCAGGAGGCTGCGAAGGATGGCGGTGACGGTTCGCATGGCGGTCTCCTTAATGTGTCGTGGTCGGTGCGAGGGAGCGGAAGATGTCGCCGTAGAGGCGATAGAACAGATTGGCGCCGTGGATCAGCGCGTGTTGATCCTCGGGGGCGTCGAGTTTGTCGATGAGCGTGCGGTAAAACGCCACGTGGTCCTGATCGAGAGAACCATGGGACGTCAGATAGCGGAATGCGCTCAGCGGCAATTGCAACCGGCGCGCGATGACGTCGGCGGCGCGCGTCGCCAGTTGCGCGCTGGTGCCTTCGAGGACGAACACCATGCCGAAGAAGCCGATGGGATTGCAGCGCCGGATCACGTCGTGGGCGTAAGCGACCATCACTTCCGTCGACGCCGCCGGACCGGCTGCGCATACCGCGGCCACATCGCCGCCGCAGGCGGCGATGTCATCGAGGATCCACTCTTCGTGTCCCTTCTCCTCGTCGATGTATTCCATCACCGCGGCATGCAGCCATTGCAGCCGTTCCGGCAGGTGATAACCGAATCCCATCAGCAACGGCACGGTGTGGCGGACATGGTGATAGGCCTGGGCGAGAAAGGCCCGATATTGATCGAGCGTGACGTCGCCTTGCAGCGCCTGCTGCAGTAGCGGTATCGCGAGAAATTCATTTCTGCTCGCTGCGGTTTCCGACACGAGCCGCTCATATAACGACATACTGTTTTTCTCCTGCGTATAGGACATCGATTTCATCGGCGTAGCGGCGTGCAATCGCCGCGCGATCCGGGCTACCGGAGGTGCGGGCCAGGCCGTTGTTCAGCGAAAACGGGGCGTCGGCGCGATACCACGCGGCGATGCGGGCGTAGTCGGGAAGGCGGGCGTTGGCGGCGGCAACGGCGCTGCTAAGTTGCGCCGCGGTTGCCGTGGGATGCGGCACGATCACCGCCACGTTGCACGGGCGCGCCTCGCCGAACACCGCGGCCTGCAACAGGCTGCGATCGCCGGTCAGTTCGCTCTCGATCCACTCCGGCGCGACCTTGCGGCCGTAGGCGGTGGCATAGGCGGTCTTCTTGCGGCCGGTGACGTGCAGATACCCTTCGGCGTCGAGGTAGCCCAGGTCGCCGGTGGCCCACTCGCGTGCGGCCTTTGCCGGGGCGCCGAGATAGCCGCTGAACAGACTGCCGCCGACGATGATTTCGCCGTCCGCGGCGATGCGTATCCGCACGTGCGGCAGGGGGCGGCCGACACCCGTTCCGTTCGCGTCGCCGGGACGATTGAGGCTCACCACCGATGTCGCCTCCGACAGTCCGTAGCCCTGGTAAACCGGCAGGCCGTGACTGCGGGCACGCTCGATGAGCGTGCGCGAGCAGGGTGCGCCGCCCACCGCCATGAAGCGCAGCGAATCGGGAACGGCGGCACCGGCCGCCACCGACTGGACCAGCAACTTGAGCAACTGCGGCACCAGGATGGCGGCGGTGGGGGCGAAGCGGTGGAACGCGGCGATGAACCGCTCGGGTTGCACGCCGCTGGAGCCGGCGATGCCGCATTCGGCCAGATCGGGAAGTGCCGCGGTGCCGCCGTGGTAGAGCGGTGCGTAGACCCCGCCGATGTTCTCCAGCAAGGTGGCCAGCGGCAGTACCGAAAGGGTGCGGTCGGCGGCGGTGGCGCCTACCGCGGCACCCAGGGCGAGAGTGACCTGGGCGATCGCGTCGCCGGAAAGGCATACGCCCTTGGGTTGGCCGGTGGTGCCCGAGGTGTAGGTAATCTTGGCGGTATCCGGCGGCAGCTCGCGCACGGGGACCAGGGGCAACTGGAACACCGTGACCCACTTATTTGCCGCCACCCACTGCGCCGAGGGTGAGATGTGCAGCAGCTGTTCCAGCCGCTCGGGCTGGTCGGTGACGATCAGATCCGGTTCGGCGTCGCCGATGAGGTGTGTCACCTGCGCCTCGCTGAAGAAGGGCGGGATGGGAATGCAGGTGGCACCGCGTTGTTGCAGCGCCAGGTCGATCACCGCCCAGGCGCAACTGTTACCCATCAACAGCGCCACGCGGCTGCCGCGCAGATGTTCCGCCATGTGCCTGATGGCGCCGTGCAGATCCTGATAGGTGAGGCTGCTGACGGTGTCGGTCAGCGCCACCTGACCGGGCTGCATACGGGCGTGATCGGCGATGCGCTCGAGGATGCGTCTCATCGCACACCTCCGCACAGCGAATGCGGCATGCTGCGGAGCAACGCAGCCTGGTGCGCCGCGTCGTTAAGCAGCGCGTGGAGCGCCGGCTGCTGCGCCGATATGTGGTTGCGCAGTTTGCGGTAACCCGCCGCAATGTTGCCGGCGCAGACCACCGGCCGCGCGTCGTAGTAACGGCCCCAACGTTCGCCGCCATCGGCCAGGCGACCGCGATCCGCCGCGGCCAGTTGGATGGGATTCAACCCCAGGCGCCGGAAGGCGTTGAACAGCGATTTGACCGCGGTGAACAGGACCCAGCGGTAGCCCAGTTGATGGAGGAATACCGTCACCGCGGCGATGACCCAACGCGCCTCCCCGGTGCCTGCCAGGGCCAGGTTGCCGACCTCGACCAGCTCGGTTTCGCTGACCTCGGTGCCGAGCTGGGCAGCGATCATGCGGTGCGCCGCTTGCGGCAGATACTGTTCGGAGAACAGCGGCCGTTCGCTGCCGTCGCGGTAGCCGGCGGCGGCGCGCAGCTCCAGGCCTGAGCGGAAGCCGAGCAGCGTCGGATAGAAGGCCCGCACGTCGGCGCCATAGGCATGCCGGAACACGCCGTGAATGAAGGATTCGACGGTGGGTCGCGCGCAGTGTCCGGACGGCGCGACGCTCAGGGTGATCGGCGTCTGTAGTTCCGTCAGGAACGGCCGTACGCCGTCAAGGACACACGGATCGGTAGCGATGGTCGGGGCACAACGATGCATCTCTGCTCTCCTGCAAATGGCGATGGCGCCATTGCCCGGAGCGATAATCGTGCCATGCACGTAATATTATGAATTTATGGAATAAAGCGTGTTTTTATAGGGCATGAGGAAGCCTGCAAGGAATTGCAGTGCGCAAAAAATGTCACTGTTATTTGCAGGGCTGTGCGGTGGCGCCCGGCGCTGCCTCAGGAGTCCGGATCGGTGTTGTGGGGGCATTGGGCCGCCACGGCGCGGCGCTCGGTTTGGGGCACCGGCAACAGCAACAGCGGGTGGACACGGCCGTCGAGGTGGCAGGTGTCGATGTAGCCGATGGCGCCGGGCGTCTCGGCCACGAACTGGATCACCGCCTCCTCCGAGCCGAGCACATAGGGCGGGCTGATGCCCTGGAAGTAGCGCCGGTTCCAGTAGTCCTGCAACTGCTGGCCTTTCATGTGGAACGTCGCGGCGGAAAAGACGCTGCGCAACGGGTTGCCCGGCGGCAGATTGACCGGAACAAACGGATGCCCCGCCTGGTCGAGGTAGATCCGTTTCAGGTAGATATCGCGCAGCGTGGTGTCGTCCAGAGCGAGGCGGGGTGCGTCGTTGGCAACGATGACCGCAATCTGCGTCTCGGCCCGGGCGACGCCGGCGCACAGGCCCAGGCTACACCCGAAGGCAAGCGCGGCAACGAGCTGTCGAACAGTGCGCGCCATGGATCAGAACAGCACCGCAAAGGAGGCGAGCCAGCCGTCGGGGGCGACCAGGGCGTTGTGGCTGCCGTAGCGATATTCGACCTTGAACGAGACGGTCGGACGCAGCCGGTAGTTGACCCCGA
>DFMR01000074.1:108667-124161 GCA_002376325.1 Proteobacteria bacterium UBA3588 | reverse complement strand
GACCAGCCAGTCGGCGCCGATGACCTCAGCAATCTCCTTGTCGTTGCGACCATAACCGATCAATTCCGCCGAAGTCGGCATGTCGATGCCGTAGACATTGGGGAAGCGCACCGGGGGCGCCGCCGAGGCGAAATAGACCTTGTTGGCGCCGGCTTCACGCGCCATTTGGATAATCTCCTTGGAAGTGGTGCCACGCACAATGGAGTCGTCCACCAGCAATACGTTCTTGCCTTTGAACTCCAGACCGATGGCGTTGAGTTTCTGGCGTACCGATTTCTTGCGCTGCTTCTGCCCCGGCATGATGAAGGTACGACCGATGTAGCGATTCTTGATGAATCCCTCGCGGTAGAGCACGTCCAGGTTATTGGCGAGTTGCAACGCCGAAGTGCGGCTGGTATCGGGGATGGGGATCACCACATCGATATCGTGTTGCGGAAATTCCCGCAGGATCTTCTGCGCCAGCCGCTCGCCCATGCGCAGCCGCGCCTTGTAGACGGAGATGCCGTCGATGATCGAGTCGGGACGGGCGAAATAGACATATTCGAAGATACAGGGCGAGTGCACCGGATGGGCGGCGCACTGGCGCGCATGAAAGCTACCGTCCTCGCCGATGAATACCGCCTCGCCCGGCTCCACGTCACGCACGCGCTCGAATCCCAGCGTGTCAACCGCCACACTCTCCGAAGCGAGCACGAATTCATCCCCATCACACGTGGTGCGCTTGCCGATGAACAGCGGTCGAATGCCGAACGGATCACGAAAACCGACGACCCCATAGCCGATGATCATGGCCACCGCGGCGTAGCCGCCCTTGACCCGATTATGCACTCGCGCCACGGCGTCGAAGATGTCGTCCGGTTCGATGCGCAGCTTGCCCTGGCGCTGCAATTCGTGGGCGAACACATTGAGCAGAATCTCCGAGTCGGAGCCGGTATTGACGTGGCGCAAGTCGTCGTGGAACACCTCTTCATTGAGCGTATCGGCATTGGTCAGATTGCCGTTGTGGGCCAGCGCGATGCCGAACGGCGAGTTGACGTAGAACGGTTGGGCCTCCGCCGAAGAGGAGCAGCCGGCGGTGGGATAGCGCACATGGCCGATACCCATATTCCCGCGCAGCTTGATCATGTGCCGCGGCTGGAACACATCGCGCACCAAGCCGTTATCCTTACGCAGAAACAACCGGCCGGCGTCGCAGGTCATCATCCCAGCGGCATCCTGTCCACGATGCTGCAGTACGGTCAGGCCGTCATAGATCGCCTGGTTGACCGTACTTCTGCCTACCATGCCGATAATCCCGCACATCGCAATGCCCCTCTGAATTTCGTTTGCGACGCCGCCGGCGCCGCAACCTGACCGCTAGTAATGGATACTCTTGGCGAGATCGGACGGCAACCAGCCCCGCACCCAGATCGCCGAATGCTCAAAATAGGGCAACAGCGCAGAGTGATGCCACCACGGGTCGTGCGGCATGGCGGTTAAGCCGGCCAGCAGCACCAACACGGTAACGATGACGCCACCGCGCGCCAAACCAAAAATGATGCCGATCACGCGATCGGTACCGGTCAAACCGGTCTTTTTGATCAACTGGACCGCCAGGTAGGTGATCAAACCGGCGATCATCAACGTAAGAAAGAACAGAATGGCGAAAGCGACAATCAGTCGCAACGACGGTGTTTCGATGTGCGAGCGCAGCATCCCGTCGAGGTGGCGCGCGAAGGTGACTGCAATCCAGACGGCGAGCACCCAGCCGGCCAGAGACAGCGCCTCGTGCGTGAACCCGCGCCACAGACTGATCAGCACGGAGATACCGAGTATCCCAAGAATAAAAAAATCAACCCAGTTCATCGGTTCGCCCAGGGGCGTTCGTTGCTGCGTTAGCGCATGGCCGCGGAAAGCGCGGGATTTTAACAGAGCTGGGCTTGTAGCAAAAGGATACCTTGCGTCAGGGTTGATGCACCACAATCCCCCGCATATGCAGTTTGGCCTCCAGCTTGCCCTGCAGCGTCACCGCCTCGCCGCGCGCCAGCATAGGACCGACCCGCACACGATAGGAAGCGCCGTGCGACACCCTTATCTGTTCGACATAGGCCGGATACCCCTTGGCACGCAACGAGTCGCGCAGTTTCATTGCGTTGTGGACCTCGCCGAAACTGCCCACCTGCACCGCCCATGCCTCCGCCGGCGGCGTGGTGGACACCGGAACCGCTGGTTTCAGCGTCTGCGCCGGTGCCGACGGTACCGCCGGAACGGCAGCCGGCGCGGCCGCCTTGGGCGCAGGCCGAGCCGCCGGCGCCGGTTTTGCCACTTGCTCGATTGCAGTAGCCGCGGCGGCGGGCGCCGGGGACGGCACCTGGAGCGGAATATCGATCTCGCCCGCCTTCAGGTCGGGCTTGGACGGTACGTTGCTGCCGAACATGGGGATACCGGAACGTTTGTGGCCCTGCAACAGCATCGGCACGAAAATTACGGCCAAGGCCACCAGTACCACAGCGCCCACTAGGCGCTGTTTCAGATGATCGTTCAACGTATAAACCTCCCGACGGCTGGCTTCCGTCCTCGCTGCGCCATTATACGGGTCGCTGCAAGGCCGCTGCCACCGTGTGAAACGAGCCGAAGATCACAATGCGGTCGCCGGCGACCGCATCCCGTTGCGCCACCGCCAGTGCCGTCGCCACCGATGCGGACGGCACGACGGTCTCGTCCGCGGCACCCGCCGCGGCCAGGGCCGCCACCAGCCGCGAGGCCGATGCGCCGCGCGCCACCGCCAGATCCGCCGGATACCAGCGGTCGATGCGCGCGCGCAGCGCGACGACCACACTGTCGATATCCTTGTCCGCCAGCATGCCCACCACCCCCAGTGTGCGCCCGGCAGCAGGCATGGCGGCAAGATTGGACGCCAGCTCCCGTGCCGCTTCGGGATTGTGGGCCACGTCCATGATCAGTGTCACCGCACCCGGCACCACCTGAAACCTGCCCGCAAGCCGCACCTCCAGCAGACCCTCACGGATCTGCCCCTGCGCCACGGGCAATCGCTCTGCCATCAATTCCAGCGCAGCGAGCACGCCGGCGGCATTCTGCAACTGCGAACGGCCGCGCAGGGCCGGCAGCGGCAAGGCATGGCGTTGCCGCTGCCCAAACCACCAGCGCCAGTGGTCATCCTCCTGCACATAGCCGAAATCCTGGCCGAACCGGTACAGCCGTGCGCCGATGGCGGCAGCATGCGCCGACACGCTGGCGGGAGGATCGGCACTGCCGAACACGGCGGGTCGCCCGGCGCGAAAAATGCCGGCCTTTTCGAACCCAATCGCCTCGCGGTCGTTACCCAACCACTGGGCATGGTCCAGATCGACCGTGGTGACGACCGCGACATCCGGAGCGCAGATATTGACCGCATCGAGGCGCCCGCCCATCCCCACTTCCAACACCACGACTTCGACCCCGCGCCGACAAAAAATATCCAGCGCCGCCAGGGTCGCGAATTCGAAATAGGTGAGGCTGATGGCGCCGCGCGCCTGATCCACCCGCTCGAACGCCTCGCACAGCGCCGTATCGGCGGCATCGGTGCCGTCAACGCGGACCCGCTCGTTGTAGCGCAGGAGATGCGGTGAAACGTAGGCGCCGACCCGATAGCCGGCCGCCCGCAGGATCGCTTCCAACATGGCGACGGTGGAACCCTTACCGTTGGTGCCGCCGACCGTGATGGCGAGAAACGGGGCGGGCAACAACCCGAGCCCCCGCGCCACTGCAGCAACGCGCTCCAGACCGAGTTCAATCTCGTTCGGATGCAGTGTCTCCTGCCAACTCAGCCATCCGTCCAGAGAAGAGAAGCGCATCAAGGTCCTAAGCGGGATCCCGAAACAGCGAGTGGACCATGGCAGCAGAAATGCCATAGGGTTGGAGCAACCGGTCGGCCTGTTCGTCATCCAGCCGTCCGTCACTCAGCAACAGGTGGAACTCGCTGAGCAGATTGGCGGAAAACAACAGTTCGCCGAGACGCGACAATCCCGTCGGCTCACGGCCCGTGTTCACCTGCTCGCATACGGCGCGCTGCACCACACCGGGCAGTTCCCAATGTTTGAGCGATACGCATGAGAGTTGCAGCGAGGTGCGGTCGACGATGGTGCCGATCAAGGTAGGATTGGGATGGACATCGGGATGGGCGCTCTTCATCGCCCGCATCAGCGCCTGGAAGATCACCAATTTGCCGATGTCATGCACCAGCCCTATCAGATAGGCCGTGAAGTAGTCTTCGCCCGCTTGGCGTGCCAGCTCGGCGCAGGCAACGGCGCAATCCTGCGAATGCTGCCACAGATATTTGGAGAAAAAGCGGAAGTAGATCGGTTTAATCTCGAAGGCCGGCCGCATTAAAATGGCGAGCGTGATGGTGCTGAGCCGATCGACGCCCAGTCGGCTCACGGCCTGTTCCACGCTGGTGACCTCGCCATCGCCGCTGCGGTAGTAGGCGCTGTTGGCCGCCTTCACCACCTCACTGGCCAACACCGGCTCCCGACAATAAATGGCCATCCATGCCCGCAAATTCTCAAACATGGCTGAAACCCCGAAGAAGGGGCGCCACTAGTAGACTAGGGCGCGGGACGTTGGGTAAGCATGGCCAACAGGCTGGCAATGCGATCACGCATATCGCGGCGATCGATGATCAGATCGATGGCACCTTTCTCCAACAGAAACTCGCTGCGCTGGAAACCTTCAGGGAGGGTTTCACGCACCGTCTGCTCGATGACGCGCGGACCGGCGAAGCCGATCAGCGCCTTGGGCTCGCCGATATGGACATCGCCGAGCATGGCGAAACTGGCCGAAACGCCGCCCATGGTCGGGTCGGTCAGGACGGAGATGAACGGCAGGCCGCGGTCGGACAGCTTGGTCAGCGCCGCCGAAGTCTTGGCCATCTGCATCAACGAGAACAACGCCTCCTGCATGCGCGCTCCACCGGAAGCGGCGAAACAGACCAAGGGGATGTTGTGTTCGATCGCGGTATTGACCGCGCGTACGAATTTCTCGCCTACGACCGATCCCATCGAACCGCCCATGAAGGAAAACTCGAAGGCGGCGGCCACCAGCGGCAGCGACTTCACCTCGCCCATGGTCACGATCAGCGCATCATTCTCCGAGGTGTTCTTCTGGGCCTGCACCAAGCGATCCTTGTAGCGCTTGCTGTCACGGAACTTGAGCACGTCCACCGGCTGTAGACCGGAGGCGATCTCGACCCGCGGCTCCGGGTCGAGAAAGGCGTCCAGCCGGCGCCGTGCGCCGATGCGCATGTGGTGGTCGCACTTGGGGCATACTTCCAGGTTACGCTCCAGTTCCGCCCGGTACAGCACAGCACTGCAATCGGGGCATTTGGCCCACAGCCCTTCCGGCACCGAGCGCTTGCTGGCACCACCTTCGGTGCGGATGGTCGAGGGCAGAAATTTTTGTAACCAACTCATGATTCTAGTCCTTCGGCGGCTGTCGTGAACGATTAGCGGGCGCCGTCGATGGCGCGGCGCAATTCGTCGACGAAACCGGAAATCTGGGCCAATAGTGTATCAGGATCGTCCCGCAGTTCCTCAATGCGGCGTACCAGGGCGCTACCGACGATGACCGCATCGGCCACCTGGGCCACGGCGGCGGCCGACGGACCGTCCTTGATGCCGAAGCCGACGCCGACCGGCAGGCCGGTGTGGCTGCGGATGCGCGCCACCTGGCTGCGCACCGCCTCCACATCCAACGTGGCGGCTCCGGTGACGCCCTTGACCGAGACGTAGTAGACGAAACCGCTGGCCACCTTGCAGATAGTGCCGATACGGCCCTCCGCCGTAGTCGGCGCCAGCAGAAAGATGGGGTCGAGACCGTGGGGACGCAGGGCCGCGAGGAACGGCTCCGCCTCTTCCGGCGGCAGGTCGACGGTCAGCACGCCGTCGACGCCCGCCTGCGCCGCCTGTTCGGCGAAGGCGGCGTAGCCCATCACTTCCACCGGGTTGAGGTAGCCCATCAGCACCACCGGGGTGTCCGGGTCCTGACGGCGGAAGGTGCGCACCACCTCCAGCACCCCGCGCAGGCTGACGTGATGCTCCAGGGCCCGCTCGCTGGCGCGCTGGATCACCGGGCCGTCGGCCATCGGATCGGAAAAGGGGACGCCCAGCTCGATCACATCGGCGCCGTTGGCCACCATGGCGTGCATCAGCGGCACCGTCAGCTCCGGGTTGGGATCGCCAGCGGTGACGAACGGGATCAGCGCCGTGCGGCCGGCCGCCTTCAGATCGGCAAAACGTTGTGCGAGCCGGCTCATCGTACATCCCCTGGATTGGAAACGAAAAACCGGTTTCTCTCGCCAAGACGCCAAGCGCGCCAAGATAAAATCATTACACCACTCCTTCTTTGCGAGCTTGGCGCCTTGGCGAGAGTATTACTCCTGCTCGCGTTCCTCATACCGTGATTCCCTCCAGTGCGGCGACGGTGTGGATGTCCTTGTCGCCGCGACCCGACAGGTTGACGATGATGATCCGATCCGGGGCCATGGTCGGCGCCAGCTTGGTCGCATAGGCCAGTGCGTGGCTCGACTCCAGGGCCGGCATGATGCCCTCGGTGCGCGTCAGGTCGTGGAAGGCGGCCAGCGCCTCCTCGTCGGTGGCGTAGACGTAGGTCGCGCGCCCGCTCTCCTTGAGCCAGACGTGCTCGGGACCGACGCCGGGGTAGTCGAGACCGGCAGAGACCGAGTGCGACTCGATGATCTGGCCGTCCTCGTCCTCCATCAGATAGGTACGCTGGCCGTGCAGCACGCCGGGGCGGCCGGTGGCGAAGCGGGCCGCGTGGCGGCCGCTGGCGATCCCCTCGCCCCCCGCCTCGACGCCGTACATGGCCACCGCCTCGTCGGCCAGGAACGGATAGAACAGCCCCATGGCATTGGAACCGCCGCCGACGCAAGCTACCAGGGCGTCGGGCAGCCGCCCCTCCTGCTCCAGGCACTGCTCGCGCGCCTCGCGGCCGATCACCGACTGGAAGTCGCGCACCATCGCCGGATAGGGATGGGGACCGGCCACGGTGCCGATGATGTAAAAGGTGTCGTCGATGTTGCTGACCCAGTCGCGCATTGCCTCGTTGAGCGCGTCCTTCAGGGTCTTGGAGCCGGAATGGACCGGCACCACCTCGGCGCCGAGCAGGCGCATGCGGAATACATTGATCTTCTGCCGCTCGACGTCGACCGCGCCCATGTAGACCACGCATTTCAGCCCCAGCCGCGCCGCCACCGTGGCGGTGGCCACGCCGTGCTGGCCGGCGCCGGTCTCGGCGATGATGCGGCTCTTGCCCATGCGCTTGGCCAGCAGTGCCTGGCCGATGGTGTTGTTTACCTTGTGGGCGCCGGTGTGATTGAGATCCTCGCGTTTGAGGTAGACCTTGGCGCCGCCCAGCTTGGCGCTCCAGCGTTCGGCCAGGTAGAGCGGCGACGGACGGCCGACGAACTGCTTCAGGTCGTACTCGAACTCGGCGATGAACTGCGGATCGTCCTTGTAGCGCTCATAGGCCTGGCGCAGCTCCTCCAGCGGCCCCATCAGGGTCTCCGCCACGAAGCGGCCGCCGTAGGGACCGAAATGGCCGCCGGCATCCGGCAGCTGCTGCAGCTCGGCACCGCTCATGTGTTGTTCAGTCTTGGGCACTCTCTACACCTCGAATAAATGCCGCCATCTTGGCCGCACTCTTGATCCCCTTGGTCTGCTCCACGCCGCCGCTGACGTCCACCGCATAGGGCCGTACCCGTCGCACCGCCGCGGCCACGTTGTCCGCCGTCAGGCCACCCGCCAGGATGATCGGCTTGGCCAATCCCTGCGGCACCCGTCCCCAGTCGAAGGCGCTGCCGGTACCGCCGGGTGTGCCCGGCTGGAAGGTATCGAGCAACAGCCCCTGGGCAGCACAGTAACGCTCGACCTCGGTCGCCAGGTCGACCCCCTCGCGCATGCGCACCACCTTGATGTACGGCCGGCCGAAACTGGCACAGTACTGCGGCGTCTCGTTGCCGTGGAATTGCAGCAGGTCCAGCGCTACCGCATCGAGCACCGCCCGCACCTCCGCCTCCGCCGCATCGACGAACAGGCCGACGCGGGTGACGAACGGCGGCAGCGCAGCCAGCACCGCCTGAGCCTGCGCCGGCGTCACGTGGCGCGGGCTGGCGCCGTAGAACACCAGGCCGATGGCGTCGGCGCCGAGGCGGGCCGCTTCCAGGCCGTCCTCCGGCCGGGTGATGCCGCAGATTTTGATCCGGGTGCGCATGGTATCGCTGCGAAGGAAAACAGGCAGATTACCAGAGCAGCGCAGGAGGCGGAAGGCGGGGTATCCCAAACGCTTCCGGGTAATCGATGCGTACCAGGCAGAGCCCGTAGGGTGAGGCGGTCACCCCGCCGAGGTTGCGATCGCGTGCCAGCAGCACCTCGCGGCTCCACTCCACCGGCCGCTCGCCGGCACCGATGGTCATCAGCACGCCGGCGATATTGCGCACCATGTGATGCAAAAAGCCGTTGGCCTCTACATCAATGGTAATGAACTCGGCCCGGCGCTCCACGTCGAGCCGATATACGCTCCGCACCGGGCTGCGCGCCTGACACGCCACGGCACGGTAGGAAGAGAAATCATGTTCGCCGATGAGGTATTGCGCCGCCGTCGCCATGCGTTCGGCATCCAACGTCCGGTAGTCGTAGCTGACGCGGCGCGCCAGCAGGGCAGGTCTTACTTCGCGGTTGAGGATCACATAACGGTAGGCGCGGCGCAGCGCCGAGAAGCGCGCATGGAAATCGTCCGTCACCGGCTGCGCCCAACGTACCACCACCTCACTGGGCATGTTGGCGTTGGTGCCGAACACCCAGCCGCGCATCGGCCGTTGCGCGGTGGTATCGAAATGCACCACCTGCCCCGCCGCATGCACGCCGGCGTCGGTACGTCCGCCGCAGATCAGCTGCACCGGGTGGGCAGCCACCTTCGACAGGGCACGCTCCAGCGTTGCCTGCACGGTACGTTCATCGTGCCGCTGTGCCTGCCAGCCGCGGTAGCGACTGCCGTCGTATTCGATGCCGAGGGCGATACGCATGATTAGGAACGGGTTCGAGTTCCGGATGTGTCGAACTTACGCAACAGGATGTGGCGAACTGCACGGGCACAGGCCGGCTCCACCTGGAAAATAGCGTCCCCGGCAGGAGGGACCCTGCCGGGGACGCGATACGCTAGGTTCAACCGCGCCGGCGGCGCCGTCAACCCAGCTGACCCATTAGCGCCTGGGCCTGCTTCTTCTGTGCGTCGTCGCCTTCATTCAGCACCTCGTCGAGGATGCTGCGGGCACTCTCGGGCTCCCCCATGTCGACGTAGGCCTTTGCCAAATCCAACTTGGTGCCCACCGCGTCCACGTCACCCAGGTCAAGGTCGCCGAAATCCGCGTCGTCTATGGAAGGTTCGGCCATGGCGCCACCCAGATCGAGATCCATATCACCCAGGTCCAAATCGAGCGCGTGTTCGCCGACGGCGGAGGGGGCGGCCGCAATCTCATCTTTCTGCGCCGCCTCTTCACCCAGGGAAAAGTCCCCTAAATCGAAATCCGTCGCACCGCCCAGCCCGGCCTCGGTCGGCGCATCCTCGGTCACCGGTGCAGAGGTAATGGTCTCGGGCGCACCAAAGTCCAAATCGCCCAAATCCATATCCGCCAACGGAGTCGCCCCAGCCGCAGGCGCACTCCCGGCCGGTTCGATGTTGGCCACTTGCTCTTCGAAGCCGCCCAAATCGAAATCGAGATCCGCTGTAGGCACCGCCTCTACCTTCGGCGCTGCGGCGCGGGTCGGCGCCACTGCCATCTCGTCGTCGATATCAGAAAAGTCGACACCCAGGTCCATATCCAGCCCGCTGCCGCTTTCGTCGACGGAAGATTCCATATCGGCTGTCAGGGCATCGAGATCGATGCCGATATCCAGCACATCGCTGCCCCGCGCACCCTCGCCATGACCCAATTCGCCTATCCCACCCTCGGGTGCACCGCTGAACATCGGGTTGCCCGGACAGAGTTCGTGCCCCATGACCAGCACCTTGCCCCACAGCGGCCCGCTACCCTCCAGGGCACTGAACACCTCGTCGGCCAGGCTCTCGAACGCCGTGCTGTTCTTGGTCGCGTAGTAGACCTCCAGCAGCTTGACCTTCAGGTCCTGCCGCTCCGGATGGTGCTTTAGGGCCTCGTTCAGCAGGTCTTCCGCCTGCTGATAACGACCGTAGGCCATATAGACGTCCGCCTCGGTCAGGGGATCGACTTCCGCTTCGGCACCCTGCGAGCTGTTCATGCCGCTGACCGCCAGGTCGCTGAACAGAGAACTCTCCTCCGACGGAGCGCCGGCAACCGTCTTCGAGCTGAGCGCCGAGGTTCCACCGGCAGTCAGGATGCTTTCGCTAAACCCCGGTCCGCCGGCCCGCCGGCGTTTGATGATCAACCCGATCAGCAGCAGCAACGCCAGGACGACCGCACCGACCGCACCCAGGGTGACCGGATCGCCGAGCAAGCTGTCAACGAAACTCCGCTGCGTTGCCGGTTTCGGCGGCGCGACGGGATGCGGTTTGGGCTTGGCCATCGGCGGCACAGGGGTCTTCCCGCCCGCAGCCGCAGCCGCAGCCGTCGGCAGTTTGGCAGTCGCGGCGGGTGCCGTAGGCTGGGTCTGTTTCGCCTCGGAGGCGGTTGCCGCTTGGGTCGGTTTCGTCTCGGCAGCCGGCGCCGCCGGGGTCTTGGCCGCCACACCGCCGTGCATCTGCTGCTGCAAAGCAGCCATGTCGGTATCCTTGAGCGACAATAGACGCTGCATCGACGTTATCTGGCCTTGCAAATCGTCCATGCGCTTGCGCAGATCGGTGTTCTCCTGCTTTTGCGCCGCGGCCTGTTCCTGGGCCAACAACAACTGTTGGCGCAGTTGAGCCACCGTTTCCTTGCCGAGGGCGACCCCGCCTGGGGCGCTGCCGCCCGCTTTGGTACCCTTACCCGCTGGCGCGACCAGCTTGAGGTGCGCCTCCTCGGGCGTCGCCACGGCACGCGCCGCCTGCATACTGGTGGCCGCGCTGGGGCGCTGATGCGCGCTGCGCGCAGCCTGCTTCAGGTAATCCCGCCAAGCGCGGTTTTGACGCGAAATTTCGCGTACCGCCTCCGCTCGGTTGATCGCGGCAATCATTGACGGATTGTCGAGACGCAGTACGTAGCCCTTCTTCAGACGGTTGACGTTGTTGTCGTAAAAGGCGTCGGGATTGGCGCGCAGCAGGGCCACCATGACCTGTTGCGGCGTCAGCGAGCGGCTCGGCCGCACCCGCTCGGCGATGGACCACAGCGTGTCATTGGCCTTTACCGGACCGTANNCCCCAACTCACGTCCACCAGGAAATCCAGGAACGGCTCTTTGATGGGTTGTTTGGAGGAGACTTTGACGTAATAGGTGCCGTCGCGTTGTTGCACGGAAAATTTGAGGAACATCAGCGCCGCCGGCCGATCCAGTCCCAGCCGGGAGAATTCGTCGTAGGAGGCGAGAGAAACCTTAAGCGAGCCGATATCGGATGAACTTGCCGACAGCAATTCGATATCGGCGTTGAACGGCTGGTTGAGCGCCGAGTGAAGCTGTATGTCCCCCAATCCCAGGGCATACGCTGCAGAAGGCAATACCAGCAACAGCGACAGCAACTTAAAGGCCAGCTTTCGCACCATCCTCACTCCCTCGTTCTCCCCCCGGGCCGTAGTCCCCGTGGAGGGCTTTTCACATTCCAGTTCTGGCGGTTGAGACAATAATCTACCAACTCGCTTTATGTATCGCCAGTAACTTTAACTCACATATAGCCTTTTACCAAGATTTGAGCGATTTGGATACAGTTTAGTGCCCCCCCCTTACGGACGTTATCGCCTACGACCCATAAGTCTATTCCGTGGGGATGGGAGATATCCTCGCGGATGCGTCCAACAAAGACGCCATTCTCACCCGACGCCTCGGTCACGGGGGTCGGTACGTTCTCCGCCACCGTAACCCCCGGCACTTCTTGTAACAGTTCCGTCACCGCCGATGCTGTGATCTTGTCGCGGGTTTCGATGTGCAGTGCCATGGCGTGGCCGTAAAATACCGGCACGCGCACCGCCGTCGCGTTCACGCCGATCGTACGATCGCCGAGGATTTTATGCGTTTCCCACGCCATCTTCATCTCTTCGAGGGTATAGCCGTTATCCTGCAGCTCCCCGATCTGAGGGATCACGTTAAAAGCGATTTGCCTGGAAAAAACCGCATTTTCGAGCGGATGCAGGTTAAGCAGATCCGTCGTTTGCTTGGCCAGCTCGCCGACACCGTCGCGTTCGGCGCCGGACACCGCCTGATAGGTGACGACATTGATGCGCTCGATACCGACGGCATCGTCGATCGGCTTGAGCACAGTGAGCATCAGGATGGTGGAGGCGTTGGGATTGGCGACGATATGCCGCTGGCGCCAGCCGGCCAGCGCCTCGGAATTGACCTCGGCCACCACCAGCGGCACCTCCGGCTCCATACGGAACAGGCCGCTATCGTCGATCACCAGGCAGCCGGCCGCCGCAGCCCGTGGCACCTGGACTTCGGCGACCGCGGGCGCAGCACAGAAAAAAGCCAACTGCACCCGAGCGAAATCGAAGTTGGCGACGTCGGTCACCCGCAGGTGGTTGCCCCGAAACTCCGCCCGGCCGCCGGCCTCCCCGGCCGTATCGAGGGGATAGAGGGTGCCGATCGGGAATTCCAGCTCCCCCAGCAACGACAGCAGCGTCTCCCCCACCAGAGAGGAGACGCCGACGATGGCGACATCAAATACTTGGCTCATGCAGTCTCGAAAGGCGGTTAACCACGGGGAACACTCATGCCTCGAATGGGATGCCGGGGCACGGGGATTATATACATAATATTCCCGTGTTCCCCATGGTTGGCTATTGCGACTTAACCTTCCAGCAGGATGCGCAGCATGCGGCGCAGCGGTTCGGCGGCGCCCCACAGCAGCTGGTCACCGACGGTAAAGGCGGAAAGGTACTGCGGCCCCATGGCAAGTTTGCGCATGCGACCGACCGGGACGGTCAGGGTACCGGTAACTGCGGCAGGCGTCAGGTCGGTCATGGTGACCTCTTTGGCGTTGGGAACGACTTTCACCCAATCGTTGTGGGCGGCGAGGATGCCGTGGATCTCGTCCAGCGGCACGTCCTTGGTCATCTTGATGGTCAGCGCCTGGCTATGGCAGCGCATGGCGCCGATGCGCACGCACAGGCCATCGATGGGCACCGGGTTGGCGGAGCGGCCGAGGATCTTGTTGGTCTCCACCTGCGCCTTCCACTCCTCCTTGGACTGGCCCGACTCCAGCTGCACGTCGATCCACGGGATCAGCGAACCGGCCAGAGGCACCGGCCAGGCATCCAGCGGGTAGGCATCGGAACGGATGAAGTCGGCCACTTTCTTATCGATCTCCAGGATTGCCGAAGCCGGGTCGTCCAGCAGCGCCTTCACCTCGCCGTTGACGGCGCCCATCTGCTGGATCAGTTCACGCATGTTGCGGGCACCGGCGCCGGAGGCGGCCTGGTAGGTCATGGGCGAAATCCACTCCACCAAGCCCTGGTCGAACAGGCCGCCGATGGCCATCAACATCAGGGAGACGGTGCAGTTGCCGCCGACGTAGGTCTTGATGCCGTTCTTCAGGCCGTCCTGAATGACGTTCTTGTTGACCGGATCGAGAACGATGATCGCCTCGTCCTTCATGCGCAGGGTGGAGGCGGCGTCGATCCAGTAGCCGTTCCAACCGGCGGCACGCAGTTGCGGGTAGACCTCCTTGGTGTAATCGCCGCCCTGGCAGGTGACGATCACATCCATCGCCTTCAGCTCGTCGATACTCTTGGCATCCTTCAGCGGCGGAATGTCCTTGCCGATGGCCGGGCCCTGGCCGCCGACGTTGGAGGTGGTGAAGAACACCGGCTCGAAGTGGTCGAAATCTTTCTCCTCACGCATGCGCTGCATCAGGACCGAACCCACCATGCCGCGCCAACCGATCAAACCTACCCGCTTCATAATTGCACTCCAAATAAACCGTCTTTCAAAGATTAACCGCGGGGAACGCGGGGGGCACAGGGAAAATCACTGCAACACCCCCGTGCGCCCCGTGTTCCCGTGGTTCCAGTTCTTTAATGCAGCGCCGCCACCACTGCGTCGCCCATCGCGCTGCAGGAGACCTTCTTCGTCCCTTCCGTCCAGATATCCGCGGTGCGCAGCCCCTGGCCCAGCACCTTGCGCACGGCCGCCTCGATGCGGGCGGCATTGGCCTCGTCGTTGAAGGTGTAGCGCAGCATCATAGCCACCGACAGGATGGTCGCCAAGGGATTGGCCATGTCCTGGCCGGCGATGTCGGGCGCCGAACCGTGGATCGGTTCGTACATGCCCTTGTTGTTCTCGTCCAGGGAGGCCGAACCGAGCATGCCGATGGAACCGGAGAGCATGGAGGCCTGGTCGGAGAGGATGTCGCCGAAGATGTTGCCGGTGACGATGACGTCGAACTGCTTGGGGTTCCTGACCAGTTGCATCGCCGCATTGTCCACGTACATGTGGGAGAGCTCGACCTCGGGGTAATCCTTGGACACCTCGATCACCACCTGCTTCCACAGCTCGGAGCACTCCAGCACGTTGGCCTTCTCCACCGAACAGAGACGCTTGCCGCGCTTCATGGCGATATCGAAGGCGACGCGTGCCACCCGGCGCACCTCGGATTCGGAGTAGATCATGGTATTGAAACCGACCCGCTCTCCGTTGCGCACCTCGATGCCGCGCGGCTGGCCGAAATAGACGTCGCCGGTCAGCTCGCGCACGATCATGATGTCCAGGCCGGAGACCACTTCCGGCTTGAGCGAGGAAGAGTCTGCCAGCTCCGGATAGAGCAGCGCCGGACGCAGGTTGGCGAACAGGTTCAGCTCCTTGCGGATGCGCAGCAGGCCGCGCTCCGGACGCAGCGGCCGGTCCAGCGTATCGTACTGCGGACCGCCGACGGCGCCGAGCAGGATCGCATCGGATTCCCGGGCCAGTTTGAGGGTCGTCTCGGGCAGCGGATCGCCTGCCGCATCGTAACCGGCGCCACCGATGGGCGCCTCTTCCAGCGCCACATCCAGCTCGGGCATCGCCCGCATCACCTTCACCGCCTGCGCCACGATCTCCGGACCGATACCGTCACCGGGCAGAACTGCAATCTTCTTGGTCATGAATAATCTCTCCAAAAAAAGCCTAACCACGGGGAAACAAATTACAGAAGAATTCCCCGTGTTCCCCGTGGTTCAATTTCTTATCATTCGGCAAACAACCAGGGCGCTTCCTGGCGGCGGCGCGCCTCGTAGGCCTTGATCTCGTCCACGTGCTGCAGGGTCAGACCGATGTCGTCGAGGCCGTTCAGCAGGCAGTGCTTGCGGAACGGATCCACGTCGAACGGGATCGCCTCGCCGCCCGGCGTGGTGATGGTCTGCGC
>DFMR01000074.1:0-108642 GCA_002376325.1 Proteobacteria bacterium UBA3588 | reverse complement strand
TCGCCCGGCTCCAGCCGGTCGGCGTTCATCGCCAGGCACATGGAGCAGCCCGGATCGCGCCACTCGAAGCCGGCCTCGGTGAAGAGCTTGTCCAGCCCCTCCGCCTCGGCCTGCTGTTTGACCAGGCCGGAACCCGGCACCACCAGCACCTGCTTGACGTTGGCCGCCTTCCGGCGTCCCTTGATCACTTCGGCCGCGGCGCGGAAGTCCTCAATGCGGGCGTTGGTGCAGGAACCGATGAAGACCACGTCCACCGGGATCGCTGTGATCGGCGTATTGGCCTCCAGGCCCATGTACGTGAGCGCGGCGCGCATGCCGGTGGCCTTGACCGGGTCCGGCTCCTGCGCCGGGTCCGGCACCTTACCGTCCACCGCTACCACCATCTCCGGCGAGGTGCCCCAGGTGACCATCGGCTCGATGGTCGTGGCGTCGATGCGCACGATGCGGTCGAAATCGGCGTCGTAGTCGGAATGCAGATTGAACCACTCGGCCACGGCCCGATCCCACAGTTCAGCCTTGGGCGCGTAGGGCTTGCCGTAGAGATACTCGACGGTGGTCTCGTCCACCGCCACCATGCCGGCACGGGCGCCCGCCTCGATGGCCATGTTGCATACCGTCATGCGCCCCTCCATGGAAAGGTCGCGAATCGCCTCGCCGCCGAACTCGATGGCGTAACCGGTGCCGCCGGCAGTGCCTACATGTCCGATGACGGCGAGCACGATGTCCTTGGCGGTGACGCCGGGACCGACGTGGCCATCCACCGAGACCAGCATGTTCTTCGACTTCTTCTGCACCAGGCACTGGGTGGCCAGCACGTGCTCCACCTCGGAGGTGCCGATGCCGTGGGCCAGGGCGCCGAAGGCACCGTGGGTGGAGGTGTGGGAGTCGCCGCACACCACGGTCATGCCCGGCAGGGTCGCCCCCTCCTCCGGCCCGATAACGTGGACGATCCCCTGGCGCACGTCGCCCACGGGGAAGTAGGTCAGGTCGAATTCGCGGGCATTGGCGTCCAGCGTCTCCACCTGGGTGCGGGCGATGGGATCGGTGATGCCGCCGCTGCGCGCCGTGGTGGGAACATTGTGATCCGGGGTGGCGATCACGCTCTCCTTGCGCCACGGCTTGCGCCCGGCCAGGCGTAGCCCTTCGAAGGCCTGCGGCGAGGTCACCTCATGCACCAGATGACGATCGATATAGAGCAGGCAGGTGCCGTCCTGCTCACAGCGCACCACGTGGGCATCCCATAATTTGTCGTAAAGCGTCTTTCCGGCCATAGCGTTGTCCTCATGCGATGGTGCCATCCTAGCGCGGCATTATTCATGACACAAATTCATTAATTTCATATACTGAATTCCAATATGGAATAACAAAATCCACCGCACGCGCATCTTTGGCGACGAGGTTTTGAATTTGGACATCAACACGTTGCAGGCCTTTCTGGCGGTAGCCGAAACGACCTCGTTCTCGCTGGCGGCGGAGCGGCTGTTCCTCACCCAGCCGGCGGTGAGCAAACGCATCGCCGCCCTGGAGAGCGAACTCGATGCGCCGCTGTTCGACCGCATCGGCCGCCGGGTGGATCTGACCGAGGCGGGACGCGCCCTGCTGCCGCGGGCCCGACGCATCCTGGAGCAGGTGGACGACAGCCGCCGCGCCATCGCCAACCTGGCCGGCAGCGTCGGCGGCCGCCTCAATTTCGGCACCAGCCACCACATCGGCCTGCACCGCCTGCCGCCGTACCTGCGCCGTTTTCATGCCGACTATCCGCAGGTGGAATTCAACATCCGCTTCCTCGACTCGGAAGAGGCCTGCCGCCGGGTGGAACACGGCGAATTGGAGTTTGCCGTGGTCACCCTGCCGCTGCGCCCTCCCGCCGATCTGCTGGCCACCCCGTTGTGGGACGACCCGCTGGCGTTGGTGGTCGGCGGAACCCACCCGCTGTCGCGGCGGTCACAATTGACGCTGCATACGTTGCTCGACTATCCCGCCATCCTGCCGGCACGCGGTACTTACACCCGCGCCATAGTCGAGCAATCGTTCGCCAAGGCAAGCAAGCCGCTGCAGGTCACCATGGCGACCAACTATCTGGAGACGATTAAAATGCTGGTCGCCGTAGGATTGGGCTGGAGCGTGTTGCCGCTGACCATGCTGGACGACGAGTTGCAGCGGCTGCCGGTACCCCATCTGCGGTTGAGCCGTACGCTTGGCGTGGTCCGTCATCCCGCCCGCACGCTTAGCAACGCTGCGACGACGTTGCTGCATGCATTCGGCGTCACCGATACACTGCATCCGGAAGGACTCACCTAAACGATTCACCTGGGCCAGGAGCGCCGCACCCATCATGCGTCTGCAACTCACGACGAAACTGCTGATCTCCCTCTCCGCACTCATCATCGGTGCGACGCTGCTCAGCGGTTACGGCGTCGGTCAGGCGCGTATCAGCGATCTGGAGCATGAGCAACAGCAGACACTGACCGTGGAAACCCATATCGCCGCCACAGAGCTCGGCGACGATATCGACTCCCTGAGCCGGGACGTGGCTTTTCTCGCTGCAGTCCCCGCGATCCAGGGAATTGTCCGCGCACACATCGCGGGCGGCCTCGACCCCCAATCCAGTTCCACGGAAGAACAGTGGCGCGCCCGTCTGGCCGCCATATTCGCGGCGCTGCTGCAACAGCGATCCGATTACCTCCAGATCAGGCTTATCGGCCTGGGAAACGACAACACAACGCTGGTGAGCGCGCTACGCACAAACGGCCAGGTAACAATCGCCGCCGAAAGCAATCCACCGGGAAACGGTAATAGCGACTATATCGGCCAAACCATGCGTCTACAGCCCGGCCAAGTCTACCTGTCGCCGATCGATCTGGAGCAGGAGAACGGCCAGATCAATGTGCCCCATGTACGCATCATGCGTGTGGCCATGCCGATCTTCACCACTGCCGGCGAAGCTTTTGGGCTGATCGTCGTCAACGTCGATATCGGCATGATCCTCGACCGTGTGGCGGCGGGGATCCCGGCTCCGATCCGCACCTACATCGTCAATGCCAATGGCGACTACCTCTACCATCCCGATCCGGAGCACACCTTCGGTTTCGATCTCGGAACCCGCTATCTGGTGCAGGACGACTATCCGATACTGCGTCAGTTCTTTTCTCCGGGCGCCGACTTCGAGGACCGGGCCCTGTATCAGGACCATACGGGAATGGTACAGCCCGCCCTGCTTCACCTGCGCAAAATCTCCATTGATCCGCTGCGTCCCGAACGTTACCTCGCCGTCGTTCTGGTACGCGACGAATCAACGCTGGTACGCGACGAACAGATCCTGTTATGGCGCAACCTGGCCTTGGCCGCGATCGTTTCCATTGTTCTCATTGCCATCATGCTCCTGTTGATACGGCGTTTCACCGCGCCGTTATCGACATTGGCAACGGCAGCCGAGCACATGATCGTCGGTAATTACGACTATCCGCTGCCGACCAGCAACGAGCGGGAAATTGCAGCACTCAGCAGCGCCTTCACCCACATGCAGGAGGCCGTACGTCAGCGTGAACGACAACTCAAACAGGCCAACGATACGCTCGAATCGCGCGCCGGCGAACAGGCTGAAGCGCTGCGCGATTCCGAGCATAAGCTGCGCGAACAAAAACGGCTGTTGCAAGCGATCGCCGACGGCATTGACGACGGCGTCGTTGTCGTCACCGGCGATAAGAGATTTCTGGTATGGAACCGACTCGCCGAACAGATCGTCGGTAGCGGGCCGGGCGACGTGCCGCCGGAACAGTGGGCGCACCATTACGGGCTGTACAGACCCGATCGCAGCACGCTGCTTGAGGATGAGGACCTGCCCGTCACCCAGGCGCTCGCAGGCCATCCGGTGAATACCCAGGAGATATTCGTGCACAACGCCTTCAACGGCGCCGGCAACCGAATCGCCATCAGCGCGCGGCCGTTGCGCGACGAAAATCATTCGGTGACCGGCTGCGTGCTGACGCTACACCTCATCAGTGAGAGCACATGACAGGCATAACAACAGAGAGCGGCATCCCGATGCCCCTTGAAGATGGCTGTCGCCGCCACTGACGGTCACGGCCCGCTGGCCCGCTGGTACGGCACCCCCCTTGCCGTCGATCAAGCGCGCACGCTGTTGGCCGCCGTCGAACAGCGCCGCACGCGTGCCCGCAGTCGCCGCTGCCGCACCTGCCTGTTGCAGGCGGCGATAGCGCGCTTCTGGTTGGGAGAAGATATCGCGGCCGATATCGAACACCTCAATGCCCTGCTCCGGACCACCCCGCACGGCGCTGCATTGGTCGAACTGATCTACGGTCAACTGCTGATGAGCCGGCGCCTGTGCGGGGCGATGCTCCACCTCGATCAAGGCTTCCGCCGCGCCAGCCGGCTGCTCACTGCCGACGATTATTTCGTCCTGCTGCGACGTCACCAGTTACTGGCTCGACTGCCGTTATCCGACAACGCCCTGCCTCCGGCGAATCTCGCCACCCTAGTGACGACGGCTGCGGTCATCGTCCGCCTGGAGCCCCACCCGCGCAGCGGGCGACGGCGGGATACCGGGGATATCTACGGTTAGAGCCTCCGGCCCGCGCGCGGCACATGTTCGCGCCGCGCATTCACTCCCGCAACCAGCGCCAGCCCACCGCCAGGGCGACGGCACTCAGTAACGCAGCCCCCACGAATGCGGCCTGCGCCCCGGCCAGTTGCCAGACGACACCGCCGCAGTAACTACCCACAGCGCCCCCGGCACCGAAGCCGACGCTGCTGTAGATCGCCTGGCCGCGCCCTTGGTAACGACCGGTGAAGTGCTTGTGGAACATGGCGATGGCAGCGGCATGATAGACACCGAAGCTTGCGGCGTGCAGCGTCTGCGCCAACAGCACCAGCGGCAGATTGCCGGCGAACAGGCCGATCAGCAACCAGCGCACTGTCGTCAATGCGAGGCTGGCCAGCAACAACGTGCGCAGGCCGTAGTGAGCAATGAGGCGGGGGGCGACCAGAAAGATCCCGATCTCGGCAATGACGCCGAGCGCCCACAACTGACCGATCACGCCACGGGCATAACCGTAGCGCTCCATATAGAGCGTGTAGAAGGTGTAGTACGGTCCGTGGCTCGCCTGCATCAGAAAACTGACCACCAGCAGCGCCATCACCGACGGCTGCGCAAGCACGGCGCGCAGCGACGGCTGTTCAGTGTGCGGCAACATCCCGTCCCGGCGCGGCGCCAGCAGGCTGCCGAGCCAGATACCGGCAAGCAATGCCAGCACGACCTCCGGCAGGATGGCGGCACCGTGCCGCTCCAGCAATTCACCCAACACGACCACGGTGACGATAAAACCAACCGATCCCCACAGGCGGATCGAGCTGTAGCGATGGTGTTCGCTACCGAGGAACGTCAGCGTGTTGGCCTCGAACTGGGGCAGCACCGCATTCCAGAAGAAGCCGAACAGGATCATCACCGCCGCCAGCGGCCAATAGCTGTGGGCGACGAATACCGCACTGAAACTGAGCAATGCCAGCAGCGCACCGATACGGACGATGGCCATGCGGTGGCCGGTATGGTCGGCGATCCAACCCCATATATTGGGCGAGACAATCTTGGTGGCGGCAAGCAGCGCCATCAACTCGCCGATCTGCACCGCATTGAAACCGAGGTGCTTTAGATAGAGGCTCCAATAGGGCACCAGCACGCCGAGGCTGGCGAAGTGAAACAGATAGAAGGTGGAGAGGCGCCAATACATCATCAGGTACGAGGTACGAGGTAAAAAGGTCGAGGAAAGGCGTGCGCTCCGCGCACAATCGATCTACTCAGCGAGCGTAGCGAGCACATTCCCTCGTATCTCGTACCTTGTCCCTCGTCTCTAGATTTCGCTCCACATCCGCACCAGGTTGATGTAGGCATGGTCGACCGCATCGGTCTGCGGCATTGCCGGCGCGTCGGCCAGCAACTTGTCGCGCGCGCCGGCCAGTTCGAACAGGATCTCGCGCTGGGCCGGGTCGCGCACCATGCTCTGTACCCAGCCGATGGCGACCAGGCGTACGCCGCGGGTCACTTCGGCCACCTGATGCAGGGTGCCGGAGGAGTAGATCACCCCATCGCCCGCCTTGAGTTTGACCTTCTGTTCGCCGAAGGCGGTACGGATCATCAGTTCACCGCCGTCGTACTCCCCAGGTTCGCTGAGGAAGATGGTAAAAGAAACATCGGTGCGATAGTGCGGTCCCTGCCCCATCACCGGATCGTCCACATGCCAACCATAGGTCATGCCCGGCGTATAACGGGCGAAGATCGGCGTACCCAGTTTGTTCGGCAATGCGGCGTTGCGGAAGCGGTCGCTGCGATAGAGGGCGGCGACGACGATCTGTGCCAGCGTGTCGCGCTGCGGCACTTCGCGATCCAGTTCGGTGTTGTGCTTGACCTTCTCCGCCGCCTTGCCGGCGCTGAGGCGACCGTCGACGAACGGCGACTGGTCGAGTACCCGGCGCATGGCATCGACCTCAGCGGGCAACAGCAGTTCGGGAATGTGCAGCAGCATGTTGGCTCCTCAAAATCGCATTCACAGCAAAGGTGCAAAGGACGCAAAGCGGACGAATAATCTACAAGCCATCGCAAAATTCAAGAACGTAAACATTAACCACGGGGAACACGGGGATAACTCGGACGCCGGTCCTGTGTTATCCGCACAGTTCGGCGGAAAACTCCCGGTATCCTCCGTGTTTTCCGCGGTTGGTTCATTGCCTTTGTGTTGTTGAGATAGGTGCTAATTGTGGTTTTCTTTGCGCTCTTTGCACCTTTGCGGTGAATAGTTATTTCCTGTGCGCGGGGATCACCGGCGTCGCCGAATGCACCTCGCCGTTCTGGCCACGCTGGCGCAGCAGGTGGTCCATCAGCACGATGGCCATCATCGCCTCGGCGATGGGGGTGGCGCGGATACCGACGCAGGGGTCGTGACGACCGGTGGTCACCACCTCTGTCGGTGCGCCGTGCAGGTCCACGCTGCGCCCCGGGATGCGGAGGCTGGAGGTGGGTTTGAGGGCGATGGAGGCGACGATGTCCTGGCCGCTGGAGATGCCGCCGAGGATGCCGCCGGCATGGTTGGAGAGAAAACCCTGCGGCGTGATCTCGTCGCGGTGCTCCGTCCCCTTCTGCGCGATACAGTCGAAGCCGGCACCGATCTCCACGCCCTTTACCGCGTTGATGCTCATCAGGGCGTGGGCCAGGTCGGCATCGAGACGATCGAAGATCGGCTCACCCAGCCCCGGCGGCACGCCGGTAGCCACTACGTTGATACGCGCGCCGACCGAGTTGCCCTCCTTGCGCAGTTCATCCATGTAGGTCTCCATCTCGGCCACCTTGGCGGCATCGGGACAGAAAAAGGGATTCTGTTCCACCTGTGCCCAGTCGAAGTCTTCCGCCTTGATCGGACCGAGCTGTGCCAGGTAGCCGCGAACCTCGATGCCCATGTTGTGCAGGTATTTCTTGGCAACGGCGCCGGCGGCCACGCGCATCGCCGTCTCGCGTGCCGAAGAGCGGCCGCCGCCGCGGTAATCGCGGATGCCGTACTTCTGCTGATAGGTGTAGTCGGCGTGGCCGGGACGGAAGGTCGCGGCGATGTCGGAATAATCCTTGGAGCGCTGATCGGTATTTTCGATCAACAACCCGATGGGCGTACCGGTGGTGCGACCTTCAAACACGCCCGAAAGGATGCGTACCATGTCTTCTTCACGCCGCTGAGTGGTGTGACGCGAGGTACCGGGCTTGCGCCGATCGAGGTCGCGTTGCAGGTCCGCCTCGGTGAGTTCGAGACCGGGCGGGCAGCCGTCGACGATGGCACCGAGCGCCGGGCCATGACTCTCGCCGAAGGTGGTCACCGTAAAAAGTTTGCCGAACGTATTTCCAGACATGGGGCGTTATTGTACCGGGTAAATGGACGGCCGTCGCACTCAGATCACTTTCGAGAAGCGCTGGTTGGCCTTCTCGCGCAGATAGCGATCGAAGGTCATGCAGATGTTGCGGATCAGCAGCTTGCCCCGTGGTTCGACCTGGATACGGTCGGCACTCAGCGTGAGCAGGCCGTCCGCCTCCATCCCCGCCAGGGCCTCGATCTCGGTCGCGAAGTAACCGTCGAAGTCGATGTCGAACTGCTGCGCCACCTTGGCCTTCTCCAGGTGGAAATGGCAGATGAGGTCGGTGATCACCGCGCGCCGCAGCACGTCGTCGGCACTCAGCTCGACGCCGCGGAACACCGCCAGCTCGCCGGCGTCGATGCGCTGGTAGTACTCCTCCAGCTCCTTCAGGTTCTGGGCGTAGCTGTGGCCGACCTGGCCGATGGAGGTACTGCCCAGGCCGACAAGGTCGCAGTCGGCATGGGTCGAGTAGCCCTGGAAGTTGCGGTAGAGGGTGCCGCTACGCTGCGCCACCGCCAGCTCGTCGTCGGGCTTGGCGAAGTGGTCCATGCCGATGTAGACATAGCCGGCGCCGGTGAGCTTTTCGATGGTCAGCTGCAGGATGTTGAGTTTCTCCTGCGGCGCCGGCAGCTCCTCGGCGTTAATGCGCCGCTGCGGCTTGAACAGCTCCGGCAGGTGGGCATAGTTAAACACCGACAGCCGGTCCGGCGATATCTCAAGAATCTTGTCGAGGGTGGCGGAAAACGTCTCCACGCTCTGGAACGGCAGACCGTAGATCAGATCCAGGCTGATCGATTTGAAACCCTCGCGCCGCGCCGCTTCCAGCGCCGCCATGGTCTCCTGCTCCGACTGGATGCGGTTGACCGCCTTCTGCACCCGCGGTTCGAAATCCTGCACGCCCAGGCTCATGCGGTTGAAACCGAGCTTGCGCAGCAGGGCGATGGTGTCGACCTTCACCTCGCGCGGATCGATCTCGATGGAGTACTCGCCGCTGTCGTCGTCGCGCAGATTGAAGCACTCGCGCGTCTTCGTCATCAGCGCACTCATCTCGTCGTGGCTGATGAAGGTCGGCGTACCGCCGCCCCAGTGGAGTTGATCCACAGTACGGTTGCGGTCGAACAGCTCCCCCTGCAACTCCAGTTCGCGGTGCAGCCGCTGCAAATAAGGCGCGGCACGGCTACGGTCCTTGGTCACCACCTTGTTGCAGCCGCAGTAGAAACAGACCGTGTCGCAGAACGGGATGTGAAAATAGAGCGATAGCGGATTGCCGCCGGCATTGCTCTCCTGCGCATAGCGACGATACTCGGCCGCGCCGAATCCGTCATGAAACTGCACCGCCGTGGGATAGGAGGTATAACGCGGCCCGGATTTATCGTAACGCTTGATCAATTCCGGATCGAAAACGATCTGCTGGTTGTTGCTGTTCATTGCTCTACCTCCACCACGCGATCGGCGCGGGTTATTCGCTATCGATATCCAGACCCTCTTTGTGGGTCTTGTTGATCATGGCCAGCAGATCGGCGAAGGGGATCCGGCCGCGGTTGCGGTTGACGATCTCCATGAACGGCAGATTATCGTTGCCGAAGATGTAGCTGCCGTCGGTCATGGCGTCGTGCAGGTGCTGCAACATCTGCTCCAGCGCATCGAGGTAGGTCGGGACGGACCCCATCTCCTCGATATCGTACTCGTAACTGGAACGCAATTCGTCCACCTCGACAATGGCCTGCTCCACCATATCCACATATTGCTCGGCCGTCTTCGGCCTCAGACTCAACGCCATGACTCTCTCCTGCAACAACATTACATCGATTGTAGGAGCGGTTTTACCGCGACGGTCGCGGCGAAGCCGCTCCTACAGGAAATATATTCAGCGTACCAGACGAAATAGCGCGCGGTATTCGCGCACCTGTTCGGCCATCAATAGAAAGACGCCGTGACCGCCGCGTTCGAACTCCAGCCAGGTGAACGGCACCTCCGGCAGCAGCGCCTCCAGCGCCTCCTGGCTGTTGCCCACCTCGACGATCAGGATGCCTTCGCGCGTGAGGTGGCTGTCTGCCTCCTGCAACATCCTCAGCACCAGGTCGAGACCGTCGTCGCCGGCCTCCAGCGCCAGCGCCGGTTCGTGACGGAACTCCGGCGGCAGCGCCGTCATGTCGGCCGCATCCACATAGGGAGGATTGCTGACGATGACATCGTATTTGCGGCCGCCCAGGTTCTGAAGCAAGTCCGACTGAATCGGGTGCACCTGCCCCTCCACTGCGTGGCGCTCGATATTGATGCGCGCCACCTCCAGCGCGGCCGCGGAGATATCGACCGCGTCCACCTCCGCCTGCGGCAGGTATTTGGCACAGGCGATGGCGATACAGCCGCTGCCGGTGCAGAGATCCAACACCCGTGCGATGCGTTGCGCTTCGATCCACGGTTCGAAACCGGCCTCGATCAATTCGGCGATAGGCGAGCGCGGGATCAGCACCCGCTCGTCCACGTAGAACGGCAGTCCGGCGAACCACGCCTCGTGGGTCAGATAGGGTGCCGGTACGCGCTGCTCCACCCGCCGCTGCAGGATGTTCACGACTGCTGCCTTTTCCTTGGCGGTGAGGCGCGTATCCAGGTAGGGCTCGGCGATATCGGGCGGCATGTGCAGCGTATGCAACACCAGATAGGCGGCCTCATCCAGGGCGTTGTCGGTCCCATGACCGAAATAGATGCCCGCCTCCGTAAAGCGGCTCATGCCCCAGCGGATATAGTCGCGCACCGTCTGCAGTTCATTGGTTTCCATCGTTCATCCCTGCTTCTTCGCTGCGTGCTTGGGTCGAAACGACTTGACCACATCGGGATCGGTTTCGAGATAGGGGCCGTCGATCAGGTCGACGCAATAGGGCACCGCAGGGAACACCGCATTGAGACAGTCGGCGATGGCCGAAGGCTTGCCCGGCAGGTTGATGATCAGGCTGCGCCCGCGAATGCCTGCGCTCTGGCGCGACAGGATGGCGGTAGGCACGAATTTGAGCGACTCGAACCGCATCAGTTCGCCGAAGCCCGGCATCATCTTCCGGCACACCGCCTCGGTCGCTTCGGGCACGATGTCGCGCAGCGCCGGACCGGTACTGCCGGTGGTGACCACCAGGCAGCACCCCTCCTCGTCGCACAGCGACTTCAGCGCCGCTTCCACCCGATTCTGTTCGTCGGGGACCAGCCGTGCGACGGCATCCCAAGGCGTGGTGAGCGCGCGGGTAAGCCAGTCGCGAATGGCGGGACCGCCCAGGTCCTCATACTCGCCGCGGCTGGCGCGGTCGGAGACGGTCACAATGCCGATGCGTACGTTGTCGGAAGCCATATCGAAACAAGGAGGTTTGGTCGAATCTCCCATTCTACCCGGTTCAGGGCCGGGTGTCCGGCTGCGGTCGGGAGGAAACATCGAAGACACCACCGGAACCTCACACGGGAAGAGTTTTTCGTTGGCGCTTGGCGAGAGTCCTGGTTTGGCTCTGCTTTCGCAAAAACCCGATGATCCCGCCAAGGCGCCAGGAGCGCGGAAGGGATGGATGGCCCTACCAGGCGCTCAGTCTTTTCGATGTATTCGGCCGTTCCCCCCGATTCAAAAGTCGTACACCAGGGTAACCGCGGTAATGGTGTCGGTATGTTGGATACCGGGCGGCACACTGCTGTTGTTGGTCACCGTCAACGAGGTTTTCAGCGCAAAATTGCCGTTAATCTTCACCTTGAGCGCGCTCACCGATTCGGTGGAGCTGTTGTCGCTGCCGCTCTCCACCACCAGGCCCTGGGTAAACCGCGCCGTCGCGCTGATATTCCAGCCCAGCTTGCCGGCACTGCGGACGATACCGACGTCCCGGCGGCGTCCCCCGGTCTGCTGGCTGTGGCGGCCGCCGAGGCCCAGTTCCAAATCGAGTGTCAGCGTCGGCCTGTCGACCAGGCGGCGGCCATAACCGACCGCCTCGGACACCTGGTCATCGTAACCGCTGAAGCGGTCCTTCTCGTAACGCAGGGTCGCAAACAGGTAATTGTGAGGGGAGAGATCGTAGTCGCTCTTGCCGCTCAGCACGTAGCGTTCGGCGGTCACCTTGCCGCCGTCCGAGGCGCGCAGGACCGCGGCATGTCCCTCGTGGCGCCAGCGCCCGCTGACGTACCGGAGCCTGGCCTTGGTATTCACGCTGCGGGTGTTGGTGTTGCCGCTGGTGGCGACCGCCCCCAGCTCGGCCTCGCCGCTCAGCCCCTGCGGCGCCTCTGCGGCATACACGGGGGATGCAACAACTATGAACAGCGCCGCCCACGGCGCCAACTGGCATAACCGACTCATCACCCTGCCAGCCTAACCATCGGATTGCGGGCGCGCAACCCGGCGGTCGTTGTCCGCGGATCACGCCGTCGTGTAGTCGCGCAGCCGGATCGGCATGCGCCGCGCACCCCAGTCACCGTGCTGCGCCTCGAACACCCCGGCGCAGGGGGTGCCGCAGGCCGTGCAGCGGCCGTCGGCGCTCAGGTTCCATTGCGACAGCAGGTAGCCGTCGCGGCCGATCAGCGTCTTGCCGCAGTGGTGGCAATAGGTGCCCTGGCCCTCGGGGTCGTGGACGTTGCCGGTGAAGGCGTAGCGCACCCCATTGGCCATCGCGATGCGCCGCGCGCGGGTCAGCGTCGCCGCCGGCGTAGCGGGCAGATCCATCATCTTCCAGGCGGGATGGAAGGCGGTGAAGTGCATCGGCACGTCGGGGCCCAGCTCCTGCACCACCCACTGGGTCATCGCTTCCAATTCCTCGTCCGAGTCGTTGAGACCGGGGATAAGCAGCGTGGTCAGCTCGAACCAGACTGCGGTCTCGCGCTTCAGATAGAGCAGCGTATCCAGCACCGGTTGCAGATGGCCGCCGGTCTGCTGGTGGTAGAAGTCGTCAGTGAACGCCTTCAGATCGACGTTGGCGGCATCCATGTAGTGATAGAACTCGCGCCGCGGCGCGTCGCAGACATAGCCGGAGGTGACCGCCACCGACTTGATGCCGAACTTGCGGCACTCCTTGGCCACCTCGATGGCATATTCGTGGAAGACGATCGGGTCGTTGTAGGTATAGGCGACGCTGCGGCAGCCGAGGTCATGGGCGGCGCGGGCGATGACCTCGGGCTGCGCCCGGTCCATCAGCGTGTCCATCTCGCGCGATTTGCTGATATCCCAGTTCTGGCAGAATTTGCAGGCTAGGTTGCAGCCGGCGGTGCCGAACGACAGCACCGGCGTGCCGGGCAGGAAGTGGTTGAGCGGCTTCTTTTCAATGGGGTCGACGCAGAAACCGCTGGAGCGGCCGTAGCTGGCCAGGACGATCTTGCCGTTGAGGTTGCCGCGCACGAAGCAGAGGCCGCGCTGCCCCTCCTTCAGTTTGCAGTAGCGCGGACAGACGTCGCACTGCACGCGGCCGTCGTCGAGCGCGTGCCAGTATTTGGTCTCAGCAATACTGGCGGCGTCGACGCTATCAAAAGTGGCTGTTTCCATTGCCCGTTCTCCCCTGAACCGACCGGTGTCCGGTCAATATTACGTTAGGCGCTGAAGCGAAAAGCTGCAACGGCAAAACTACCGGCGCAGCGCGCTATAGTTTCGGTATGGAAGCAGAAAGTGGAGTTAAGGAGATGAGCAGAATACGCCAGCCCGCCGTCGCCGGCCTGTTCTATCCCGCCGACCCGGAGGAGTTGCACACGATGATTCAGGGCTTCCTGGCCCAGGCAGCGGGTGACGGTACGCCGCCCAAGGCGATCATCGCGCCCCACGCCGGCTATATCTATTCGGGACCGGTGGCCGCCTCTATCTACGCCCGCCTGCAATCGTTACGCGGCAGGATACAACGCGTGGTGCTGCTCGGACCGTCGCACCGGGTAGGGTTCGAGGGCCTCGCGCTCTCCAGCGCCGACTTCTTCCGCACGCCGCTGGGCGACGTCCCCCTGGACGCCGTGGCCCGCCAGCAGTTGGCGAGCCTGCCGCAGGTGCGGGTGAGGGACGAAGCGCATCTGCTGGAGCACAGCTTGGAGGTTCATCTGCCGTTCTTGCAGGAGGTGTTGGGCGAGTTCAGCCTGGTGCCGCTGGTGGTGGGCGACGCCAGCGCCGAAGAGGTCGACGCCGTGCTGGAGTTACTGTGGGGCGGAGCGGAAACCCTGGTGGTGGTGAGTTCCGATCTGAGCCACTACCACAGCTATGATCGGGCGCGTGAAATGGACCGCGACACCTCCCAGGCGATCGAGGAACTGCGCTACCGCGACCTCGACTACGATGATGCCTGTGGCCGCAATCCGGTGCGCGGGCTGTTGCTGGCGGCCGACCGCCACGGCCTCGGCGGGCACACCGTCGACCTGCGCAACTCCGGCGACACCGCCGGTCCGCGCGATCGCGTGGTCGGCTACGGCGCCTATCTGTTTCGATGAAAGGCTGACATGGCGATCGACACAGAAAACCGCGACATCCTGATGGCCGTTGCCGCTGCTTCAATCCGTCATGGTCTGAGCCACGGCCGGCCGCTACCGGTATCGGCGGCCGACTACGTCGAGGAGTTGCGGTCCTATCGCGCCACCTTTGTGACCCTGGAGCGCCACGGGGATCTGCGCGGTTGCATCGGGACACTGGAGGCCGTGCGGCCGCTGGTCGAGGATGTGGCTCACAACGCCTTCGCCGCCGCCTTTTCCGATCCCCGCTTCCCGCCCCTGGCCGCCGCGGAACTGGAGGGTTTGGCGCTGCACCTCTCCATCCTGAGTCCCCCCGAAGCGCTGCCGGTGGTCTCGGAGGCCGACCTGTTACGCCAAATGCGGCCAGGTATCGACGGCCTCATCCTCAGCGACCGGGGCCGCCGCGGCACCTTCCTGCCGTCGGTCTGGGAATCGCTGCCGAGCCCGGCGCAGTTCCTGCACCACCTGAAGCTGAAGGCCGGCCTGCCGGCCGACTACTGGTCCGATACCCTGCAGATATCGCGCTACACCGCCGAATCGTTCGGCGGCCCGCTACCGCCCGAGTCCTGAAATCCAACATTGGGAAGCCCCGGAGTCTCACCAGGACGCCAAGATCGCGAAGGAAACGTCGATGAGTGTTGGAAAAGAGCCACCGAACACACCGAATTCACCGAGTAACACCCGCGCAGCCCACTGTTTTCTTGGTGTGCTTGGCGTCTTGGCGAGAGCCCCGGCTGGGATATTTAACCCTTTTCTGCGTCCTCGATGCTGGCATCAGATACCGAACTGACGTGCCCCATCACGGCGCCGGGCGGCCCGGCTTGCAGGTTCCGACGGAGCCCGGCAGACACACCACATCTTCGGCCCACAGGGCGTTGTCCAGTTTGGCGCCGGTCAGCACCGCGCCGTCGAGGATGACGTGTCGCAGGTCCGCATACGACAGGTCGGCGCCGGTTAAATCCGTGTTCGACAGGTCCGCCTGGCGCAGGCTCGCCCCCTTGAGTTCGGCGTGACTTAAATTGGCCCCGCGCAGATTGGCCAGGGTGAGGTTGGCATAAGCCAGATCCGCACCGGCCAGATTGGCGGCCCGCAACAGGGCACCGGTGAGATCCGCATTGCGCAACTGGGCGCCCGCCAGATTGCTGTCGGCGTATTGCTGCCCTTCCAGGCGGCAATTGCTCCAATTGACGTGTGGCGACGGCGGCGCCGAACACTGCGGCTCGTTCAGGTGATTGCGCGATGGCAGTAAAAAGGCCAATGCCATCAGGCCCACCAGGATGAGCGCGATAATCAGGTAATCGCGGCGCGTCACCAAGGGGACGCTACCGAACTCCTCTTCCCGAGCCAAATGGGCGCTGCGCAAAGCCATCTCGTCGGACGACGGCTCGGTACGCCGCTCCCCCGCTATCTCGGACGGAGCCCCCTTCAGCTCACGGCGCTCATCGGCCCAGCGGCGGGCCGCCGCCAGGCGCTCCAGCGCCTCTTCGTCATCGGGGTTTGCGCGCGCCACCCGCATCGCCTCGGGAACCAGCTCCGGCAGGTCGCCGACGCGCGACCACTCCTGTCGGTCATGGCTGACCTCGTCATCTTCGCTAATCCGCCCCAGCAACAGGTAACGCGACACCAGGCCGGCGGGGAACGGCCCCTTGACCTCTTTGCCACGTCGCACGTACCAGTTCTGAGTTTCCTTCATGATGCCCCGCTATTTCCCGTAATCGGCCATCACTGTCGTCCATGTCCAAGGCGCCGCTGCCGCGCCCGCGACAGGGTTTTCGACAATCGGCCGGTAACAATGATTTATACTGCATCCTATTGGAAACTGTCACTCCCTGCACGACATTGCCCATGCAAATCAACCCAGCGGCGACGGGAACCCTGCCCGGGCTCACCGTCACACTTCCGAACAGCCAGCCTCTTCCTTGGCAGGCCGGTCAGGTGGTGTCCGCACGCGTGCTCGACGTGGCGGCGAACGGCCATCTGTCGCTGCTGGTGCAGGGACAGAGCGTCGACGCCCGCTCTCCGTTGGCATTAACTGCGGGCATGCAACTGAAGCTGGTGGTGGAGCTCGACGCCGGTCACATCGTCCTGCGCATACTCGACAACGTACCGCAGCAGCAGGCACTCGCCGCCGCGTGGCGTACCGCACTGCCGAAACAACTGCCACTGGCGAGCGCACTCCAGACGTTGGTCCGTTTGCTGCGTTCGATGCAGGTGCCGTCGTCGGACGGCGGTGCCATGCCGCAGTCGCCCGCCGACGCACAGGTACCGCTCCCATCGGCCGCCGAGCTGCTGTCCGCTGCAACGACGGCAACGACGGCACCGGCGATGACAGAGGGGAATCGAACGGCACAGCCGTTGTTCCCGCCCAAAGTACAGCAGTTGCTGCATGCGCTGCTGGAACAGCTGCCGACGGTTGAACAACTGACCACCGCAGACGGGCTGCGGACCGCGCTGCGCGAGTCGGGGCTGTTGCTGCAGGCGCGTCTGGCGCAAGGCGACAACTCCGCATTGGAGCACGACTTGCAAGCGTCGCTATTGCGGCTCTCTGCCGCCGTCGCGGAGGAGCTTACCGCCGCACCCCCTTCCGCCGCGCCGCAGGCCAACAGCGATGCGACACACAGCGAAGCGTTGCTGCATCTCAACCAAACGCTGCAACAGGTGGCGCAGCAAATCGACGGTGCACTGGCGCATCTCAAGGTGCAACAGTTGCACACGTTTACCGCGCGCAACGATACGACAACGGTCTGGCTGTTCGATGTACCCATGCGTCAGGGATCGAAGCTGGACGTGCTGCAACTGCGTATCCAGCGTGAAACCAGGAACAATGACGGCGACACCGTTCCGGCATGGTCGGTGCGCCTGCATTTCGATATGCCCCGTCACGGTACCATCGACAGCGTGGTCAATCTCATCGGCAGCAAGATAGGGGTAATGTTCTGGAGTGAAACGCCCGCCACAGCCGAGCTGCTGAAGCAACGCATGGAGGCGCTGCGCGCGCAATTGCAGCAAGCCGGATTGGACATCGAACAGCTGCGCAGCACCGTCGGTGCCGCTCCGAAGATTGAAGCCCCCGCAACGGCCACCGGCGGCCTGCTGCACCTGCGCGCATGAACGACAAACGCAAACCCGCCAAAAAAGCGGTTGCGCTGCGCTACGACGGCAGCAATGCACCACGCATCACCGCCAAGGGCCACGGTTCCGTTGCCGACGAGATTATCGCGCTGGCAAAGGAACATGGTGTACCGCTACAGGAAAACGGGGAGTTGGCGGCATTGCTGGCGCAGCTGGAATTGAACGATGAGATCCCGCGCGAACTGTACCTCGCCGTCGCCGAGGTGATCGCGTTCGCCTATATGGTCACCGACAGATTCCCCGAGGGTTGGGGTCCTGAAGGACGCAACGGCGATAAATAGCGGAAAGCGTCGGCACAGGCTGTACGCGCTATTTTTGCACTATTGCTCGTCGCCGTCGCCGAGCCGGTGCATCATCGCGACCAACTCCGCCTCCCCCTGGGTAAGGCCGCAGATATCCATCAACTCCTCAGCCGAGGCACCCTTCTGCGCCATCTTCACGGCTTGGGCAAAGGAATACTCCTCCGCATCCTCTTTGCCGAGCCGCTCCTGGCGTTGCCCCAGCTCATTCTGCCGCTCGCTCAGTTGGCGTTGATTACGCTCGATCCGGTTGACCCGCTCTCCTACCGCCACTGCGGCGTTGCACAGCGCGCGCATATCGTTCTGCACAATTTGCAGCCGTTGCTGCTGACGCGCCAGCTGGCGCCGCAGCAGCATGATCAGCACGACCAACACGCCAATCACGGTGCCAAGCAGCGGATAGGCCCAATAGGTTTGCATGGGTAGCGTTCCTTAAACAAATACGTCTATGTGGGGTGTATCGTCGTCGTCAGCGCCCGGTGTCGGTTCCTGCGCCCCGGAGTCGTCGGTTCCATCCTTGTCGTCGTCCTGTTTGGGGGGCGGCTGCCGTTTGCGCTCGCGCTCATCCGGAGGCACCTGTTGCGGCCGAATCGGCAGGTTCGGCGTGGCGGGTGGGATGGGTCCGATATCGGCCATAGGGAACGCCGCGGCTTACGAAGCGCTCTCCAGCAGGTCGTCATCATCCTTGTCGCTGAGCAATTTCTTCAGGTCCACCAAAATCAGCAACCCATCCTGCGTATTGGTGACGCCCTGGATGAACTTGGCGCTCGCATCGTTACCCACGTTGGGCGCCATTTCGATGGCCGAGGCGCGCAGATCGACCACTTCCGCCACACTGTCGACCGTCATGCCAACCGCCTCCTCACCCGCTTCGATGATCACGATACGGGTGGCGTCGTCAGGCGTCTTGGACGGCAGACCAAAGCGATAGCGGGTATCGATGACCGTCACCACATTGCCGCGCAGATTGATGATACCGAGCACATAATCAGGCGCGCCGGGAACCGGCGCGATCTCGGTATTACGCAATACCTCACGCACGGACATCACGTCGATACCGTATTTCTCGGCATCAAGCCGAAAAGTCACCCATTCGGTAACCTCATCGCCGCCGCTGTTTTCTTTCTCGCTCATAGTGCCTTCCTCTCCCTCTTCCACCCTATGCACTGGCCGACCGACAATCCGCCGCTATTCCCACGCTACGCTCCATCCGCCTCCGGCACATCCTCCAACCCGGTTGCCAGAACATCGGCGAACACCGGCGGATCCAGCAAGGCGCACATGTGCGCGATGACCGTCCCGGCCAACCAGCGGCGCTTGGTACGGCTGGTACGCCAGCGTACCTCATCGCTGCGCAGCGTAACCACCTGCGCCAATTCGTCGCAGGCGAGTCCCCAGGCGCCGTCGCCGATAAAGACGACGTGATGCAAACGGTCCTGCCACGGTTGCAAATTTGCCTGCTTATCTTCCGGCATCACCAACTGCGCGGTATCGACCACCGGCACGTTGCGGTCCCGGTAGACCATCAACCCCAAATACCAGGGCATGTGACCAGGAAGAGGAGTGACCTTTTCGGCGTGCCACTCCTGCACACCGGCCAATTCAATCAGCGGTACCGCCAACAGCAAACCGCCCACTTTGAACAATAGCGCCTGAAACGTCTCCCGGCCCCATTCCGGCGGCCCCTCTTCGGGCGTTGCCTCCGCTACCGGTACCGGTGCCGCCGCGATAGCGACGGACGGCGCCTCGATTATGTCGGGCTGCTCCAATTCCGCAGGGGCTTCGCGCAGCAGCGCCTCGAAATAGACGCTCAGTGCGTCCTTTTCTGCCACCACGGTACGGCGCTGACGCTGCTCCATGGTCACATCGCTCCTTGCATCTGAGCGCCGCTCTCCGGCGACAACAGGCTATTCAACAGCGCGGTGTAGGCGATAACGCCGCGCGCGTGCTCGTTGAGCAGGGACAACGGCATCCCCTCGCGACTCGCTTCGCGGAACTGGGTATCCACGGGGATGACCGATTTCCACAATTCGCCTGGATAATGCTGACGTAAGCTCTGCAGGCTATCCAACGAGGCACGGGTGCGCCGATCGAACATGGTCGGCACGATGAGGTAATTGAGCGGCCGTTTACGTGCCTTGGTCACCATCGTCAGGGTGCGCATCATCCGTTCCAGCCCCTTTAACGCCAGGAACTCGGTCTGCACCGGGATCAGCAAGTGGCTGCTCGCGGCCAAGGCGTTGATCATCAAGACCCCGAGTACCGGTGGGCAGTCGATCAAGACGTAATCAAACCGCGCTGCCAGCTGCACCAGCGCGCGGCCGAGCACCAGCCCCATGCCCTCCTTCGCGCCCAATTGGCGATCGAGGGTCGCCAGTGCGGTGGAGGCAGGCAACAGCGCGAGACGTTCAAAACGGGTGTCGCGCACGATATCCATCACTGCGGGGCGTTCGGGCGAGGCGTCGAGGAACAGCGAATAGACGCTATGTTCGATGGTGTCCGGGTCATAGCCGAAATAGCTGGTCAGCGAACCGTGCGGATCGAGATCCACCATCAAGGTTGTGTGCCCGCGCGCCGCCAGCAGGCCGGCAAGCGTCACCGCCGTCGTGGTCTTGCCCACACCGCCTTTTTGATTGGCTACCGACCAGACTTTCATGGGCTAACCTTTGCCGGCCGGCGGCGCCGGTACCGGCGCTTTCGGTGTGGTGGTTGTGGGCGAGGGCGTACGACTATGTTCGATATCGATCGCGCGGCGAACGTTTTCTCCAGCGAGAACCACCACCACCACGCGACGATTCTTGCTGCGACCTGCCGGTGTTGCATTGTCTGCAATGGGCCGGTACTGGCCGTAGCCAATCGCCGCCATACGGTCGGGCTGCACGCCCTGATCCATGAACAGATGTACCACGCTGGCGGCCCGATGCGCCGACAATTCCCAATTGGAGGGGAATATCGCGGTATCGATGGGGACGTTGTCGGTAAAGCCCTCGACTTGAATCGAATTGGGATATTTCTTCAGCACGTCCGCCACCTGCCTCAGTACCGGGAGCGCATCGTTCTCCAGAGTGGCGCTGCCGCTGTCAAACAGGATACTGGTATTGATCTCGATTTCGACCCACAGATCGTTGTGCTTGACGCTGATCAGGTCTTTTTTGATCAGTGGCGACAGCGCACTTTCGAATTGGTTGGCGATATGCCCCATGTCGCTGGAGCGCGCGGTCTGCGCCAACTGCTGGATGACCCCCGGCTGCATGGTCGGCGATGCATGATGCGGCATGATGGGTGCCGGCGTGCCGCTGGCGCCCTCCTCGCCGGTCTGGATCGGCTGTATCGCCTTGGGCGGCGTATTGAAGGCCGCGACCATGGTATCGGACAGCACCCGATACTTGCCCTCATTGACCGATGAAATGGAATACATTACGACGAAAAAGGCGAACAACAGGGTAATGAAGTCGGCATAAGAGACCAGCCAGCGCTCCAGGTTTTCGTGCTCCTCGTGGCGTTTCTTGCGCGCCATGCCGGTTCCTCGTATGGGGACGCTAGTGCAGGTAACCCTGCAGCTTGGTTTCGATATTACGCGGATTCTCGCCCTCAGCGATGGAAACGATACCTTCGATAATCATCATACGGAACTGGCTTTGCGACATGACGTGACTCTTGAGCTTGTTGGCCATCGGTATCAACAGCAGATTGGCCGCGCCGACACCGTAGATCGTCGCCACGAAGGCCACCGCGATGCCGTGACCCAGATTGCTCGGATCCGCCAGGTTGTTCATCACCTGAATCAGCCCCATTACGGCACCGATGATGCCGATGGTCGGGGTGTAGCCGCCCATGCTTTCGAACATCCGTGCCGACTGCATGTCGTGATGCTCCTTCGCGTCCACCTCCACCTCGAGAATGTTGCGCATCACTTCCGGCTCGGAGCCGTCCACCAGCAGTTGCAGTCCCTTGCGGGCGAACGCATCGGGTTCGGTTTCGGAAACGGCCTCCAATCCGAGCAGTCCCTCCTTGCGCGCGATATTGC
The DNA here is from genome assembly GCA_002376325.1 of Proteobacteria bacterium UBA3588. Lineage (GTDB taxonomy): Bacteria > Pseudomonadota > Gammaproteobacteria > Thiohalomonadales > Thiohalomonadaceae > Sulfurivermis. Next base: position 86,841 of record DFMR01000074.1, on the reverse strand, counting down.
TCCAACTGACCAGCTTCTCGATTGCCTCGTCACCCGCCAATAGCGGCGGCCGAAGGATCCAGATCAGCATGTTCAAGGCCCGGATAAACGTCGGCACCGGCGCCTGTAACATGATCGCGCCCATGCTGCCGCCAAGCACGATGACGGCGGCCGGACCGTTCAGCAGCGATGCGACCTGCCCCCCTTCCAAATGCTGACCGAACAGCAAGGCGCCGACGCCGAAGATCAGGCCGATGAGGCTGAGTATATCCATGTCACACTCTCTGGCTGATCGCCGCTCCTATATCGGACAACGGCAACACGGCATCGGCAAGACCGGCATCCACGATCGCAGCCGGCATGCCGTAGACGACGCAACTGGCCTCGTCCTGCGCCCAGACGGATGATCCACCCTGTTTAAGCAGGCGCGCGCCTTCACGGCCGTCGGCCCCCATCCCGGTCAATACCACCGCCAGGGTCTGTCCGGCAAACAGCTTCGCCACCGAGGTGAAGGTGACGTCGACCGACGGCTTGTAGTTTTGTCCAGGTTCACTCTCGCCGATACGCACCACCACACGGCCGCCGCGGTGCTCCAGCAGCATCTGCTTGCCGCCGGGCGCCAGCAGCGCCGTCGCCGGCTTGAGCTCATCGCCGTCCTGCGCCTCTTTCACCGTAATCGCACACTGTTGATCCAGACGCTGCGCGAATGCCGGGGTAAAGCTGCCGGGCATGTGCTGGATCAGCAGCAGCGGCAAAGGGAAATTGCCGGGCAGCTTGGTCAATACCTGCTGCAGCGCCACCGGGCCGCCGGTGGAGGTGCCGATCGCAACCAGCTTATAGTGACCGCGCCGGGCGGCGGGCATCGGCGCGGGCCGCGGTGCCGCCGGCGCCATCCCTGTTCGTTGCGGATGCAGTGGCGTGGGCACGGTCCGCTGCAGGCGAATGCCTCGTTTGGCGCCAACCGAATAGACCCGTTCACACAGTTGTCTCTTGGCCTCGTCTGCATCACGCGAGATATCTTCGAATTTCTTCGGCAGATAATCGACGGCGCCCGCATCCAAGGCATCCAGCGTCGCCTTGGCGCCGTCGGTGGTCAGAGAGGAAAACATCAGGGTCGGTGTGGGCGATGTCGCCATGATTCGTCGCACGGCGGATATCCCGTCCATCACCGGCATCTCAATATCCATGGTGATGACATCGGGTCGCAGCTTCGCCACCTGTTCCACGGCTTCGGCACCGTTTGCCGCCGTGCCGACCACCTCCAGACGGGTGTCGGCATTAAGCATCTCGGTCAAACGACGGCGGAAAAATCCCGAATCATCTACCACAAGAACCCTTACGGGCATCCGTTACTCTCCTCGTGTTGTTCGTCAGCAACGACGGGTATCACACTCAAGCCTGACGACGCCCATAGGCCTTCATCAGACCCGGCACATCCAGAATCAGCGCGATCTTGCCGTCGCCGGTGATAGTGGCTCCGGCCAGCCCCTGGGTACCGTGCAGCATGCTGCCCAACGGCTTGATCACCACCTCTTCCTGTCCGATCAGGAAGTCAACGACAAAGCCTACCTGCTGGGTCCCCACATGCACCACCACCACATGCCCTTCGCGCGGCAATGACTCGGCGCGATAACCGTTGACCAGCCAACGGGTCAGGTAATAAAGCGGCAATGCCTTGCCGCGGACCATCACCACCATCTGTCCGTCGACCACATTGGTCTTGGTCAGGTCCAGATGAAATATCTCGCTCACGCTCACCAAGGGCAGTGCAAAGGCCTGGCTGCGTAACTTGATCATCAGCGTCGGCATGATAGCCAGCGTCAACGGCACCTTAATGGAGAGGCGCGTGCCCTTGCCCGGCTCCGAATGAATATCGATGCTGCCGTTAAGCTGGGCGATGCGCGTCTTGACCACGTCCATACCGACACCGCGGCCCGAAACGTCTGAAATCTCGGTCTTGGTGGAAAAACCGGCGGCAAAGATCAGGTTGAACGCCTCCTTGTCATCGAGCCGCGAGGCGGCATCGGCATCCATCATTCCCTTTTCCACCGCTTTGCGCCGCAGCACATCGGGATCCATGCCGGCACCGTCATCGCTGATCACCAGCAGTATATGATCGCCCTCCTGCTCTGCGGCCATCATCAAGGTGCCTTGGCGCGGCTTGCCCGCCTGTTCGCGCACATCGGGCATTTCGATACCATGGTCGACCGCATTGCGGACCAGATGCACCATCGGATCGGCCAGGGCCTCGACCAGATTCTTATCCAGATCGGTATCCTCGCCCTGCATCACCAGGTTGACCTCTTTCTTGAGGTTGCGCGCCAGGTCACGCACCACGCGCGGGAAACGGCCGAACACCTTCTTTATCGGCTGCATCCGCGTCTTCATGACCGACGCCTGCAAATCGCCCGTCACCACATCGAGATTGGCCACTGCCTTGACCATCTCTTCACGGCCCTGGTTGGCGTCGCCGCCGTTGGCCAGCGTGGCGATGCGGTTGCGTACCAGTACCAGCTCGCCCACCATGTTCATGATGTCGTCCAAGCGCTTGGTATCGACGCGAACCGTCGTCTCGGTCTGTACCGCAACCGATGGGGCGGNNCCTCGAACTCTTCTTCGGTAATATCGTCGTGCGCGGCCGCCTGGGGACCCGTCTCTGCGCCCCCTGCCGCTTCCGCAGCCGAAGTCTCGGGCGCCGTCGCTATCGGGTTGAACTGCCCCTTGCCGTGCAACTGATCGAGCAGGGCTTCGAACTCTTCCTCGGTAATATCGTCGTCAGTTGCGGCAGACACCGCCTGGCTCTCTGCCGATGTCAGTTCCGCCGCTGCCGTGGCGGCCGGGGGGTTCTCCAGGGCATCGAGCAGGGCTTCGAACTCCTCGTCGGTGATATCGCCCAGATCACCCTCCACCAATGCCGACGTCGGCGACGGCGTGGCGACGGCTGCCGGCGCCACAGGCGCAGAAGGCGGCTCGGGGACAGGCGCCGCTGTGACGGCCGGAGCGGCCGGCGCCGCAGGCGCCTCCTCAGCGCCGTCGGGATGGTTGATGGACTCCAGCGCCGTGATCAGTTCGGGCGGCGCCGGGTCCGGTTCCTCCGCCGTGCGCAACTGATCGAACTGCGCGTTGAGCACGTCCAGCACCGGCAATACCGTGTCCATCAGCTGCGACGTCACCTGCTTCTGGCCGTTGCGCAACAGATTGAAGATGTCCTCCGAACGGTGACATACCGTGACCAGATTATCGAGGCCGAGGAAACCGGCGCCACCCTTGATGGTGTGGAACCCGCGGAATACCGCATTTAGCAATTCGTGGTCGTCAGGGCGCTGTTCCAGCTCGACCAACTGCTCGTTGAGCCGCTCCAATATCTCACCGGCTTCGACCAGGAAGTCCTGTAGAATCTCGTCATCAGCATTCAGCGCCATCACCCAGCTCCCTTAGAAACCGAGGCTCGACAAAAGCTCGTCCACTTCGTCCTGGCCCGAGACCGCCCCCTGATCCAGTCCCGGCACCGGCGGACCGCTCGCCGCGATGAGGCTTTCATGCGACACCTCCTCCTGCAGCGGAGTAATGGACGTGCCGGAGAGGCGGATCAGGTCGACCAGATTGCGTTCCACTTCGTCGACCAGCAGCACTACCCGATGGATGATCTGGCCGGTGAGGTCCTGGAAATCCTGGGCCATCAGCACCTCTTGCAGATTGTGCCGCAGTTGCGGCGCACCACCGCTCACTGCGTCGAGGAATTCGCCGACACGGCGACTTAGCTCACGAAATTCGTCAGCGCCCATCTTCCGTGTGGTAAAGCGGTTCCAGTCATCGCGCAACGAGGACGACTGCTGCTCCAGCGATTCGCATATCGGCATCGATTCCTCGACCGCCGTCATGGTCCGGTTGGCCGATTGCGCCGTCATGCTGACGACATAATTGAGGCGCTCTCGAGCGTCCGGAAAGTCCTCCGCCGCCAGTGATGTAATGCGCGAATCCAGACGAAAGCTCTGTAATGCCTCATGAAACTCGCGGGTCAGACGCCCCAGTTCCTGGTACAGCGTCTTCTCACGCAACGAGGTCAGTTCATCCAGCAGCCGCACCGCCTCTGTTTCATTACCCGACTCGACGGTTTGCGCCAGTTCGCGCACGCGCGTGACGTAATCCTCGGTCAGAACGCTAGATTCATTCGCCATTACAGAATCATCCTTTGGTACCGGCGCCTATGCGCCACGGCATCACTGGCTAGCCTCGATGCGCTCGAAGATCTTTTCCAACTTTTCCTTGAGTGTCGCCGCAGTGAAGGGTTTGACGATATAGCCGTTGACACCCGCCTTGGCCGCTTCGATGATCTGCTCCTTCTTCTGCTCGGCCGTCACCATCAGCACCGGGAGCGTCGCCAGTTTGGCGTCGGCACGCACGGCGCGCAGCAAATCGATGCCCTGCATTCCCGGCATGTTCCAGTCCGTAACGAGCAGATCGAAGTTGCCCGACTGCAGCATCGGCAACGCAGTGGTCCCGTCGTCCGCCTCGCTGGTATTGGTAAAGCCAAGATCGCGCAAGAGATTTTTTATGATGCGCCGCATTGTGGAAAAGTCATCGACAATGAGGATCTTTATGTTTTTGTTCAAGAAAACCTCCTGAGTCTCGCCACCGGCGTCCCGCAGTCGCCCGGTCGTGCAAGCCCCTGCCAGGGGCTCGCCGTCATCTCTGGTTTGCGAACTATCTTATCATGTTCCTGGTGCGACCCAATCGCCAAATAGCGTGCGCAGCCGCACCAGGGCTCGGCCATGGATTTGGCAAATACGCGACTCGCTGACGCCCATTACCGCCCCGATTTCCTTGAAATTGAGCTCGTCATCGTAATATAGCGACATCACCAGCCGCTCCCGTTCAGGCAGATCCGCGATAGCCCCGGCGAGGCGCAACTGCGTTTCCTCACTGTGCAGCCGCTCAACGATGCCAGGTTCGGTGTCGATCAAGTGCTCCAGTACCGCATCATCACGGTTGGTTATCATATCGTCGAGGCTGAGCAGCCGATGGCGGGAGGAATCGACGAGAATGTGATAATACTCCTCGGCGGAAATTCCCAGTTCTTCGATCACTTCTTCATCGGTCGCCTCGCGCCCCTCGCGATTTTCGATGTCACGGATCGCCGTCGCCACCGCCCGTGACTTGCGATGTACCGAGCGCGGCGTCCAATCGTGGCGCCGGACCTCGTCCAACATGGCGCCGCGAATGCGGATGCCGGCAAAGGTCTCGAAACTGGCACCGTGTCCAGCGGTATAATTTTTGGCTGCCTCCAGCAGGCCAATCATCCCGGCCTGGATTAAATCGTCGGGCAGGATGTGATCGGGAAGCCGTCCCAGCAAATGATAGGCAATACGCTTAACCAGGGCGGCGTATTGCTCTACCAGGTCATCGGACCAGCTATTTTCCCGTTCCACGGCGTAGGCGGCGAGCCCATTCACCGCCACGCCCCCCAGTCTGCGGCATCGCTACGCACCAGCCGTTCCACGAAGAATTCGAGGTAACCGCCGGCTGCCGTCGGCATCGGCCAGGTATCGGCCTTTTTGGCCAGGGCCGTAAACGCCTGCGCCGCCTTGCTGCGCGGATATGTCTCAACCACCGGCCGCTGCTTCTGCACCGCTTTGCGCAGATATTCGTCATAGGGAACGCTGCCCATAAAATCAAGGACGACGTCCTCCAGAAAACGGTCCGTGACCTTGACGATCTTTGCGAACAGCTCGCGCCCCTCCTGCGGGCCGTGAGCCATGTTGGCCAAGATGCGAAAGCGATGAACGTTATGTTCCTTGTTGAGCAGCTTGATCAGGGCGTAAGCGTCGGTAATGGAGGCCGGCTCATCGCAGACCACCACCACCACCTCCTGAGCCGCCTTGCTGAAACTGACCACGCTGTCGGAAATACCGGCGGCGGTATCCACCAGCAGCACATCCACTTCGGCAGTGAGTTCGCTGAAGGCACGGATAAGGCCCGCATGCTCCGCCGGTGTAAGCTCAGCCATGTGCTGGATCCCCGACGAAGCAGGAATGATCCTGATGCCGGCCGGCCCGGTCACCAGGACCTCCTCCAGAGTGCGTTCGCCAGTGAGTACATGGGAAAGATTGAACTCCGGATGGAGTCCGAGCATGACATCGACGTTGGCCAGTCCCAGGTCGGCGTCGAATACCAGCACCTTACGCCCCATCTGGGAGAGGGCGACCGCCAGGTTCACGGAGACATTGGTCTTGCCGACACCGCCCTTGCCGCTGGCCACGGCGATGACCCGTACCGGGCGCGGTTTGTTCATCCGTCGCAGCCCCGCCGCTTGATCCTGCACTGGTTCAGACATAGGCTAGCTCACCATGCGGCCGAAGGCATTGGCCAGTGCCGCCTCCTCCGGAACGTCGATTTTATTTTTTTGCATCAGCGCGACACTGCTGCTGACCAGCTTGTTGGCACGTCCCTGGTGCAGGTCTTCGGGGACGCGCTGGCCGTCACTGGTATAGGCCACGGGCAGCTGCTGCTGCACCACCACCGAAAGCGCTTCCCCTAGACTAGCGGTTTCATCCAGCTTGGTCAGCACACAGCCGGCGATGGACGCGTGGCGGAATGCCCGTACGGTCTCCTCCAACGCAGAGCGCTGTGCTGTCGCCGACAATACCAGATAGTTCCGCACTCGCGGCGCTCCGTTGTGCAGCAGCGCCAGCTGTTCCGACAGCCGCACGTCGCGCTGGCTCATCCCGGCCGTGTCAATCAGCACCAGTTGCTTGTCGCGCAGGCCGTCCAATACGGTACGCAATTCGGCCGCATCGTTGGCGACATGGACCTGGACCCCGAGCAGACGACCGAAGGTACGCAACTGCTGGTGGGCGCCGATGCGGAAACTATCGGTGGTAATCAGGGCGACGCGGCTGACCCCGTGGCGCAGGATGAAGCGCGCAGCCAGCTTGGCAGCCGTGGTCGTCTTGCCGACGCCGGTCGGTCCCACCAGGGCAACGACGCCGCCCTGGGTCAATATATCATCCTCGCTCACCCGCACCCGCCGCGCCAGCAGCCCCAGAGCATGGCGCCAATGGTGCTCGTGCTCCCCCTGATATGGCACCTGATCCGCCAACTCGCGGCACAACCCCGGCGCCAATCCCAGCTGCAACAGCCGCTCCAGCAGCTTGGCGCGCGCCGGGTGGCGCATCGCCTCTTCGCGCCAGGCGAAACCGGTCAGCTGGCTCTCCAGCATGCCGCGCAACGTCTTGATCTCGTCACGCATCGACACCAGGGCGGGATCCTGCGACCAGACAATTTTGGAGGGCGGCGCCGACGGCGCCCTCGGAGCGGCGCTGCTTAGCGGTTGAAATCGCTGCGTCCGCTGGGTTGATCCGGCATCCGGCGCAGCCGCCGCCGGCCGTGGCGTAGCAGCCGCCGCCTTTGCACGAGCGCCCTCGCCATTGGCCATCTTGTGCACCAGCGCCTCGTCGTAATCGATGGCGGCAACGATCTCGACCCCGCCGTCGACCCTTCGATTGGAAAGAATGACCGCGTCCGGCCCCTGCTCCTCGCGCACCATGCGAATTGCCTGGCGCATGTCGGCGGCGAAATAGCGTTTTATCTTCATGCCTTCGACCCTCGCACGGACTTGTCGCGCCTGGGTCGCGACTAGCCGGCCTGATTACCCACCGTGGCCACGATCTTGAGCTGCTTGTTGTCCGGTACCTCGGTGTAGGCCAGGACGTGCAACATTGGAATCGTGTGCCGCACAAAGCGCGCCAGCAATTCACGCAGGGGAGCGGAGACCAACAGCACTGCCGGCTGTCCGGCCATTTCCTGTTTTTGGGTGACCTGCACCAGACCTTGATGCATACGTTCGGCCAATCCCGGCTCAATGCCCGCGCCCCCCTCATCTGACGCTCGCATACTCTTAAGCAATATCTGTTCCAATTCATGCGCAAGGGTGATAACCGGGAGTTCGTTGGACAACCCATTGATTTTTTGGACAATCATCCGTCCGAGGGCGATGCGCACCGCACCAGTCAAAATTCCGGCGTCCTGAACCCGCGGCGCATTCTCCGCCAGGGTCTCAGCGATGGTACGGATATCGCGGATGGGAATACCCTCGGCCAGCAGATTCTGCAACACCTTCACCACCACCGACAGCGGTAGCAGTTTGGGCACCAGATCCTCCACCAGTTTAGGCGCGCTCTTGCCGAGCTGGGTAAAGAGATGCTGGACCTCTTCGTGACCGAGCAGTTCATGGGCGTGCGACTGCAACAGCTGGCTCAGGTGGGTGGCGACCACCGTATTCGGATCGACCACCGTATACCCCAGCCCCTGTGCCTCTTCGCGCCGGCTCGTTTCAATCCACACCGCCTCCAGACCGAAGGCCGGGTCCACTGTCTTGATGCCGTCCAACTGACCGTAGACCTGCCCCGGATTGATGGCCATCTCACGATCCGGATAGATATCGGACTGACCGACCGTCACTCCCATCAGGGTGGCGCGATACGCCGTCGGCGACAGATCGAGGTTGTCGCGGATATGCACCGGCGGAATAAGGAAACCCAATTCCTGCGACAACTTCTTGCGCACACCTTTGATACGCGCCATCAGCTGTCCGCCCTGCGCCTTGTCCACCAACGGAATCAGCCGGTACCCTACTTCGAGCCCGATGGGGTCCACCAACGGAACGTCATCCCACGACAATTCCCTCAATTCCGTCCCCGGTTCGCTCGCTGCCGTCGGTGGCGGTTCCGCCGCAGCCGCCTGCTCCCGCTGTTGTTTGCGGAATACCCACCATGCACCGCCGCCGAGGAGCGACGCCAGCAGCAAAAACACGAAATTGGGCATACCGGGAATCAACCCCAACAGCAACAGCACGCCTGCCGTGACCGCCAAAACCCGCGGATTGGCGAACAACTGCCCGAGCACCATATTGCCCATGTCCTCCGCGGCGGAGGCACGGGTGACAATGATGCCCGCAGCCGTGGACAGCACTAGGGAGGGGATCTGCGCCACCAAACCGTCGCCGATGGTCAGCAGCGTGTACACCTGCGCCGCCTCGCCAACCGGCATGTTGTGCTGGAATACGCCCACGACCAGACCTCCGATGATATTGATCACCGTGATCAAGATGCCGGCCATGGCATCACCGCGCACGAATTTACTGGCACCATCCATCGACCCGTAGAAATCGGCCTCGCGGGCGATGTCGGTCCGGCGCCGCCGCGCCTCGTCCGCATCGATTAAGCCGGCGTTGAGATCGGCGTCGATGGCCATCTGCTTACCCGGCATCGCGTCCAGGGTAAAACGCGCGCTCACTTCCGAAATGCGCCCGGCGCCTTTGGTCACCACGGCGAAGTTGATGATTACCAGAATGACGAATACCACTATGCCTACCGCATAGTTGCCCCCCACGACAAACTCGCCGAACGACTTGATCACGTGGCCGGCTGCGCCCGGCCCGGTGTGTCCATGCAGCAACACCACACGCGTCGACGCGACATTCAGGGCCAGACGTAACAGCGTTGCGATCAATAGAATGGTGGGGAAGGCGGCAAAATCCAGTGGACGCAGGGTGTAAATGGTCACCAACAAAATAATCAGCGACAACGAGATATTGAAGGTAAAGAGGATATCCAGCAGAAACGGCGGCATCGGCAACACCACCATCGCCAGCAGCATCAACACCAGCAGCGGCGCACCGAGTCCGGAGCGCAACACCGCCCTGCTGAACGAAGCCACATTTGTTGCCTGAGCCATCGACTACCTCAAATCGCCGTCTACTTAATCGTCGCGACGCAAATCGTCCGGAATCGGCAGATCCGGCATCGTCACGCCTCCGTCACGGCCGTAAACCGGGCCCTGGCGCAGGTGATACACATAAGCCAACACCATCGCCACCGCACGATACAGGCCAACCGGAATCCGTTGTTCCAACTCAGTACTGTGATACAAAGCGCGTGCCAACGGCGGCGCCATCAATACCGGAACATCGTTTTCCTGGGCTACGGTACGTATCTTCAGCGCCATAAAGTCGGCTCCCTTCGCCACCACGAGCGGCGCATCCCCCTTATCCTGGTCGTAACGTAATGCGACCGCATAATGGCTAGGATTGGTCACCACCACATCCGCTTTCGGCACTTCCGCCATCATCCGGCGTTGCGCCATGGCCATCTGCATGCGCCGAATCCGCCCTTTGACCTCGGGGCTGCCGTCGGTTTCCTTGTGCTCCTCGCGCACCTCCTGCTTGGTCATCCGCAACTGACGTCGGTGATCCCAAAGCTGGAAGGGGACATCCATCGCCGCAACGACGATCAAGGTCGCGCTCAATATCAGGAACGACCACTCCAGCAGGTTCCCCATGTGCGCCAACCCCTGTCGCAGCGGTTCGCCACCAAGACCGAGGAATTCGCTGCCCCAACTTTTAAGCAATATCAGTGCCGCCACACCCACCAAGGCAAACTTTGCGAGGCCCTTTAACATCTCGACCACGCCGCGCCACGAGAACATGCGTCCCATCCCTTTAATCGGGTCCAGCTTGTCCCATTTGAACGTCAGCGCATCACTGGAAAACGACAAGCCGCCCAACACCACCGCCGCCACGATTGCCACCACCACCATCACCACGAAAAATGGCGTCAACGCCCAGACCACGTGTGTCACTTCCGCGGACAATGTCGCTGCGATCGTTTTTGGATCGAACGCCTGCTGTCGACTGAGCGACAGACCGCCCTGCATTCCTGCCACCAACGCCCGCATCATCCTATCGCCGATGGAGAGAAACACCACCGCTGCCGCCATCAGCGCAGCGACCGTCGATAGTTCCCGTGAGCGGGGAACCTGACCTTTCTCACGCGCCTCCTGCTTGCGTTTACCCGTCGCCTCTTCTGTGCGTTCCTGGCCGTCGCTTTCCGCCATCGCCTATCCTCCAGCGAGAACTCGACCGATCAACGAAAATCCAGCGCTAACCAGGACGGAAAACTGCGGCACGACCGTGGGCAATGTGAACATAATCACCACGAACCCCATAATTAACGTAACCGGGAATCCAATGGCGAAAATATTAAGCTGCGGTGCGGCGCGGGCCATAACACCGAACGCGATGTTGACGACCAGCAGCGACGCCACAGCCGGTAGCGCAAGCCACACCGCACCGGCAAACATCTCACTGCCCCAACTCACCAATGTCCACATCCCGTTTTGGCTGATTCCGTTCATGCCGATAGGCACGATATGAAAGCTGTCGACCAGCATCTGAATCAACACCAAGTGACCGTCAAATCCAAGAAACAGGATGGTCACCATCAACAGGTAAAACTGCGACAGCACCGGCACCTGTGTACCGTTTTGCGGATCGACCATCGACGCAAATCCAAGTCCCATCTGCATGGCGATAATCTGGCCGCCGGTTGTGACCGCATTAAATACCAGCTGCAACGCGAACCCCATGGCCACACCGATTACGATCTGCTGTGCAATAATCATTACGGACTGCACGCTGAACGGATCCACCACGGGAGAGGCCGGCAGCAGCGGCACGATCACACCGGTCAGAACCAGCGCCAATATCAGGCGGACGCGGGTCGGGACCAAAACCGTACCAAATATGGGCATCGAAACAATCAGTGCTGCTACGCGAAACAGCGGCCACAGATAGCTACCGATATATCCCGTAATCTGTGTCCCGGTGAAGTGCATGCCTAACCTATGAACGACGGAATGTTATGTATCAAACGCTCCGTGTAATCTATCAGCAGCTGCAGCATCCAAGGCCCCGCAATCATCAGTACCGCCAGCGTAACCAGAATTTTCGGGATAAAGCTCAGGGTCATTTCGTTTATCTGGGTGGCAGCCTGAAACATCGCCACCAGCAATCCCACTATCAGCGATGGTATCAACAACACCAAAATCAACACCACGATTACCTCGAGTGCCTGGTGAAAAATCGATAAAACCAAATCAGGCGTCATTGCATCATCTCCAATCGGCGCTATGTGGTAAAACTTCGCGCCAACGTACCGATGATCAGCGCCCAGCCGTCAACGAGAACAAACAACATGATTTTGAACGGGAGGGAGATAATCATCGGTGAAAGCATCATCATACCCATCGCCATCAAGACGCTCGCAACCACGAGGTCAATGATCATAAAGGGGATGAACAGAAGAAAACCGATTTGAAAAGCCGTTTTCAGTTCGCTGGTAACGAAAGCCGGCACGACCACTGAAAACGGCACGTCGTCCGGTGAAGCATATCCGGTCTTTCCTGCCAGGTGGGCAAACAACTTCACATCACTGTCTCGCGTCTGCGCCATCATGAATTTACGCAACGGTACGCTGGCGCGCTGCAATCCGTCTTGCAGCGATATTTTGTTGTTCATGTACGGTTGCACCGCTTCCGTATTGATGCGATTGAATACCGGCGCCATGACAAAGAAGGTGAGGAACAGGGCAAGGCCGACGAGAATCTGGCCTGACGGCGCCTGGGTCAACCCCAACGCCTGACGCAAAATCGACAACACGATAATGATGCGGGTAAACGCCGTAACCATCATCAAGATCGCAGGCAGGAACGTCAGTGCCGTCATCAGGATCAGCACTTGGATGCTTAAGCTGTAGGTCTGGCCGCCGCCGGGGTTGGTGGTAACCGTCAGCGCCTGTAGACCGCCCTGTGCCCAGGCACCCAGCGGCAACAACGCCAATGCGATAAACAGCAACAGACGTACCGATCTCATGTTCGTCCGCCACGTTTCAATACTGCACTCAGGCGGTCGGCAAAACTCTCGCTATCGGCTGTCGACACGCCGCCCATGCTGACGGGTTGCGGTAATACATACAGAGTCTGAACCCGTCCTGGGGCAACGCCGAGCAGCAACTGCTGTTCGCCCACTTGCACCAGCACCGCGCGCTCACGCTGACCGACCGGGACGCCGCCGAGCACACGGATTGCGCCGCCGCTGCCATAGCTGAAAGCCGTAACACGACGCATCAGCCAGCCCATGCCGACGATCAGCAACAGCACCAGGACAAGCGCCATGACCACCTGCAAAATCCCCTCGGCCGGTCCTGCGGCGGCGATCGTCGGCGCCGTCTTCGCAACCTCGGCTGCCGCTACGGGCATCTGCCACACGCCGGCCAACAGCATAATCGCAAGGCTTCCGAGTTTCATTTCAGCTTTTTCACCCGCTCGACCGGGCTAATTACATCAGTAAGCCGGATGCCGTATTTTTCATTCACCACCACAACCTCACCGTGCGCTATAAGCGTACCGTTGACCATAACGTCAAGCGGCTCACCCGCCAGCCGATCGAGTTCCACGACCGAGCCTTGATTGAGTTGCAATAAATTTCGGATACTGATCCTGGTACGGCCGATCTCAAGTGAAATCGTTACCGGAACGTCAAGAATAACGTCCAGATTGACGTCCTCTGAAATCAGCGGACGGTGCTCGTCCTGCAAACTCTGCATTGCCGCTTTCTGGTAGCTGGTACCCTTAGATGCAGACTCCTTCGCGCGTTCCTCCGCTTCAACAACGCTTGAGTCCGTTTCCTGTTCCGCCAATGCAGAAGCCCATTCGTCCATTACTTCGGCGTCTTTATCGGTCTCGTCGTTCATGGCACTACCCCCACCCACTGTTAACGCCCTTTATTGGGACGCTCCACCTGGTTTACGATTTTGATGGCCCAATTTTCATCGGATATGCCCAGGCTCCCGCGGAACACCGGGATACCTTCGGCTCGGACACTGACAAGTTCGGGCATTTCTATGGGAATGACGTCGCCCGGCTTCATCTTCATGATGTCGCGCAACGTCAACTCCACGTCCGTCAAACTGCTCTCCAACTCGATCTCTGCAGTCTTGACCTCTTCACGCAATGCCACCAGCCAGCGCTCATCGGTATCGGTACGATCGCTTTGCACACCGGCATCGAGAATTTCGCGCATCGGTTCCAGCATCGAATAGGGCATGGTCATGTGAAGATCGCCGCCGCCGCCTTCCAGTTCAATATGAAATTTCGATGCGACAATCACCTCGGTTGGACTGACGATGTTGGCAAACTGCGGATTGACCTCGGAGTTGATATATTCGAAGTCCACCTCCATCACCGGCGCCCAGGCTTCGCGCAGATCCTTGAAGGCAAGATTCAGCAGCATTTGAATAACGCGCTGTTCGGTAGGCGTGAACTCGCGGCCTTCGATTTTCGCATGGTAGCGTCCGTCGCCGCCGAAGAAATTGTCCACTACGATAAACACGAGCTTGGGATCGAGTACCAATAACGCCGTGCCGCGCAACGGCCGGATCTTTATCATATTGAGACTGGTCGGAACGTAGAGCGTATGCACGTACTCGGCGAACTTCATCATCTCAACGCCGCCGACGGAGATTTCCGCGGAGCGGCGCAGCATATTGAACAGACTTATGCGAAAGTGGCGTGAAAAGCGCTCATTGATCATCTCCAAGGTCGGCATGCGACCGCGGACGATCCGCTCTTCGCTGGTAAAATCGTAATTACGAATCTCCCCCTCGGCGAGACCTTCATCGCTTTCGGTTTCGATATCGCCGCCCGTCACGCCATGCAACAGGGCGTCGATTTCGTCTTGTGACAACAGGTCGTTGATGGCCATCGCGATCTATTGCATTACGAACTCAGTGAAGTAAACGGCATCGACCTTCTCACCTTTCGCGTTTTGGTCGACGATGTGTTGGACTTTACCCAGGATCTCGCCGCGCAGCGTTTCCTTGCCGGCCGGAGTACTTACGGCGCTGTAGTTCTGACCGGCAAGCAGCATGAGTATGTCGTTACGAACTTCTGGCATGTTGTCCTGCACGACTTTCAGTGCCGCCGGGTCATAGGCCATCACCTGCAGATCGACCTGCAGGAAGCGCACCGGGCTGTTCTCGCCGAAGTTCACCACCAACTTATCGATCGGCAGATAGTGGGTCGCCCTCACTTGCGCTTCGGAGCTGGTGCCGGCGCTGGCGCTGGCCGTACTGCCCGTCTTGTGACCGCTCTTCATGAGAAGCACCGCGGTCGCTGCACCGAGCGCCAGGACCAGCAGCCCAATGACGATGTACAAAATCAGGTGTTTCTTGCCGGCTGGCTTCTGCTGAACGTCGAGATCCAGCTCCTCTGTGCTCGCCATATGCCTACCCTCTTTAAGTTTTATGATGTGAAGCAAGTGCTATGCCACACTAAAATAACGGTATTTTTATATTAAATTTCAAAGCGTTAAAGAAACATGCCCCCAGCCAGATCGCCGCGGTGGCGCCAAAACCATCATTCGACAAAATTTTGACGTTCACCGTGCGCTATTTGAAAAACTGCGCGCGATAATACTGTAATTCCGCCACCGATTCGCGGATGTCGCCCAGCGCCATGTGACTCCCACTCTTTTTCAATCCGGCAGCGACATCAGGATACCAGCGCCGTGCCAACTCCTTGATCGTGCTCACGTCCAGGTTGCGGTAGTGAAAAAACGCCTCCAGTTCGGGCATCCAGCGCGCCAGGAAACGGCGATCCTGGCAGATGCTGTTGCCGCACATGGGAGACTTTCCGGCCGGGACGTATTGCTCCAGAAACGCAATGGTAGCGCGGGTTGCGGCGACTTCGTCCAATCCGCTTGCCTTCACCCGCGCCACCAAGCCCGACGCGGTGTGGGTACGCGTGTTCCAGTCGTCCATCGTCTGCAATACCCCGTCGCCCTGATGGACAGCCAATGCCGGCCCCTCCGCCAGGACGTTGAGTTGGCTATCGGTAACGATGGTGGCAATTTCGATAATGCGATCGTTTTGCGGATCGAGACCGGTCATTTCCAGATCGATCCAAACGAGGTTATCGGGGTTTTGGGCCATGGGCGGACGCCTTTGTCGGTGGATTAACGGTTGCAGGCTATTCTATCAGAAGCTAACCTCCTGCCCGCCGCCCACCTCCATAGTAAAGGCTCGCCGCGCCATGAATCCGTTGACCCTGCTGTTTGTGCTCGCAGTTGTGCTGATGCTGGCCACGCAATTGTGGCTGGAACGCCGCCAACTACGCCATGTTTCCGCTCATCGTGATCGAGTACCTGGCGCATTTGCCGATCGCATCCCGCTGGATGCGCATCGACGTGCCGCCGACTACACCACGGCCAAGACCCGCGTCGCGCGTTGGGAAACGGCATACGACACGCTGTTGTTGCTGGGCTGGACCTATGGCGGCGGCATAGAGTGGCTGGACCGCGCATGGCGTTCGCTGACACTTTCGCCTGTGTATACCGGGCTGGGCGTCATGCTCAGCGCCTTTGCCCTGATGGGCCTGCTGCAGCTGCCGTTCACGCTCTATCGCACCTTCGGCCTGGAACAGCGCTTCGGCTTCAATCACACGACACCTGCACTATTCGTTTCCGATCTCGCCAAGCAGATCGTGCTGGTGGCGGCGCTCGTCACGCCGTTGATCGCTTTGGTGCTGTGGCTGATGGCCATGGCAGGACGCGGCTGGTGGTTATACGTCTGGCTGGTGTGGATGGGTTTTAGCCTACTGATGCTGTGGGCGTATCCGGCATTCATCGCCCCGCTGTTCAACAAGTTCACGCCGCTGGAGGACGCCGTGCTGCGCCAGCGCATCGAAACGCTGTTGCAACGCTGTGGTTTTGCCGCCTCGGGCGTCTACGTGATGGACGGTTCGCGCCGCTCGGCCCACGGCAATGCCTATTTCACCGGCCTCGGCCATAACAAACGCATCGTATTCTACGACACCCTGCTGAAAACCCTCGACCACGACGAGATCGAAGCGGTTTTGGCGCACGAGCTGGGACATTTTCGCCGCCACCACGTACGCCGCCGCTTCATCGCCAGCGCCCTGTTCAGTCTCGGCGGGCTCGCCCTGCTCGGTTGGCTGTTGCCGCACCCGTGGTTTTACCAGGGTCTGGGCGTAGGCACTCCGTCGCTGTATGCAGCGCTGCTGCTGTTCCTGTTGGTCATACCGGTATTCACCTTTTTCCTCCAGCCCGTGCTGACAGCGCGCATGCGGCGACATGAATTTGAGGCGGACGACTTCGCCGCGCAGCAGACCGCTCCGCTGTTCCTGATACGGGCACTGGTCAAGCTGTATGAGGAGAACGCCAACACGCTGACGCCGGACCCCCTGTACTCGGCATTTCACGACTCCCACCCGCCGGCACCCGTGCGAGTGGCGCATTTGTCGACTAAAATGCATAGTTAATAAAGGAGATCCCACATGAAGTTGAAGGCCTTACTATTGGTCCTGGCCGCCGCCGGCGCGCTGCCGCTGGCAGCCCAGGCGGACATCGGCAACGGCAAGGCATTGTATTCAAAGGATTGCATGTCCTGCCATCGCTCCATTGCAGGCGGCGACGGCAGCTCCCTGTTCACCCGCCCGAATCGGCACGTCACCTCGCTCGGCGGGCTGGACAAGCAAGTGAAACGCTGTCGCGCCAATACCGGGCTCTCCCTCAGCGACAACCAACTGAAAGACATCGTGGATTACCTCAATGCCACCTATTACAAATTCGCCAAGTGACGCCACGCTGCTGCGCGAGCGCCACTGCGCGGCCATCACCAAAGGCGCGCCGCCACTGACTGCGGCGGAAGCCGCCCAGTGGCACCAACAACTGAACGACTGGGAACTGGACGGCGCTACCCTGCGCAAGGTCTACCGCTTTCGCGATTTCTATCAAACCATGGCGTTCGTCAATGCGATCGCCTGGATCGCCCATCAGGAAGACCATCACCCCGATATCGAGGTGGGATACAGCCGCTGCGGCGTACGTTATACGACCCACGCAGTCGGCGGACTGTCGCTCAACGACTTCATCTGCGCCGCCAAGATTGATGCCCTCTCCGCAACAGCTTCGTGATCTTGCCGACCCGCTGTAACGGCCTGGAAAGACACCCGGTGGACCGTGATGCCGATGGCGTCCGCCGCTGACCACAGACCGTCCCTGGGCGTGTCCGGCCTGTCTCCCCGCGCTACCCCCGTCTGCCCCTCGCGCCGCCGCGGTTAAAATCTTTTGTTTTAGAATATTGCGCCGGGCTCTAGTATATCGGCTTTCCGCCGACAACCGACCTGCCATGGCAAAACGTAAACTGACGCGCCAACAGGCGTGGCGCGTAGAGAAGATCCAGCAAGAACGCCTGACACGCGCTCGACGCAAAGGGGTGGATATGGCAACCCTGGCGGACGAGCGACTCGGGCCGGAACGTCGCGGCCTGATCATTGCCAACTTCGGTGCCAGCGTCGAACTCGACGACAGCGAGGGTATCAGCTACCGCTGCCGCCTACGTCAGAATCTGGAAACGCTGGTGCCCGGCGACAGGGTCATCTGGCAACCTGTCGGTGAGCAACGAGAAGGTGTCGTGGTCGCACTTGAATCACGACACACGCTGCTGGCCCGTCCCGATGCACGCGGCGAACTGCGCCCGCTCGCCGCCAATATCGACCAAATTCTGGTGGTTGCCGCGCCCCGCCCGGCCTACAGCACCGACCTGATCGACCAGTATCTGGTGGCGGCGGAGCACAACGGCATCCATCCGCTCATCATCATGAACAAGAGCGACCTGGCGCTCGCGCCCGGCGAGCAGCAGACCATCACGCGCGACCTGGAGCGCTATGAGCGCCTCGGCTATCAAGCCATTCGCGCCAGCACCCGTACCGCCCACGGGCTGGACCGGCTCATTGCCGTCCTGCGCGATAAGGTGAGTGTCTTTGTCGGCCAGTCAGGCGTGGGCAAATCGTCGCTCGTACAGCGCGTACTGCCGGATAAGGAGATACGGGTCGGCGCATTAATGGAGAGTTCCGGCCTGGGCCGGCATACGACCAGCGCCTCCCGCTATTATCAGCTTCCGACTGGCGGCGCCATTATCGATTCACCCGGGGTACGTGAATTCAGCCTGTGGCACATGGAACCGCAGGCGCTGGCACAAGGTTTCATCGAATTCAGGCCGTATCTCGGCCACTGCCGCTTCCGCGACTGCCGTCATCGCGACGAGCCCGGTTGCGCCCTGCACGACGCGGTGGAAAGCGGGACAATCAGCCCGCAGCGCCTGGCCAGTTATCATCGCATGGTCGCGGCGCAGGAGCAGGCCGCGCGCTAACGTTACCTGCCGGACAACCGCGTCGTGTAGCGCTATTTTTTTGCCGGCGGGGGCCCCAGGACATTCTCGATCGCATTTTGCACGCTATTGCCGCGCGGCGCGGACGCACCCGGCGGCACCGGCGGCTTAGACGTGACCGACGGCAGCGGCGGCTTGACCGGGCGGATCAGCGGTGGCGGCGTCTGAACGGCGGTCGGCGGGACCGGCATGACGGGCGCGGGGACGGCGGACGTCGCGGCCTGCGGCGACGGCGACGAATCACCGGCAACCGGCGCGCCCTCGTCCAAACCGATTGCACGCTCCGTCGCCTGGTTCAGCACCACGATGCTGATGCGACGGTTCACCGGATCAAACGGATTCTTCTTATCGAACGGAACCGAATTAGCCAATCCCACGACACGGCCGATCTTGGTGATCGGCATTCCTGCGCGGACCATTTCACGCCGCGCAGCGTTGGCACGGTCAGCCGACAGCTCCCAATTGCTGTAGTCGGCACGGCCATAGGGCGTGGCATCGGTGTGGCCAGTGATGCTGATGTGATTGGGAACCGTATTGATGGTCTTGGTCAGTTCGTCCAGGATCTCGCGGGTGTAGGACTTGAGCTGGGTGCTACCCAGGTCGAACATCGGCCGGTTTTTCTTGTCGACGATCTGGATGCGCAACCCCTCGCTGGTGATATCCAGCAGAAGCTGATCCTTGAAGTCCTTTAGCGTCGGGCTGCTTTCGATCTGCTTCTTCAACTCCTGCATCAACTTGTCGAGCCGCGCCTTGTCTAGCTGCGATTCAACCGGCTGCTGAGGAGCTTTCGACTGTTGCAGGGGCTGTCCCTTGCTGCGCGGCACCTCCATCGCTCCCCCCAACTTGATCATCGAGGTCGAGGCGCCGCCAGGGCCCTGAATGGCACTGGGGTTCTTAAAATACTTGGCTATCCCCTCCCGTTGCGGCTGGGTAGTGGAACCCAACAGCCACATCAACAGAAAGAATGCCATCATCGCGGTGACGAAATCAGCGTAGGCGACCTTCCACGCGCCGCCATGGTGGCCGTGCCCACCCTTCTTGATCTTCTTGACGACGATCGGCTGTTTTTTGTCGTCCAGCGCCATATCTGCTATATCCGCCGGCGCCCTACTTCTTCTTACTCTGCTTCACGTGTTCTTCCAGTTCGATGAAGCCCGGACGCACCGTCGACGGCAGTGCCTTGCGGCCGAACTCCACGGCAATCTGCGGCGTGTAACCATTCAGAGTGGCCATGATGCAGACCTTGATACAGGTAAGGAACTTGGACTCCTCCTCGGCCCGGTGCTTGAGACTCGAAGCGGTCGGCGCGGCAAAACCGTAGGAAAGCAGAATACCAAGGAAAGTACCGACCAGCGCTTCGGCGACATGACGACCAATGACGGCGGGCGGTCCGCCCAGGGCCGCCATGGTGATCACCACCCCCATGACCGCCGCCACGATGCCGAATCCGGGCAGACCATCCGCCACCGTCGAGACAGAGTCGCTGGGCATCAGCGCCTCCTGGTGGTGCGTCTCCAGTTCGAGATCCATGAGATTCTCCAGCTCGAACGGGTTCATGCTGCCGCCCACCATCAGCCGCATATAGTCGGTAATGAATTCCAGCGCATGGTGATCGTCAAGTATCTTGGGATATTTTTTGAATATCTCACTCTGCTGCGGCTCTTCGATATCGTTCTCCAGCGCCATCAGCCCTTCCTTGCGCGCCTTGGAAAACAGGTCATACATCAGCGCCAGTAGATTCATATAGGACTGTTTGCTGTACTTCGCCCCTGCCAGCAGCTTCGGTAACTTCTTAAATACATCTTTTATGACGTGGCCTGGGTTGGCAATGACAAACGCGCCGAAAGATCCGCCGGCGATAATCATGAATTCGAACGGCTGAAACAGCGCGATTAATTGACCGTGCGACAACACAAAACCGCCGATCACAGCGGCGAGCACGATTACAATGCCGATGATGAACTTCATCCGTATGCAACCCTTAAACTATGAACCAATGAACACCCAATAACGGATATCGGCACCTGCCTCAATCCCTTGATGTCCGGTTGCCGCAGAAACGTGGCCGCCGAGATGTTCGCAGCGCCTCAGGGGCGTGCGCAAGGAGCCCAAGTGTACCACGCGGCACGGCTAAAACACCCTTGTTTAGCGTATAATCGGTTGAACGGCAACGGAAACGCCTTGTCCGGAAACGCCTTAGCAGGCACACTCCCGCAGTATGGAGAGGCCGAAGGAATACGCATGCACAATGCTCTAAATGCCTGGGCTGACAAACTTCAGCACGCGACGTTTCCGGCACTGCCGAGCAGTTCGGAAAAATTGGCGCAGCTCAGTGCTGACGACGACGCCAACATGTGGGGGCTCGCCCAAATTGTCGAAAAAGACCCGGGCCTGACCATCAGCCTGCTACGCCGTGTTAACGACAGTAACAATAAGCGGCTGCGCTCCGAAGTGACGACCGTCGAGCACGGCTTGATGATGCTCGGCATGAGCCAGATTCGCTCGCTGCCCGGCGCCGTGCCGCTCATCGACCGCGCCGGCGAACCGCTGGGGCGGCAACGGGCGATGCAGCTGATTGCCCGTGGGCATCACGCTGCCTACCAGGCCCGTGAGCTGGCGCGTCTGCGTAAGGACTTTGAGCCGGACGAGATATATCTGGTCGCCATGCTCCACAACCTCGGCGAGACATTGTTATGGCTCTATGCACCGGCCAAGATGACACAAATCGAGGAGCTCACCGCACAGCAGCAGATCGAACCGGAAGAGGCTCAGTATGTGGTGCTCGGATTCGGCTTGGACCACCTGACGCTGGCATTGGCCCGGCGCTGGGGACTGCCGGACATGCTGCAGGAGAGCCTGAAGGGGGAAAGTGCCCAGAAGCCGCGGATCTACGGCATCATGCTGGCGACCCAACTGGCGCGGAAAGCGGAGCATGGCTGGTATCGGGCGGAAACGACCGCCGTATTGGAACAGATCGGCGACTATCTCGGCCTCGGCTTCGGCGAAACCGCGGCCCGGGTGCATCGCTTCGCCGCAGATGCGGCGCAATCAACCGCTTGCTATCGCGCGCTACCGGCCGCCGCCCTGCTGCTGCTGCCGTCGCAGCCGGAAGCCGCCCCCGGATGGAGACCCGAACCCACCACGGAAGAGGAACAGCCGCCGCAAGAGACGCAACAGTCCGCAACCGAAGATGCCACGGCGTTTTGTCTGTTGCCGCAGCACAACATCCTGCAGCAGTCGCTGCTGGAGTTGGAGGGTGGCATACGTAAGGGCAGCCTGACCCTGCAACAGGTATTGTCGCTGGCCATGGACGGCATGCACGACGGCATCGGGCTTAACCGCGTGGTGTTCACCCTGCTCACCCAGGAGCGCCATCAACTGCGTGCCCGCGCCATCGCCGGAGCAGACAACGATCCCGTCTTCAAACGTTTCGTCATCGAATTGAACGGGGCCCATCTGTTCACCCGTCTGATGGAGAAGCAGCAGTCGCTGTGGCTCAACGACGAAAACCGTGTCAAATTCTGGCCGCTGGTGCCCAAAGCATTCCAACGTATCATCCGCACCAATAGTTTTTTTCTGCTATCGGTATTCGTGAAAGACAAACCGATAGGCATGTTCTACGCCGATCGGCATGCCGCCTCCTGCCAGTTGGATGCGCGCGCATACCATCGCTTCAAACAGCTGGGGCTACTGACCGCCAAGGCGTTGGGAGTCGTTGCGGAGAAAGTTGATTAGCGAGCCATGTTCCCGTTCCGGTCCGGGGCGGGTAGTGCGGGAGCTATGTTATACGTCACGACGGCCATGAAACGCATGCGACAGCGTCCCGCCATCCACATATTCCAACTCGCCGCCGAGCGGGACGCCGTGGGCGATGCGGGTGGCGCGAACACCGCGGACATGCGCCATTTCGCTGATATAGTGCGCCGTCGCCTCGCCTTCGACCGTGGGATTGGTGGCGAGAATGATCTCCTTCACCTCCCCTTGGTCCAGCCGAGCGGCCAACTGATCCAGGCCGATATCCTGTGGGCCGATACCGTCGAGCGGCGACAGGTGACCCAGCAGGACAAAATAGACCCCCTGATAGCCGGTCGACTGCTCCAGCGCCTGCACATCGGTCGGCGTCTCCACCACGCACAACAGCGAGCGGTCGCGGCGCGCGCTGGCGCAGATGGAGCACACGTCCGCTTCGGTCAGCGTGCGGCAGTCGCGGCAGTGGCCGATCCGTTCCACCGCCTCGTTCAACGCCTCGGCCAACCGCAGGGCCCCCTCGCGATTGCGTTCGAGCAGATGGTAGGCCATGCGCTGTGCCGACTTCGGACCGACGCCGGGCAACATGCGCAAGGCTTCGATAAGCCGGCCGATCAACGGGCTGTGGGACATACGCGCGGTTAGAACGGCAGTTTCATGCCACCCGGCAGATTGAGCCCGGCGGTCAGCCCCGCCATCCGCTCCTGGCTGTTCTGTTCGATCTGGCGCACGGCATCGTTCACGGCAGCCGCGATAAGATCCTCCAACATCTCCTTGTCATCCTGCATCAGACTCGGATCGATGGTGACCCGCTTGACGTCGTGACGACCGGTCATCACCACGGCCACCATGCCACCGCCCGACTGCCCGGTGACCTCCATATTGCCGAGTTCCTCCTGCACGCGTTGCATATCCGCTTGCATCTTCTGCGCCTGGCGCATCATATTGCCCAATCCACCTTTCATAATCGTTCCTCGGTACGTGTGGGGGTTATTGACGGGGATGATCTTTCAGTCGAGCGGCTGAATCGAGTCCGGCTCTATGCGGCCACCGAAGCGGTCGATAATGTTCTGTACGTTGGCGTCGGTTTCAATTGCCTGGCGCGCCTGATCGTAACGTTCCTGGTTGCGCCGCTGCTGCGCCGCCATCGGCGTATCGCCACCGCCACGGCCAACCTGAACCTGCAACCGCACCGCGCGCCCCAGATGCTCCGCCAGCGCCACGGCCACGGCATCTTCCCATTTCTTGTTGCGCAGCGCGGTCTGTGACTCGTCCAGGGCCAACTCCACTACATCGCCGTCGCAACGTACCAGGGAACAGTTGAGCGCGAACTGACGTGCCATGCCGTTGAGCGGCAAGAGCGCCGCCAGTTCGGTCCAGTTCAGCAGCGTCGTTGCGGCTGCCGGTGACGCCGCGGCAGAGGGCGCCGCCGGCGGCACCTTAGGCGCCGCCGGCGCCGTCTCGGGCTGTGGCGGTGTCGTCTCGGGCTGTGGCGGTGCCGCGGGCGCCGCGCGCCGCGGCGGGTCTTTCTCCGGGGCACGGGCCGCACCTCCGCCACCCACGGTAGGCTCAACCCCGGCCGTCGCCGGTTGGAATGCCAGCATACGCAGCATAACCATTTCGAAGCCGGTACGCGGCTCGGGCGCCAGCGGCAGGTCGCGCCGCCCGATGAGGCCGATCTGATAATAGAGCTGCACGTCTTCGCGGCTCATCCGCCTGCTCAAAGCCAGCAGCGCGTCACGGTGTTCCACCTGCTCGTCCAACGCCGCCGGCAACGCCTGCGCTAACGCGACATGCGCCAGTGCGCTGTTCAATTCATTGAGCACGCCGCTGTAATCCGGCGTCAACTCCGCCAGGGCGGCGACCTCGGCCAGCAACGCAGCACCATCACCGGCGGCCAACGCGTTCAACAACGTGACCACCCGTTGCCGATCGATGGTCCCAAGCATATCGCGCACGTCGGCCACCTGCAGGCGTCCGCCGCCGTGGGCGATGGCCTGGTCCAGCAGACTCAAACCGTCGCGCATGCTGCCATCCGCCGCACGTGCGATTTCAGCGATCGCCGCCTCTTCAGCCGGCACGCCTTCGGCCGCAAGGACCTGCTGCAAATGATCGCGGATCTGCGGCAACGGCAGACGTTTGAGATTGAACTGCAGACAACGCGACAGGATGGTGACCGGCAACTTTTGCGGATCCGTGGTCGCCAGCAGGAACTTCACGTGCGGCGGCGGCTCCTCCAGGGTCTTCAGCAGGGCATTGAAACTGTGACTGGAGAGCATGTGTACCTCGTCGATCAGGTACACCTTGTAACGGCCGCGGGTCGGTGCGTATTGCACGTTGTCGAGGATCTCGCGGGTATCCTCCACCTTGGTGCGCGAAGCGGCATCGACCTCGATCAGGTCGACGAAGCGCCCCTCGTCGATCTCGCGGCAGGCACCGCACACCCCGCATGGCCGCGACGACATCCCCTGCTCACAGTTGAGCGACTTGGCCAGGATGCGGGCAATGGTGGTCTTGCCGACACCCCGAGTACCCGTGAACAGGAAGGCGTGATGCAGACGATCGTTGTCCAGCGCGTTGATCAGGGCGCGCAATACATGCTCCTGCCCGACCATCTCCTGGAAGGAACGGGGACGCCATTTGCGGGCCAGAACCTGATAACTCACGGGCAACGACTTCCTGCTTGGATACAGGCAGGCAGTATACCCGATCAAGGGAAAACGGGGCGGTGTTGAAAGGGTGGCGTCCCGCACCAGCCACACCCCGGCACCCGAATCAGCCGTTACCGCTGCTCCCTTCCGGGCCTGACGGGGTTCACAGCCTATCGTTGCGAGGGGACCGGCACGGTCCGCCATTGAACTCGTGGGATTGCAGCGCACCAGCCGGTGCGCAATCGGCGGGATAATTCGGCGCCGCACCGAACTGCCAGCACCAATTGTATCCCTGAATTTGGCGGAGAGAGAGGGATTCGAACCCTCGATGGGCTTTTGACCCATACGCCCTTAGCAGGGGCGCGCCTTCGGCCACTCGGCCATCTCTCCAAAACTCGGCAGCCGCTAAGGATACCCGCCTCAGCAGTATGCGTAAAGACGAAATTCGCCTTTTATTCCTGCTCGTCCTGGCCCTGCTTTTCGCGCTGAATTCGCTGGTAGATCTCTTCGCGATGCACCGACACATCCTTCGGCGCGTTTACACCGATTCGCACCTGATTACCTTTGATACCCAGCACCGTCACACTCACTTCTTCACCGATCATGAGCGTTTCACCGACGCGGCGAGTTAATATCAGCATCTCTCCGTCTCCTCAATTCATAGCGATAGCGCCAACGCAGCTTCAGCCCATTCCTGGCCTCGGCGCTGACTATATATAATAGACCCAAAATACCAGCTTACCGCATCCAACAGCTACCGTCGGCAGACTGAACCTTTAGAAAATATCAGGCCGCAGGCGCCTGATCCAGCTTGAATACCGAGTGCAATGCACGCACACCGAGTTCAAGGTACTTCTCTTCGATGACGACGGAGATCTTGATTTCGGAAGTGGAGATCATACGAATATTGATCCCCTCCTTTGCCAAAGCCTCAAACATCGTACTGGCAATTCCGGCATGTGAACGCATACCGACACCCACCAGCGAAATCTTGACGGTCTTCGTATCACCCTTCACTTCACGCGCACCCAGTTCGGCGGCCACATCCTTCAACACCGAAAGAGCCTTGTCGAAATCGTTACGGTGTACGGTAAACGTCAGATCGGTAGTGCTACCGTCAGCGCTGGTATTTTGCACAATCATATCCACTTCGATGTTGGCGGCACCGATGGGACCGAGAATTCTATAAGCGACGCCGGGTTGATCAGGCACACCCTGAATCGTCAGCTGTGCCTCGTCACGATTGAACGCGATACCGGAAATGAGTGCCTCTTCCATCCCTTCTTCCTCGTAGGTAATGAGGGTACCGGGGCCGCCCTGGAAAGAGGACAGCACACGCAGCGGAACATTGTACTTGCCGGCAAACTCCACCGACCGAATTTGCAATACTTTGGAACCCAGGCTCGCCATCTCCAACATCTCCTCGAAGGTGATGCGATCGAGGCGACGCGCTTCCGGCACAACTCGGGGATCGGTCGTATAGACACCATCGACATCGGTGTAAATCTGGCACTCATCGGCCTTGAGGGCCGCGGCCAACGCCACACCGGTAGTATCGGAACCGCCGCGACCGAGCGTGGTGATATTGCTGTGCTCATCCACGCCCTGGAAACCGGCCACCACCACCACGCGCCCCGCGGCCAGATCAGTGCGCATGTTCTTTTCGTCAATCGCCAAAATACGTGCTTTGTTGAACGAGCTGTCGGTCAAAATCCGTACCTGGCCCCCGGTATAGGAGCGCGCATCGTAGCCGCGTTTCTTCAACGCCATGCTCAGCAATGCGATGGTCACCTGCTCTCCAGTAGCGATCAGCGCATCCAACTCGCGCGGATCCGGCGGGCTCTGAATCGACTTGGCCAGGTCGATGAGGCGATTGGTCTCACCGCTCATGGCGGAAACCACCACGACAACGTCATCACCGCGGTCACGGAAAGCTGCGACCTTGTTCGCTACGTTTTCGATACGTTCAGCGCTACCGACAGAGGTACCACCGTATTTTTGGACGATTAAAGCCATGGTTACAGATTCGCCGACCCTACTGGGTATAAAGGGCGCAGATTAAACACCAATTCAGCCCGAAATTAAAGGGGATAGCGGTTATCACCCCACTAATTGTCCTTCCACCCAGCCCGGAACCGCGGCCAGAGCGGCACCCAACTTGGCCGGTTCGGTCCCGCCGCCCTGGGCCATGTCCGGCCGGCCGCCGCCCTTACCGCCCACATGCTGCGCCACTTCCTGCAACAACTTGCCGGCCTGCAAGCGGTCGGTCAGATCCTTGGTGACGCCGGCAACCAGGCTGATCTTCTCACCCTGCACGGTAGCCAGAACAATCGCCGCCGACCCCAGCTTGTTTTTTAGCTGGTCGACCGTATCGCGCAACGCCTTGGGATCGAACCCCTCCAAATCGGCCGCCAGCACTTTAACACCCTTGACATCAACAGCTTGACTCGCCAAGTCGGAACCCTGGTTGCTCGCCAATTTGGCTTTAATCTGCTCCAGTTCCTTTTCCAGCTTGCGCTGGCGCTCGATCAACTGCCTGACCCTCTCGACTACCGAGTCGCGAGCGCCTTTGACGGCCGCCGCCACCGCATCGAGGTTCTCCTCGGTGGCTTCGACCCACGCCAATGCACGACGACCGGCAACCGCCTCGATACGCCGCACCCCGGCCGCGACACCTCCTTCGGCAACGATCTTGAACAGGCCGATATCGCCCGTGCGTCCGACATGGGTACCGCCGCACAGTTCGGTGGAAAAATCGCCCATGCGCAGCACCCGCACCTTGTCGCCATACTTCTCGCCGAACAGCGCCATGGCACCGGCGGCGATAGCCGCGTCGGCGTCCATGATAGACGTTTCCACGGCGTTGTTGCTGCGCAACTGTTCATTAACAAGTTGTTCAACGCAGCGTAACTGCTCACGGCTCATGGGCTCGAAATGGGAGAAGTCGAAACGCAGCCGCTCAGGCGTTACCAACGACCCCTTCTGCTGCACGTGCTCACCCAGCACTTGGCGCAATGCGGCATGCAGCAGGTGGGTGGCGGAATGGTGAGCCGCCGTATCGGCACGCGCGGCCGAATCAACCTCGGCGCTAACCACGTCGCCCACGCGCAACGTTCCACTCTGCATCACGCCGAGGTGGCCGAATGCCTCACCTTGCTTATGCGTATCCTGCACCGCGAATTCGCCGCCGTCGGCGCACAGCCGGCCGCAATCCCCGGCCTGGCCGCCGGACTCGGCGTAAAACGGCGTGCGATCCAGGATCACCATTCCTTGCTCACCCGCCGCCAACTGCTCCACTTGTTCACCGTCCCGATACAGCGCGGCGATCGTGCCACGGTCGTCGAGCCGCTCGTAACCGCTGAACTCGGTCTTGCCTGCGATCTCCAGCTTGTGGCCGTAAGCGACGCCGAAGGTGCTGGCCGCACGGGCGCGCTCGCGCTGTGCCGCCATCTCGCGGTCGAAACCGTCCATATCCAGTTCCAGGTTGCGCTCACGGGCGATATCGGCCGTCAGGTCCACCGGAAAGCCGTAGGTGTCGTACAGCTTGAAGATGGTGGCGCCCGGAATCCGATGCCCGGCAAGCGCGGCAATGACCTCTTCCAGCACCTGCATCCCCTGATCGAGGGTCTCCGCGAAGCGCTCCTCTTCCTGATTGAGGATGCGGGTCACCTGCGACTCGGCCTTGGCCAGCTCCGGATAAGCGGCGCCCATCTCCTCAACCAGCGGCGCCACCAGCTTGTGGAAAAACGGCTGGCGCAGACCCAGCTTGTGGCCGTGGCGGATGGCGCGGCGGATGATGCGGCGCAAGACGTAGCCGCGCCCCTCGTTCGACGGCACCACGCCGTCGGTCACCAGAAACGCACAGGAGCGGATATGGTCCGCGATCACCTTGAGCGACGGATTACCGAGATCCCGCTCGCCGGCCAGGGCCGCCGTCGCCTTGATCAGATTCTGAAACAGGTCGATATCGTAGTTGCTGTTGACGTGCTGTATCACCGCAGCCAGCCGTTCCAATCCCATGCCGGTATCGACCGAAGGCTTTGGCAGCGGCGTCAGCTTGCCGTCGGCACTGCGATCGAACTGCATGAACACCAGGTTCCANNCTTGCCGCCGGCGCGCACGCAGCGCTGCACACTCACTGCCCGGGAATAGGGCCGCTGTTCCTGGCCGAGGAACACATCCTTGAACTGCACCATGCCCGCATTGGTGAACAGCAGCGTCGGATCGTTGCCGGGCACCAGCGGACTGGTAGGCACGACGGTATGACCATGGCCATGAAAGAAGTCCAGAAAGGACTGGCGAAGCTCTGCGCTTTTCATCTTCGAGTGATCCAAATAATGCTCGTTTCGTTCCGCACGGGTTCGGTCTCAACTTGGAACAACAGGAATTCGTCGGTTTACACCCAACAACGCGAATATCCTAGTGTCCGAGCCGGCAAATCATGTACCTCTGTTTACGTCCAATCGCGTTTATTCGCCAACCAATCAATATTTCTCAGCGGCAACCGCATCAGTCAAAATTCTTCGTCTTTGAACAAACCACGCAGCTGTTCCCCGGAAAAACCCCGGTATTGTAGAAAACGGGCCTGACGGGCCCGTTCCTGATAATCCTGCGGCAATCTGGCACCGAACCGCTTGCGCCGCGCCTCGTCCGCCAGCCGCCGCCACTGCTCCGCCGAGGCATCGAGATGACGCTGCACGATCTCGTCGTCCACCCCGCGTTCGGCCAGTTCAGCACGGATACGTAGCGGGCCGTATCCCCGCCCCGTCCGCGAGCTCACGTAGACTTCGGTAAAACGCTCGTCGCTCTGCAACCGTTCCCGCTGCAGGCGGGCGATACACCCCTGCACCGCCGCCGCGTCAAATCCCTTGTCGCGCAGCTTGCGCTCCAGTTCGCGCGCCGCATGCTCGCGCCGCGCCAGCAGCTTTATTGCCAGCGGATAAGGATCGTCCTGTTGCGTCATATCGAGATCGTGGGTCGGACTCTGCGTGCCCTTCGGGTATCAACCCGACCCGCATGACATGGGCAGGCCTCAGGCCTCTTCCACCAACGCGTCGCTCTCGGCGGTTGCGGCCGCCTTTTCCGGCAACACCGCGGCGCGAATCTTGGCCTCGATCTCCTGCGCCATCTCCGCATTGTCCTTCAGGAACTGGCGTACGTTATCCTTGCCCTGGCCGATACGGTTGCCCGAGTAGCTGTACCAGGCGCCGGACTTCTCGACGATGTTGGCCTTGACGCCGAGGTCGATAATCTCGCCCTCGCGCGAGATGCCTTCGCCGTAGAGGATGTCGAATTCGGCCTGGCGGAACGGCGGCGCCACCTTGTTCTTCACCACCTTGACGCGGGTCTCGTTACCGACCACCTCGTCGCCCTTCTTGATGGCGCCGATACGGCGGATGTCCAGACGTACCGAGGAGTAGAACTTGAGGGCATTGCCGCCGGTGGTGGTCTCGGGGCTGCCGAACATCACGCCGATCTTCATGCGGATCTGGTTGATGAAGATGACCAGGGTATTGGAACGCTTGATGTTGGCGGTGAGCTTGCGCAGCGCCTGCGACATCAGACGCGCCTGCAGGCCGACGTGGGAATCGCCCATCTCGCCCTCGATCTCCGCCTTCGGCGTCAGCGCCGCGACCGAGTCGACCACCACCACGTCCACCGCGCCGGAACGCACCAGCATGTCGCCGATCTCCAAGGCCTGCTCGCCGGTATCGGGCTGCGACACCAGCAGGTCGTCGACGTTGACGCCCAACTTGGCGGCGTAGAGCGGATCCAAGGCATGTTCGGCATCGACGAAGGCGCAAGTGCCACCGCCGCGCTGGGCCGCCGCGATCACCTGCAGGGTCAGAGTGGTCTTGCCGGAGGATTCCGGACCGTAGATCTCAACCACTCGCCCGCGCGGCAGGCCACCGATGCCCAGGGCGATATCCAGCCCGAGCGAACCGGTGGAGATCACCTGGATGTCGCGCGCGACAGTGGAGTCGCCCATACGCATCACCGATCCCTTGCCGAACTGCTTCTCGATCTGGCTGAGTGCGGCGCTTAACGCCTTACGCTTGTTGTCGTCCATCGGGGCCTCCCATAAAAACGCATTGGGCGGGGCCGTCCATGCCCCGCCGCCGGTATTCACAAAGGCTGGATTATTTCACAGTTCCCGCCGTCGGGCCTAGTCATGCGGCAGCAAAGACCAGCGCCTGATCACTCTATATTGGGCTCCTTCAGGCAGGGTCAACGACTCCACCAGGACAAAATCCGCCACCATCCACAGCAACGGCTCGACGGCTGGTTGCTGCGGACCGCGCAGCGCCTTGCGCGCCACGGTGAGATGGGCCGCAAACGGGCGCTGTTCCGGTTCCAGCCCGCATTGGGCCATGCCGTCGTTAAGTCGCCGCGCCAACTCCCGCAGCACCGGCGGGGTTTCACTGATCCCCAGCCAGCTCACCCGCGGACGCGGCCAGTAACCGGCATGGTCGAGGTTCAAAGTAAAGGGTGGGAGCGAAATAGCGGCTGCGATTGCTTCGAGGCAGACGCCCGTTTCGGCATCGACACTGCCGGGAAAGGCCAGGGTCAGGTGCAGATTTGCCGCCGCGACCGGCCTGCCGCCCCCTTCGCGCACCACCCGGCTGGCACGTCGGTAACACTCCTGCTGCAGTTCGGCGCTCGGCCACAAGGCGAAGAACAGCCGCCGGGTCTCACCCCCGCGGGAGGACATCGAGCACCCCGCGCAGGGCGCGCGCCACCGCCTGGCGCCGCACCGCATCGCGATCGCCCTCGAACCGGACCTGCTGGGTGCTGGTGCCGTTACCGCGGACGGCCCAGGCGAAGCAGACGGTTCCTATCGGCTTCTCCGGACTGCCGCCGGCCGGCCCGGCAATGCCGCTGATGGCCAGACTGACATCGGCCCGGCTGCGCACCAAGGCGCCCTGCGCCATCTCCCGCACGGTCTCTTCGCTCACCGCGCCATACCCCGCCAAAGTCTCGCCGTGTACGCCAAGCAGCTCCAGCTTGGCGTCATTGCTGTATGAGACGAAACCCCGTTCAAACCAACCGGAGCTGCCGGCGATATCGGTACATACCTTGGCCACCCAGCCACCGGTACACGATTCCGCCGTCGCCAGGCGCCAACCGCGTCCCGCCAGCGCCTCAGCCACGCGCGCCGCCAACTCACCCAGTTCGCCGTCCGTCATCACCACGCCTCGAATATGTCAAACCGACGCCATCTCCGACCCACGCGGCCCTGTGTCGGCTATGGACCCAGACCACGCTTGCCACTAACATCCAGCGTAATTCACCCGCTAGCGCCCGGCCGATGGAAATCCGCACCGCCCTTTACCCGCTGTCATTGCCCCCGGCCCCGGCACAGAGCGGACGGCCGAACGCCGTTCAGACGCAGCAAACTCCGGCCGGGCCCCAGCCCGGCTCGACCACGTCCAGCCTTACCGAATACGTCAACCACGGGGAGTTGCTCAACGGCCAGGGCGGCGGCGACTATCGCGATTTGATCCGCGCAGCGCGCCAGCAACAGGTCCAGGCTTCGAACCGGCACGGCATCCCATCCGCCGGCCAGACGCCTTACGCCACCCGCGCCCTCTCCGCCTACCAGTCCAACGCCGCCGTCAGTGGCGGCACGGCGCCGAGCACTTACGTCGACGAGACGGCTTAGGCAAAGCGCCGGATAGCCACGCCCACGTCGTAGTCGCCACTCGCCAACGCATCCACCCGGACCACCTCCACCTCGGCCGCCAGCGGCGGCACCACGGCCTGCTGCGGCGCCACCCGAACCTCCAGCAGTTCGCCCAGGCGCACCGCCTCGGCGGTGACAAAACCGAGGCCGCCGCCGCTGAGGTCCTTGGCCGCGGCAGTGAATACCGGGCTCTCCCCGGCGCGGGAAAAGGTCATCGGGCACTCCAGACACATGCGGATGAAGTCGCGCTTCTCGTCGAAATCTCTGGCCACGCTNNATCAAGGCGGAACACCCCGACGTGCTGTTGTTCTACCGCATGGGCGACTTCTACGAGCTGTTCTACGACGACGCCAAGCGGGCGGCGCAGTTGCTGGATATCACCCTTACCGCCCGCGGCGCCTCGGCGGGTGCGCCCATCCCCATGGCCGGCGTGCCCTACCACGCGGTGGAGGGCTACTTGGCGCGACTGCTCCGGTTGGGCGAGTCAGTGGCCATCTGCGAACAGATCGGCGACCCCGCCCTGGCCAAGGGACCGGTGGAACGCAAGGTGGTACGCATCGTCACCCCGGGCACCGTCACCGACGAGGCGCTGCTGGAAGAGCGGCGCGACAACCTGCTGTGCGCCCTCGCCCGCGACGGTGAACGTTGGGGTCTGGCGGCGCTGGACATCACCTCGGGCCGCTTCAGCGTCATGGAACTGGACGGCGAAGAGGCCCTGGCCGGCGAGCTGGAGCGGCTGCACCCGGCGGAGCTGCTGCTCGCCGACGACCTGCCCCCCTCGCCCCTGTGGCGCGAACGGCGCGGCCTCCAGCAACTGCCGCCATGGCGCTTCGATGCCGAAACGGCGCGGCGCCTGTTCACCGGCCAGTTCGGTACCCGCGACCTGGGCGGCTTCGGCTGCGACCACCTCAGCGTCGCCCTGGGCGCCGCCGGCGCCGTGCTGCAATACGTGCAGGAGACCCAGCGCGCCGCCCTGCCCCACATCCGCGGCCTGAGCCTGGAACGGCGCGACGATGCCGTGCTGCTGGACGCCGCCAGCCGCCGCAATCTGGAGCTGGAGTTCTCCTTGAGCGGCAACCCGGAGCACACGTTGGCCGGCGTGGTCGACCGCACCACCACCCCCATGGGCAGCCGCCTGCTGCGGCGCTGGCTCAACCGTCCGCTACGCGAGCGCGAGATTCTCGAAGCGCGTCAGCGGGCCATCGCAACCCTCGGCGACGACCGCACCTGGGAGGGTCTGCGCGACCTGCTGCGCGGCATCGGCGATGTGGAGCGCATCGTCGCCCGAGTGGCGTTGAAGTCGGCACGCCCGCGCGACCTGAGCCAGCTGCGCGCCGCCCTGGGCCGCCTGCCCCGGCTGCGGCAGCTGCTGACGCCGCTGCAAGTGCCGCTGCTCAGCGCTCTGGCCGAGCAGGCGGGCGACCGACCGCAGCTTCACGGATTACTGGAACAAGCCATCATCGAGACCCCGCCGCTGCTGATCCGCGACGGCGGCGTCATCGCGCCTGGCTATGACGCCGAGCTGGATGAGCTGCGCGCGATCCGCGCCAACGCCGGTCAGTTCCTCGTGGATCTGGAGCTCCGGGAACGGACGCGCAGCGGCATCGCCACCCTCAAGGTGGGCTACAACAAGGTACACGGCTACTACATCGAGGTGACCCGCAGCCACAGCGACAAGGTGCCCGACGACTACATCCGCCGCCAGACCCTGAAGGGTGCCGAACGCTACATCACCCCGGAGCTGAAGGGTTTCGAAGACAAGGCCCTGTCGGCCAGCGAGCGGGCGCTGGCGCGGGAAAAGGCGCTCTACGACCAGCTGCTGGAGAAGCTATGCGCCGAACTGGTCGGTCTGCAACAGTGCGCGGCGGCACTGGCGCAGATCGACGCGCTGGCCAACCTGGCCGAACGTGCGGACACGCTCAACTGGACGCCGCCGCAACTCGTCGCCGCGCCGGGACTGGAGCTGGATGCCGCACGCCATCCCGTGGTGGAGCAGCACAGCGACACGCCGTTCGTCCCCAACGACATCCGCTTCGACGAGACGCGCCGCATGCTTGTCGTCACCGGCCCCAACATGGGCGGCAAGTCCACCTACATGCGCCAGGTCGCGCTGATCGTGCTGCTGGCCCACATCGGCAGCTTCGTACCCGCCGAGCGCGCGGTGATCGGTCCGTTCGACCGCATCTTCACCCGCATCGGCGCCTCCGACGACCTTGCCGGCGGCCGTTCCACCTTCATGGTGGAGATGACCGAGACCGCCAACATCCTGCACAACGCCACCGCCCAAAGCCTGGTGCTGATGGACGAGATCGGCCGCGGCACCAGCACCTTCGACGGCATGTCCCTGGCCTGGGCCTGCGCCCATGACCTGGCCGAGCGCATCCGCGCCTTCACCCTGTTCGCCACCCACTACTTCGAGCTCACCGCACTGCCGGATCTGGTGCACGGTGTCGCCAACGTCCACCTCGATGCCGTCGAACACGGCGACACCATCGTCTTCCTGCATGCCGTGAAGGACGGACCGGCCAACCAGAGCTACGGTCTGCAGGTGGCGCAGCTTGCCGGCGTACCGCGCCAGGTGATCGAGGCGGCGCGACGCAAGCTGATCGCCCTGGAGACGGAGGATGCGGCGCTGCGCGAACACGACAATCCGGAACGCCAGATGGCGCTGCAACTGCCGCCGCCGCCCGATGTCCCGGTGGTCACCGAACTGCGCAAGGTGGAACCCGATGCCCTCACACCGCGCGAAGCGCTGGCCCTGGTCTACTACCTGAAAGGATTGCTTGCGGCGGAGTGACCACTCCTTGCGTAGTACATCGGCGCACGCCGCCACAAATATGTCATTAACATGCAACCTGGCGTTCAATAATCTGCGTTAATTTTTCAACGACACACCGCATCGTCGTTCGATTTTGTGAACGGCGACACGTACTGGCTGCGTCGCGCAATAGTAGTTTTATCTTCACGATTTCGCGGTAAGAATCGCTGCCTGCGCGCAAGGAACCATGCGGCCGAAAGGACAAACAAAACAGCAAATGCAAGGGAGCAGGTAATGGAATACGTCAGCGTCACCACTTTGAATGAGTTCCATCAGCGCTATCGGCAGCAGAAACAGACGATAGAGAAGCGTCTGCGCAGCGAAATCGAACTATTCCGCAACGAACTTGACAAATTCAGTCCGCACAGTCGCTGCGAGATCGAACGTTGGAATTTTGGAATTTATCAGGAGCTGGTGCAGCGCCGCTCACGCATGCTGCAGTTGCTGTTCGAATAGACAACCCTGAAACGGTTTATCCCTTGATTGTGCCCGCACTTGAGTCCGCTCCCTTCTTGGGGAGCAGCCTCTTTTATTCTGTCGCCGGTACGAACCGACGCCAAGCGCACAATTGCGTCGGCAGCCAGCCCCTGCGGAGGTAAAAATCCAGCGCCTGCGCATTGCCGCGATCGGCGAGCAGTTGCAGACGCGACACACCGCGCTGTTGCGCCCATTCGTCCAGCGCATCGAGCAACGCCGTACCGACCCCGTTGCCACGCTGTCCGGCATCGACCACCACATCCTCGACCAGCGCCGTCTCCCCG
Source organism: Proteobacteria bacterium UBA3588 (assembly GCA_002376325.1). Classification (GTDB taxonomy): domain Bacteria; phylum Pseudomonadota; class Gammaproteobacteria; order Thiohalomonadales; family Thiohalomonadaceae; genus Sulfurivermis. The sequence goes on along the minus strand of DFMR01000074.1, from coordinate 50,116 downwards.
CCTTGCGCGGTGGAGACTAAAATCTGCGCACTGCACATTCCAATCACCGCACCGTCGTGCAACGCGACCAACACAACCGCCTGCTGCGGCCGTTGCAGAATCTGCTCAAGGCCGCGCCGCTGCCTTTCCGCATCAGGAAGAAAATCGGCTTCGATAGAAAACAGCTGTTGCAACAGTCCGACCAGCACCGGCAGGTCATTGACCACCGCGGATCGAATTGGAAAAGTGGGCGGCGTCATCGTTGCGACTCAGCCGCCCAAAACGTGGGAGTAGATCCGCCGCAGCAACTCCAGCTCCGGCGGTGGCAGATCCCGTGCCTGCGTCAGGTCGATGAATGCGCCGCCCTGCGCCTGTGCCGCCGCGAGCGGCGGATCGATGGAGGTGAACGCGGCCGCGTAGACGGTTATCGGTCCACCCGGCACATCAACGCGCGCCACGAATTTCGGATCGAGCGCGATACTGCCCGCGGACAGCGCCAACTCGCGCGCCATCCGGCCGAGCAACGGCGCCGGATGCGGCACGACTGCCGGATCGAACCGAGACAGTTCGGCGACATCGACCACTACGGCAAGCGACGGCAGCGGCCCGAACCCGCACACGGTGTGTTCGGCGAAGCGCAAGAAGCGCAGCCGGGCACTGGTCGCCTGCTTGTGATAGACGATCAGCCGTGCGCCGCCGGTCATGTCAGCCCCACATGTCGTCCGGTGTCTGGTACGCGGCCACCGGCGTACCGCCCAGCAGATGCTGCTCGATGATCGCCGTCACCTGCTCCTTGCCGATACCGCTGTACATCACGCCTTCCGGGTAGACCAGCACGTTGGGGCCAACACCGCAGGGACCGATACAGGCGGTATTGGTCAGCTGAAAGCGCCCGAACAGGTTGCGCTCCTGCAGCTGGTACCAGAACTCCTCGGCGATCGCCGCACAACCCTTGGCACTGCACGAGCCGCGCGGATGGCCGTCGGGTCGCGCCTGGGAACAGACGAAGATGTGTTTTTCCGGCTTAGGCATGCTCTTTCCCGTTTGTTCGCATTACTGTAGATGCGGCTATGCCGCGAAAAAAGGCCGAAAGGAAACACAGCCATCGCAGCGGAGCCGCTCCTACGTATCCAGAAATGGTCATGGACGGTACGAGGCACTCCGCAGCCGCCCTTCGTGATTCAATCTCGCTTTTTTCAAGTCCCGACGGCCGCAGCCGCGTGGCTGTGGCACTTCTTGGAGCAGACGCGCGAGCAGGAGCCGCAGCCGATGCAGTCCATGGCGTTGGCGATGGACATCACCATGGCGACGTCGTCGGAGAAATCGTCGTCGTCATCCTCATCGTCGACCTCGCGTTCCACCAGTTCGAATACTTCGCGCGGACACACCTTGTAGCAGCGGCCGCAACCGATGCAGTCAGCCTGATTGATGGCCACGATGAATTCCGGCGTCCAATTGGACCCTCCGCGGGTCAGGCCGGTGATCATTTCACTCATCTTTCTCTCTCCGTTCGCTGTTGCGCCTGGGCGCTCTGCCAGGCCTCGTTCGCCTCTTCCCACGCCTTGCAGGCGTCGTAGGTCGACTGAGCGATCCCCTGCAACTCCCCGTAGGCCGCAGGCAACCGCTCTTCCACCAGGTCGTGCAGCTGCGACGACCACTCGCTGGCGATGCGCTTGCGCTTCTTGACCTCTTTCTCCAACTGTTTCAGCTTTTCTTCGCTCATCACCCATCCCCCGATGCAAGATTGAACCACGGAGTACGGCACGGGGAAACGCCAGCAACGTGCCGTATGAATTCAGGAATTCCCCGTGTTCCCCGTGCCCCCCGTGGTTAATGGTCTTACAATCCGGCCACCTTCGAGTGCTCGCCGATCAGCTCCAGCGCGATGGACAGCAGCTTGTCGGCCTCGTCCTTCAGCTTGGAGAGGCTGGCGAAACCGAAGCGGTGCACATCGCGCAGGGTCCTGTCGACCACCACCAGCTTGCCGACGGTGATCAGCACGCGACCGAAGCCTTCGTGGCTGAGCACGATCATCGGGATCGCCATCAGACTGCACTCCTTTTCGATCAGGATGGAGATGGCGTTGTAGAAGGCCTTCACCCGCGCCATGGTCTCCTCGTCCGGATCGCCGACCACCGGGATCTCCTTCTTGCGTTCCGGCGTCAGCACGAACGGGTCCAGCAGCTGGGCCGGGGTGTAGCCTTCCCACACGCCGTAGCTGTCCAGGGCACGCATCTGCTTCACCATCTCCGCGGCGAAATCGGTGGTCAGCACCGGGTCGTCAATCGTCACTGCATTCATCGTGGTCTCTCCGTTTAGGTATTCGTAATCCTGCGGCGGCATGGGGGATGTGCAATGCGGAAACCGGAACTCGCCCCCGAATCCCATCAACCGCTTCCACGTTGCACATCTCCGATACCGCCGCCGTCAATCCTCCCAGCCTTCCGCCTCCATGACGTCGAACCGCTTTTGATCCCGCCGTTGCCGTGCCAGCGCGCGGCCGATCCAACCGTGCGCGCCTTGCCGCAACTCATGCTGCATGCCGCCCAGCAGTGCGCCGATGGCGCTCCCCTCCGGCACCTTCATCGGTTGCACGCCGAGTCCCAGCAACTGGCGCACCGCCGACGGACCGACCGCCTGGCAATAGACCGCGGCGCAACCGTCGAGCAGCACGAATTTTTCTAACAGTTTGTTTTCGTTGCCGTCGTGTTCCAGCCTGCCGAACTCGGCTACCTGCGACAGCGTCACCCGCTCCGCCTCGACCCGGTAGATGGCAAAGCGTTCGGCGGAGCCGAAATGCTGATCCACGCGTTTCAGATCGGAGCTGGCGAAGGCCACCAGCAGTCCCGGAGCAATCCCCGCCTCGTTACCGTCCAACACCCGCAACTGCCGCTGCATGCTCATGGTTCAGTCCCTCTTTTGCGCGTAGATGGAACGGTACGGCGCGATCTCATGTTCGCCGTGTTCCAGCATCAGGTTCGCCAGGTCGAACAGCAGTTGGCGCGTGCCACGATAACCGACGGCGGCGCGCTGGTAGCCGCCGACCAGATCGTAGAGCGGAAAACCGATGCGCTGCAACGGCAGGCCGAGCCGCTTGGCGCTCTGCCCCAAGTGCGAGTTGCCCAGCAACAGCTCGGCATGGCGTTCGCACGCGGCCTGTTCCAAATCCTCCAGGTCGCCGATCTTCACCTCGTCCAGTTGCAGCGCCTCCAGCGCGGGGCCGCGGCTCGGCGCCACCGCCGCCACCACCTCGGCGCCGATCCCCTGCAACAGCTCGGTCAGCGCCAGCAGCTGATCGGGCTCGGCGGCGACGGCGCAGCGGCGCAGGCCGATCATGAAGTGGCTGTCCACCATGGCGTCCTGCAACTGCGCGCGCCGGCGTCGCAGCCGCTCCGGCACCGGACGTTCGGCGATCAGGCTCAGCGCCGTGACGAAATTGTCCACCGCGTCGATGCCGAGCAGATGATCGAAACGGTAATCGGGCACGCCGGTACGTGCGTTGAGCGCGTCGGCGACACCGTGCAGCGCCCGACCGATCACCAGGGTCGCGATCGACTCGCCCATCAGCTGGATGTCGGACAGCGGCGTACCGCCGACCGTGTGCGGCGTGAAATCGTCCTGGGTCAGATGGCCGTCGAGAGAATCGGCAATATCGGGCAACACCACCGGGCGCAGATCGAACGCCTCGATCATCTCCTTGAGCGTCTCCACGTCGCCCGGCGTCAGGTGGGCGCCGGCCAACACGTTGACCTGGCGCTGGCGCAGACCGACGCGATTCGACTCGGGGACGATGGTCTCCACCATCGACTTCACCGCCAGGGCGAAACCGCTCTCGAAGCCGCCCACGTAGTCCGGGGTCTCCACCGGCACCACACAGCGATCGTCGAACTCCGGGTGAAGCTCGCGGAACTGTTTGACGGCACGACGGATATCGGCGCCCTGGGTCTCCGCCAGCCCGGTGGTCATCAGTCCGATCAGTTGCGGCTTGTTCTTGCTGAACACGGTCTTGAGCGCCTCGACCACGTTGTCGTCAGCCCCCATCACCGTGCTCACCTGATCCATCGCCGTGGTCTGCAGCGGGATCGGTTCGCGGAAGTGACGCACGAACATCACCTTGGCAAAGGCGGTGCAGCCCTGGGAGCCGTGCATCAGCGGCATCGCCCGGCTCAGTCCAAGGAACGCCAGGGTCGCCCCCACCGGCTGGCTGGTCTTCAGCGGATTGACCGTCAGCGCCTTGTTGCGCTTGAGTACCGTAACGCTCATGACGCGACCTCCTCCCACGGTGCCGGTTTGCGCAGCGCCGGCCAGATGGGGTTTTCAATGGTGAGCGCCAACTGACGCGCCAGCTCCGCCATGCCGGCGTAGCCGGCGTAACCGAATTCGCGCTCCTGGTTGATGTCGAGGAACGGGATGCGCGCCTTGAGCGCGGTGTACATGTTGCGGCCGCCGGCGATGAGGATGTCGGCCTGGTAGTCGCGCACCGTGTCGAGCAGCGCGCGCGGGCTGCCCTCGTCGAGCATCTTCACCTCCGGCCCCATCAGTTCGCGGATGCGCGCCTTGTCCTCTTCGGTGGATTTGTTGGTGCCGGTGGCAACCACCTTCAGCCCGAGATCCTGCAACGCGGAGATGATGGACCACGACTTGACGCCGCCGGTGTAGAGCAGCGCGCGACGGCCGTCGAGCCGCTCGCGCCACGGTTGCAATAGTGCATCGGCCTTCGCCTCCTCGCGCGCAATCACCTGTTCGGTGCGTGCGCTCAGGTCCGGGTCGCCGATCAGGCGGGCGAAATCGCGCAGCGCCTGACTGACGTCGCGCACACCGTAGAAACTGCCCTCGAACCAGAGCGTGCCGTACTTCTGCTCCAGCTTGCGCGCAACGTTCACCATCGCCTTGGAGCAGACCATCATATTCGCCTCGGCGCGGTGCATGGTCTGCACCTCGCGAAAGCGGGCATCACCGGAGAGGGTGCACAGCACGCGCAGGCCCAGTTCGTCCAGCAGCGGCAGCACGTGCCACAGCTCGCCGGCGATGTTGTACTCGCCGATCAGATTGACGTCATGCACTTTGATACCGGGACGTTCGCTACCCTCCGGCAGAGGGTCGGGCTCGCGGGTGCCGATCACGTGCTTGACCATCGACTCGCCGGCGATGCGGTTGCCCAGATTCTTGGTGCCGTAGAAACCTGCGCCGTCCACCGGCACCACCGGCACGCCCCACTTCTCCACCGCCGCCTTGCACACCGCCTCGACGTCGTCGCCGACGAGTGCCGGGACGCAGGTGTTGTAGACGAACACCGCCGCCGGAGCGTAGCTGTCGATGGCCTGCTTGATGGAGTGGAACAGCCGCTTTTCGGAGCGGCCCATGATCACGTCCTGCTCGGTGAGGTCGGTGGTCATGCCGATGCGGTACAGCGTCGGACCGGTGGAGCGGGTGCCGCGGTTGTCCCAGGAGGAGCCGGCGCAGGCGATGGGGCCATGAACGATATGCGCCACGTCAGCGATGGGCAGCAGCGCGATCTGCGCGCCGTCGAAGGCGCAGCCGCCCGCGCTGGCGCCGGGCTTGGGGCGGGCGCAGCCGGACTTCGACTTGGTATTGTGGGCACAAGCCGGCTCGTCCAGCAGTGCGGCGATCTCTTTCGGCTGCATGGCAACACCTGTTGGTCTGAAGGCCTGCAACTCCTTCAGCAACGCCCGTGCCAGCGTCTATCCAACTGAATTTACGTGATTTTTACTTGCATCAGCTTGTCGTCTTTGCGACAAAAGGAGTACCACGGTGGCATTCCGGCCACAATCCGGTCACACCTGGACATAGATTCAAGCAAGCGCTTGAAACAGCCGTTTGCTTCGCCTACCATTCGGAATCCTCAACGGTTAGCACGGATGAACGACGAAAGCCCCAAGCTGCGCCAACGCCTGATCGAGGCCGCGACCGAGGTGTTCGCGGAGAAGGGCTACGCCCGTGCCTCGACCCGCGAGATCTGTCGCCTGGCGGGGGCCAACGCGGCGGCCATCCACTACCACTTCGGCGACAAGGCCTCGCTCTACCGTGCGGTGTGCCGCCCGCCCGAGTGCATCACCGGCGTGCCGGCTGCCCTGCTCGCGCCCGATTCCACACTGCGCGAAGGCCTGGAGGCCTTCTTCCAGCCGCTGGCGCAACTGCTCACCGAGTCCTGCATCAGCCCGCACCGCCACATGCTGCTGGTGCGCGAACAGATACAGCCGACCGGCCTGCTCAACGAGCGTTGTGAAGATTTCTTCCGGCCCCAACATGAACAACTCTGCCGCTTCCTCTGCCGCCACTGCGGCGTCGAGGCGCCGGACGACGCGATCCAGCACCTCGCCATCAGCCTGGCCGGCATGGGGATGGTACTGTTCATCAAGCGGGATTTCGTCGAGGCCTTCGCGCCGACCCTGCTGAGCGACGACCGCTCGCTGGAACAGACCTTGCGCCGCCTCACCGACTACGGCGTCTCCCTGGTCGAGGCGGAGACGCGCAGGCGGCCGCAAACCTAGGCGGCGCCGTGCTGCCGGAATGACAATAATCAACAAGGATCCAGCAACATGCTCAACCATCATCACTGCAGCGTACCTGCCACCGCGCATCCCGACGGCACCCCGTGCGCTATCGCACCAACTCAGCACTCTTGAGGAACTACCCCATGGCATCCCCCAAAGCGCACTTTAAACGCCGCGTCGTCATCATGGTCCTGTTCATCGCCGTGGTGTATGGCGGCGTCATCGGCTTCAATCGCTTCATCGGCGCCATGATCCACAAGGCGATGGCCGCGGCGCCGGCACCGATGATCAGCGTAACCACCAGCAAGGCGCAGAACCTGACCTGGGCCGAGCGGTTGCAGGCGGTGGCCAGCCTCAAGGCGGTCCAGGGGACCATGCTCACCGCCCAGACCGCCGGCATGGTCACCGGCATTCACTTCAAGTCGGGCGACGCCGTCAAGGCCGGCACCCTGCTGGTGCAGCTCAACGACAACGTGGCGCAGGCCCAGCTGGCATCCGACCGCGCCAAGCTGCTCAACGCCAAGCAGGAACTGACGCGGCAGCGCAGCCTGTTCCCGCAGAAGCTGACCAGCCAGTCGCAGTTGCAGGCGGCCGAGGCCACCTACGACGAAGCCACGGCGGCGGTCGCCGCCGATCAGGCGGCGCTGGCCAATCTGCAGGTGCGCGCCCCATTCGACGGCCACCTCGGCATCCGCCAGGTGAGCCTCGGGCAGTATGTCTCTCCGGGGGCCGGCGCGGTCGATATCCAGCAGTGGGATCCGCTGCTGGTCGACTTCCAGATCCCCCAGCGCGACCTGGCCCGGGTGGCGGTGGGTGATGGCGTCGCCCTCAGCGTCAGCGGCCAGCCCAGCCACAGCTTCGCCGGCACCATCACGGCGCTCGGCTCGGCGTTCGACAGCACCACCCGCAACCTCAGCATCGAGGCGAGCGTCCCCAACGCCGACGGCCTGCTGCGCCCCGGCATGTTCGGCGATGTGACCATTAGCCTGATGGCGACCAACCAGGTGGTAGCGGTGCCGCAGACCGCCATCGCCTACAGCACCTACGGCGAATATGTCTATGTGGTGAAACAGACCGACAAGGGCACCATCGCCGAGGAGCGTATCGTCCAGACCGGTGCCAACCGCGACAATCTGATCGCAGTGGTCAAGGGGCTCAAGGCCGGCGACGAGGTGGTCACCGAGGGTCAGGTCAATCTCTATCCCGGCGCCCATATCAAGATTGAGCCGCCCTCCGGGGCGCTGAGCAAGGCAGCCGCCGCCCGTCCGGAAGGGAGCTAAACGATGGCTAAACATCTGGTCAACGCCCGCTGGACCGATCTGTTCATCCGCCGCCCGGTGCTCGGCGTCACCCTGGCGACGGTGATCCTGGTGCTCGGCGCCTTCGGCCTGAGCAAGATGACGGTGCGTGAGTACCCGCAGCTCACCACCACGGTCATCACCGTCGGCACCTCCTATCCCGGCGCCAGTCCGCAGACGGTGCAGAGCTATATCACCCAGCCGCTGAGCCGGGTCCTGGGCAGCGTGCCCGACCTCGACTACATGACCTCGACCAGCAGCCAGGGCTCCTCCACCATCACCCTCCATATGAAGCTCAACACCAGTTCCGAGGCGGCGCTCACCAACACCCTGACCCAGGTCAAGCAGGTGGAGAGCCTGCTGCCGCAAAATAGTTTCCCTCCGGTGGTCAACTCCTCTTCCGGCAGCGGCACCGCATTGATGTACATCGCCTTCGTCAGCCCCGACGGTACGATGAACACCTCGCAGATCGTCGACTACGTGGTGCGTAACGCCCAGCCGCTGCTGCAGACCGTCTCCGGCGTCTCCCAGGCGCAGGTGCTGCCGTCCGGCGCCTCCGGCGGTAACGGCAACAACCAGGCGGTACGCATCTGGCTCAACCCCGCTTCCATGGCAGCCCACGGCATTACCGCCGCCGACGTGCATGACGCCCTGGCAACGCAAAACGTGGTGACCGCCACCGGCAGCACCCAGGGCAACCTGATCTCGGTGCCGTTGACCAGCAACCTGGAGATGACCTCCACCGCCCAGTTCAGCGACCTGGTGGTGAAGACCGTCAAGGGCACGCCGATCTATCTCAAGGACATCGCCAAGGTCGAGGTCGGCGCGGAGAGTTATATCTCCAGCTTCTATTTCGACGGCCATCCCGCTGTGGCCATGGCCATCCAGACCACGCCGACGGCCAACGATCTGTCGGTGGCACTCGGCGTCAGCAACAAGATCGAAGAGCTGAAGCATCGCCTGCCGCCCGGCCTCCAGGTGGGTCTGCCCTACAACGGCGCCGCCTTCATCCACAACGCCATCGACGAGGTCGCCACCACCATCGCCATCACCGTCGGTGTGGTGGTGCTGGTAATCTTCATCTTCCTCGGCTCGGCGCGCGCGCTGATTATTCCGGGCGTGGCGATACCGCTATCGCTGATCGGCGCCGGCTTCCTCATGTACCTGTCAGGCTACTCGCTCAACCTGCTGACCCTGCTCGCCTTCGTGCTCGCCATCGGCCTGGTGGTCGACGACGCCATCGTCATGGTTGAGAACGTCCATCGTCACATCGACGAAGGACGCACCGGCTTCCAGGCCTCGGTGCTGGCGGCACGCGAACTGACCCTGCCGATCATCGTCATGTCCACCACCCTGATCGCCGTCTACCTGCCGGTGGCCTTCGGCGGCGGCCTCAACGGCGCGCTGTTCGGTGAGTTCGCCTTCACCATCGTGTTCGCCGTGCTGATCTCGATGGTCATTGCGCTGACCCTCTCGCCGATGCTCAGCGGCCGCATCCTGCGGCCGACCCCGGCCCATGGCCTCAACCATTTTCTGGAAACGGCCTTCACCCGGCTGCGCGGACTGTTCGACCGCTCGCTGCACAGCTTCCTGGAGACGCCGGTGGTGGGTTTGGTGTTCATCTTCGCCACCTTCATCGCGCTGTGGTTCCTGTTCACCGGGGTGCGGCATGAACTGTCGCCGCCGCAAAACAGCGGCGTGGTGTTCAGTCTCGGCACGGCACAACCCAATGTTGCGCCGCACTACCTCGACGCCCTCGGCCAGGAAGTATTGAAGAAATTCGACAAAATCCCCGAGAAGAATCACACCTTCATGGTCACCGGCTTCAGCCCCACCGGCGCCGGCAACAACAGCCTCATCGCCGGCATGGCGCTGAAGGATTTCAGCCAGCGCAAGCGCACCGCCACGCAACTGGTGCCCCAGCTACAGGGCGCGTTGAAGCAGATCGCCGGCCTCAAGATGGCGGTGTTCACACCGCCGCCGCTGCCCGGCTCCTCCGGCCTGTTCCCCATCGACTTCGTGGTCACCTCATCAGGCTCCTATGGTGACCTGAACCGCATCGCCGACAAGATCATGGCCAAGGCGCGCGCCAGCCACCGTTTCCTGTTCCTGCAAAAGAGCCTCAAGATCGATCAGCCACAGTACGAAGCGGTAGTGAACCGCAAACTGGCCGCCGACCTCGGCATCAACATGGATCAGATCGCCGCAGACCTGCAACCGATGCTCTCCGGCGCCTACGTCAACCGTTTCACCATGGACGGCTACGCCTACCAGGTGATCCCGCAGGCGTCGGATACCTTTCGCGCCGACCCGAGCGACCTGGAGCAGTACCACATCAAGGCCGCCAACGGTGCACTGGTGCCCCTCTCCACCCTGGTGACGTTCAAGACCAAGGTGATCCCCGAGGCGCTGCCGCAGTTCGACCGTATCAACAGCGTCGATCTGCAGGGCGTGCCGTTCCCCGGCGTTTCCCAGGGCGAGGCGCTGACCTTCCTGGCCCAGACCGCCCATGAGATCGCACCGACCGCCGCCGTCAACTACGCCGGTGCCGCGCGCCAGTTCATGGAACAGGGCAACACCTTCATGCTGTCGGTGCTGCTGGCGCTGATCCTCATCTACCTGCTGCTGTCGGCTCAGTTCAACAGCTTCCGCGACGCCATGATCGTCATGTTCGCGGTACCGATGTCGGCGGCCGGCGCCCTGCTGTTCATGGCACTCGGTTTCGCCAGCCTCAACATCTACACCGAGATCGCACTGATCACCCTGATCGGGCTGATCACCAAACAAGGCATCCTGGTGGTGCAGTTCGCCAACGACATCCAGGAGAGCGAAGGACTGAACCTGCGCGAAGCGGTGGAGAGGGCGACCAGCATCCGTCTGCGTCCGATCATCATGACCACCCTTGCCATGGTGCTCGGCGTAATCCCGCTGATCGTAGCCACCGGTTCCGGCGCACCGCCGCGCAACCAGCTCGGCATCGTCATCGCCAGCGGTCTCGGCATCGGCGCCCTGTTCAGTCTGTACATCGTGCCGGTGATGTATCTGTACCTGTCCAAGGACCACGCCAAGATCGCCGCGCATGAACTGGAGCAACAGCAGGCGCTGGATGCGCTCACCGTCGAGGAAGAGCAAAGCAACACCTAGGAATGTTGCGATTTATCAACAGTTCACCGGAACCAGCAACGCAGTTGGAGATGAAATGGACTTTCATCTCCAACTGCGCGTAGCTGCACTGCATTCATCGCGCTGATACTATTTCCACAATTCAAATCGTGCCATGGCGACAATTTCACATGGCAAACCGAGCTATTGCCGACATTACCGGCAAATATCAGAGAATCCGCAATCATCGCTCACTCCGTGACGTTGATATCCCGCGGATTTGAAGTATATTGATTTCGTAGATCCCGTCGCCAGATACCGCTGTCAGATATACGCTCTCCACTTTGCACGCTTCGCAGCACATATCCAGTAGTTCGCGAAGTGGCCACTGTTCCCCGACGTCATAGCGTATGTAACAGCGCCTCATTGTACAGACGCCGATCCTAATCCGAGTTTTCATGAGGCTGACAATGCAAGCAATTTGTCGGTGAAACCGAATAAATTGCGCGTGAAGCCATGCACCTGCCGTCGCAAGCAGATGCGACGGATGACGTGTAATTGTCATGCGTCATGTCAACACCGACACGAAGCACAGGGCAGCGCTCCTAACTTGAGCGCCGCAGCCGACAGTGAAGACAAGGCATGCGGCATACGGAGACAACCATGAGTATCGTTTTCGATCGAGAGCGTACCCGCGAAGTTCTGCATGGCATCAACCTGCCACCGCAACCGGGGACCCTGGTGACGGTTCGCTCTGAACTGGCGTCGGACGACCCGAATCTGAGCACCATTGCCGACGCCGTGGCCCACGATCTGAGCATTTCCGCCGGTGTACTCAAGACCGTCAATTCGCCCTTCTTCGGCCTGGGACACAAAGTCAGTTCCATAGAAGAGGCGGTGATGCTTCTCGGACTCACCAATGTGGTCAATGTCGTCACCAGCCTGTCGCTGCGCGAGGCGATGGAGAACGCCGACTATCCGGCGATGGATCGTTTTTTCGACACCGCCAACGATATCGCTTCGGTTGCCGCCGGGCTGGCGAAGGAACTGGGCGGTGTCGCGCCCGACGAGGTCTATACGGCAGGGCTGTTCCAGGATTGCGGCATTCCGCTGTTGATGCAGAAATTTACCCACTACAAGACAATCCTCAAGGACGCCAACGAACAGAAAGGCCGCTCGCTGCCCGAGGTGGAGGAACAGACTATCGGCACCAATCATACGGTGGTTGGCTATTATGTAAGCCGCAGCTGGGGGTTACCGTCACGCATCTCGCATGCCATCATCAATCACCACCGGCTGAGCGAGCTGGTGCGCGGCAGCGCCGTTCACCCCGATGACAAGGACGAAGCGCAGCTCTGCCGCACCGTTTCGCTGCTGACCATGGCCGAACACATCAGCTATACCTATCGTGGTCGTAACGACAGCCACGACTGGGAACGCATCGGCAGCGAGGTGCTCGATTATCTCGACCTCACTGACACCGAGTACGCCGCCATCGAACAGGATATGTTCGACCGCCTGGGCGATTGAAGGCAGAGACGACGTAACGCAAAGAGATGATCTGGATCATGGATGTCTCTGAGTACATCACCCATGCACGGTAACGATACCGAACCGGACATTACCCATTTCAGGGCCCGCTTGCTGCATATGCGCGAGGAACTGGCGGCACTGGACGAAACACGCGACGCCTCCAGCGCCACCGTGGCGCTGGACCAATCGAGCGTCGGCCGTCTCTCGCGCATGGACGCGTTGCAACAACAGGCCATGGCACAAAGTACCCGCGAACGGACGGAACTTATGCAACGGCGCGTCGCAGCGGCGTTGCGCCGCTGCGACGACGGCAGCTACGGCTATTGCGCCGACTGCGACGAACCCATCGACCCGCGCCGGCTGGAATTCGACCCGACCGCCACCTTGTGCATCACCTGCGCCGCAGCGCGCGACAACTGACCCGTAATTGCCGGCTAACACAGAACCGTCCATAACTCGCCATGATTAGCCCAAAGGCGTGGAGATCGTGATCTGAGTTATGGATGTCCCTAAGACTAAGAGTGCTTCTACAACCGGTCTTCTACGACCGGGATACCAAGCGGCCGCACTTTGCCGTTTCCCTTGGGGATGTACTTTCGCCGAATTAACCGGCTGCGGTATTCATCCCGCTTCAGACGCTCTACCAGCCGTTTGATGTTCTCCCCCAGGTTCTCTCCATACTGGGCGATGGTCACCTTGTCGACGCCCGGTGCGCCCCGTTTATTCAGGTTACGCCAGGCTTCATGCAACAGTGATTCATTCAAACTTCCGTAGAGATTTTGGAATCGGTGGGCTTTCGCAGTTCCCGCCTTCGTGGATAATGCCTGCAAGAAGGTTGGCTCGACGTGCTTAGGTTATGTTCGGCAAGTTACGCATCGCCCTGGGCTGGCGCCTTCGCCCGCACCCAAACCTCCACCGCATGCTCCTCATGGTCGTCCACCAAACCAATCGCCAGATCCTCTTGTTCGATGCCGTCGACCGTCACGCGCGTCACGCCCCGCTTGCCGTCTTCGCCGGCCGACGTTTGCGAGACGGCGATGTGGTAGACAGTTTCGCGGAAGCGATAGTGGATGGTGAGTCCTTGCCAATGCGCGGGCAGACAGGGGGCGAGGTGCAGGCGGTCCACTTTCAGTTGCAGACCGAGCAGAGATTCGAGGATGAGGCGGTACATCCAACCGGCTGAGCCGGTGTACCAGGTCCAGCCGCCGCGGCCGATGTGCGGCGCCGCGGCGTAGACGTCGGCGGCCATGACGTAGGGTTCCACTTTGTAGGTGGCGATGGCCTCCTGCGCTTTGGCGTGGTTCGCCGGGTTGATCATGGTGGTCAGTTCCCAGGCGCGTTGGCTGTCGCCCAGGGCGGCAAAGGCCATGGCGGCCCAGATGGCGCCGTGGGTGTACTGGCCGCCGTTTTCGCGCACGCCTGGCACGTAGCCGTTGATGTAGCCGGGATCGAGATCGGTATGGTCGAAGGGCGGGTCGAGCAGTTGGATGAGTCCGGCGTCGCGGCGCACCAGCCGCTGGTCCACCGCCTCCATGGCCGCCTGCGCGCGCTCGGCGCTGCCGACCCCGGAGAGCACGGACCAACTCTGCGCGATCGAGTCGATCTGGCATTCGGTGTTGTCCGCCGAGCCGAGGGGCGTGCCGTCGTCGAAGTAGGCGCGGCGATACCAGGCGCCGTCCCAGCCATGCTGTTCCAGACTTTCGCCAAGGCGCGCGCCTTCGCTCGTACAGAGTTCGGCGAAGGCGTCATCGCCGTGTTGGCGCGCCAGTGCGCCGAAGCGGCGCAGCACTTCGTAGAGGAAGAAACCCAGCCACACACTCTCCCCCTTGCCGTGGATACCGACCCGGTTCATGCCGTCGTTCCAGTCGCCGGAACCGATCAGCGGCAGGCCGTGGGCGCCGTAGCGCAGGCCGTGGCGGATGGCCCGCTCGCAGTGTTGGTACAGGCTCTCCATGGACTCGGAGCGGCCGGGCAGGTCGTAGTAGGAGTCGTCTTCCGCGTTGAGCGGACGGCCTTCCAGAAAGCGGACCGGTTCATCCAGCACGCCGGTGTCGCCGGTGCCGGCCACGTAGCGGCAGGTGGCCAGGGCCAGCCACAGGTAGTCGTCGGAACAGTGGGTGCGCACGCCGCGGCCGGCGGGCGGATGCCACCAGTGCTGGACATCGCCTTCGGGGAACTGGCGCCCCGCGCACAGCAGCAGCTGGGCGCGCAGCAGCCGTGGTTCGGTGTGCACCAGCGCCATGGCGTCCTGCAGCTGATCGCGGAAGCCGAAGGCGCCGCCCGACTGGTAGTAGCCGCTGCGCGCCCACATGCGGCAGGCGATGGTCTGGTACAGCAGCCAGCCGTTGGTCAGCACGTCGAGCGAGGCATCGGGTGTCTGCACCTGGACCGCGCCGAGGGTGTGATTCCAGTAGTGCCAGACCGCTTCGAGCGCACGCCGCGCGGCGTCGCTGCCGCGTGAGCGGTACACCAGCCGGTTGGCCTCGTCACCGCCCGGCGTTCCCCCCAGGCCGAGCCGGAAGATGATCTCGCGCTCCTGGCCGTCGGCCAGCTCGAAGGCCACCTGCAACGCGGCGCAGGCATCAAGGCCGCAGCCGACCTTGCCGGACAGGTGGGTGCGCGCCATCGCCGCCGGATTCTCCAGGCTGCGGTTGCGGCCGATGAATTCGGCGCGGTCTCCGCTGACGGTGCGGTTGGCGTCGTCGACATCGAAGAAGGCGACCCGACCGGGGAATTCGGTGTTGTAGCGGTTGCGCGCATAGAGCGCGCTGCTGTAGGGATCGACCTCAGTGGTCAGGTGCATGGTCGATTTCGGCCGCAGGTCGCCCAGCACCCATTCGACGTAGCCGGTAGCGGAGAGCCGGCGCGTGCGACCGGAGAGATTGCGCACCTTGAGCACGGAGAATTTGATCGCCGCATCGATGGCCACGTAGACCCACAGCTCGGAGCGAATACCGCCCTCGGTGTGCTCGAACACGCTGTAGCCGAAGCCGTGGCGGCTGACGTAGGGCGTGGCGCCGCGCGCCGGCAGCGGGGTGGGCGACCAGAACTCGCCGCTCTCCTCGTCGCGCAGATAGAAGGCCTCGCCGCCGGCGTCGGATACCGGGTCGTTATGCCAGGGGGTGAGGCGGAATTCATGGGCGTTTTCGCCCCAAGTGTAGGCCTGGCCGCTCTCGGAGATAACGCTGCCGAAGTGGGGATTGGCCAGCACGTTGGCCCACGGCGCCGGCGTCCGTTGTCCGGGGTGGGTGGTGATGACGTATTCGCGCCCGTCCGGGGTGAAGCCGCCGATGCCGTTGCCCAGGATCAGCTCGCGCGGCGGCGGCGCGGCGGCGGCCCGCGCCTCCCCCGCCCAGGGACGGCTGGGCGTCAGGAGCGGCACCCGCACCTGTGCCGGGCCGAGACGGTTGATCTGTTCCGCCAGGGTGCCGCGCTCGTCGCTGAGGATGGCGCGGGCGACGCTCTTGAACAGGAGGCGATCCTCCTCCGATATCTGCTCTGCCGAACGGATGAAGATGCCGCCCGGCCGATCGATCACCTGGCTCTCGACGCCCACTGCGACCAGCCCCAGGATATGGTCCTGCAACACCTGGCGGTAACCGGCGCGGTCCTCGTTCCAAATCACCAGGTCCACCATCAAGCCCTTCAGACGCCAGTAGGCGTGGGCCTGGATCAACTGGCGTGCCAGTTCGATGTTGGCCGGGTCGGCGATGCGCAGCAGGACGATGGGCAGGTCGCCGGAAATGGCGTAGCCCCACAGGCCCGACTGACCGCGCCGGTTGCGCAGCAGCACGCTGGCGTCGGCGCGCAGCGTGGCGTGGGTGTAGATGATGGAGTTGGCCAGTCGCCCGTAGAGTTGCGCATCCGCCTCACCGGCGTTGATCTGACGCAGCACCACCTGGGCGTGGGTCCAGGCCAATTCGAACACGCGATCGGCCAGACGCCGATCCTGGTATTTCTCGACCAGTCCCATGGCGGCCTCGCGGCTGTCGCCGATGCCGTACACCAGATCGACGTTGGCCGACTGCTCGGGTTCGAGGGTGAGCCGGCAACGCATGGCCACCACCGGGTCCAGCACCGAACCCTGGCTGCCGGAGAGCGCCCCGGCGGCGTCCATCGCCTGGGGCGCGGCGAGGCTGCGGCCGCGGCCGATGAAGCGCGCCCGGTCGGTCTCGTAGGAGAGCGTGCCGGCCTCTGCGTCGTGCACGGCCATCACATGAAACATCCACGGCACCGCCTCGTCGCGCGAACGCGGCCGGCGCGTGCAGAGGATGGCGCGGCGCGATTCGACGATCTCGGTCTGCACGAACAGATTGCTGAACGCCGGGTGCAGCGCATCGGCGGCGGGGTTTGCCAGCACCACCTCGGCGTAGCTGGTGACCTCGATGGTCCGGCGCTCGGCGGAGCGGTTGGTGATGCGCACCCGGCGCATTTCGATGTCGTCTTCAGGCGAGACGACGATCTCGGTATGGGTGTCGATATCGCCGTCGCGGCGGCGGAACTCCGCGCGCCCTTCGGAGAAGATCGCCTCGTAGGTTTCCGCGCGCTGCAAGGTGGGCTGGTGCGCGCTGTTCCAGAGTGCGCCGCTGTCCATGTCGCGCAGGTAGCAGAACGTGCCCCAGTGGTCGCGGGTGGAGTCCTCGCGCCAGCGCGTCACGGCGAGATCCTTCCAGCGGCTGTAGCCGCCGCCGGCATTGGTGACCATGACGTGATAGCGGCCGTTGGAGAGCAACTGCACCTCCGGCACCGGCGTGTCGGGGGTGTCGAGCACACGGATCGGCATCTGCGCGCCGGCGGCGCCGGCCTGAACGTCGGCGAGCTCGATGTTGTGGGCATAAAACGCCGCAGCCCTGGGTATGCGCTCCTGCAACAGCAACAGGGTGGCCTGGAACAGCGGGTCGGAGACGAAGCGCTTCTGCATCGGACGGTCGAGCAAGCGATAGGCCAGCGCCAGCAGACTCATGCCCTGGTGATGGGCCATGTAAGCGTGTATCAGGGTATGCGGCTCACCGCGCCGCTGCCGCGCCGGGGTGTAGTCGATGGCTTCGATAAAGCCGAACTGCCCTTCCGCCCCGAGGGCGGCGAGACGTTGCAGGTTCAGGCAGGCGGCCTTCGGCGCCACCATCAATGCCAGCGCCGTGGCGTAGGGAGCGACGACCAGGTCGTCGGCGAGGCCGCGCTTGAGCCCGAGGCCGGGTACGCCGAAGGCGCGGTACTGGTAGTTGAGATGCGCGTCCACGGTGTTGTAGCCGGACTCGGACATACCCCAGGGCAGACCGCGCTGCTGGCCGTACTCGATCTGCCGCGCCACCGTCGCCTTGGCGGTCTGATCGAGCAGCGTGTGCTCGTAGCTCGGCATCACCAGTTGCGGCATCAAGTACTCGAACATCGATCCGCTCCACGACAACAGGATCGGATCGCCGCCAGCCTGGATCAGCAGGCGCCCCAGGGCGAACCAGCTCTCTTGCGGCAGCTGCCCCTGGGCGATGGCGACGAACACGCACAGGCGCGCCTCCGAGGCCAGCAGGTCGTAGTAACTGTTGTCCCGGCGCCGCTCGTCGACGTTGTAGCCGATGCTGAGCAGGCGCGAGGCCTTGTCGTAGAGGAAGTCGTACTCCATCTCCGCCAGTTCGCCGGTCTGTACGGCCAGGCGCTGGATCAGGGCGATGCGGGCCTGGGCGCGTTCGCTGCCCTGTTCGACCAGGCGACGCAGATCGGCCAGCCACGCCGCCTGTTCGGACGTCGCCCCGGCGGCCGCGTCGAAACGGGCCGACAACGCCATATCGAGACCGGCCAGGGCGCGCAGCGTCGGCACGGCGTCCAGTTCGGGAAACGCGTCGATGCCGTCGGGCGCCTGCGCCAACCCGCTCCACGGCGCCAGGAAATCCAGTTCGTCGCACAACGCCCGGCATTGCCGGGCCAGGGCACCGACCCATCCGCCCAGCGGCGATTCGGGTCCGTCGTCCAACACCGCGCCGAGCGCCTCGGCGGCGCGCAGCAGCCGGGCGAACGCCTGTCGGGCCGTCGACAGCGTGGCCGGCGGCGCGGCGACGGCCGCAGCGAACGCCTCGCGCAAGCGAACCAGGGCGGCCGGCGCGGGAAGACCCGCGGCCTCTTCCACGATTCCCAGGGTGTCGCCCAGGCCGTCCAGCCAGCGCGGCTCCAGGATCGGGCGATCGAGCAGCGCCAGCAGGCCCGGACGCAGGGTCAGCAGGTGGCCCGCCAGGTTGCCGCTGTCCACGGTCGAGATGTAGGCGGGGTGCAGCGGTTGCAGCGACTGGGTGTCGTACCAGTTGTAGAAATGGCCGCGATGGCGCGTCATGCCGGCCATGGTCTCCAGCGTGTGAGCGGTGCGCTCGACCAGTTGCCCGGCGGGGATGTAGCCGAAATCGTTGGCGGAGAGATTCGCCAACAGCGCCAGCCCCATGTTGGTGGGCGAGGTACGATGGGCCACGGTGGCGGCACGGTATTCCTGATAGTTGTCCGGCGGCAGCCAATGGTCTTCCGGGCCGACGAAGGTCTCGAAAAAGGTCCAGGTCTTGCGCGCGATGCGGCCGAGAAAACGGCGCTGCTCGGCGCTCAGTTGCGCCTCGCGGCGGGCCAGGGGCAGGCCGCTCCACCAGGCGACGGCCGGGGAGATCAGCCACAACAGCAAGATCGGGCCCGCCACCGCCAGCGTGGCCGGATGGGTCAGCGCCAGGATGACAGCCGTGCCCGCGGCGAGGAACGGGGCGACGGCCATGGCGCGGAACGAGGCGACCGGGCCGGTGCGGCTCAACCGCTCCTGATCGCCGGAGGGATTCCATTCCAGCAGCCGCCGATGGGTGAACAACAGGCGCCACAGGGTGCGCAGGATCGCATCAAGGCTGTAGAACGCCTCATGGGGCAGCGTCGTCAGGGCAAAGAGGGTCTGAATCAAGCGTTGGCCGGCGGCGTGAACCGCGGCGGCGAGATGCTGGCCCGTCCGCATGTCTTCGGGCTTGCGCAGCACATCCAGCAACGCGGCCAGCAACGGTGGGATCAGGACGATGCCAAGCGCCGCCAGGGTCCAGAACGACGACGCCGAAAACACCGTCCAGCCGAGCAGCAACAGCAGCGTCAACGCCGCCGGTGCCAGGCTGCGGCGCAGATTGTCGAACAGCTTCCAGCGCGACAGCGCCGACAGCGGGTTCTTTCGATAGTGGCCGTCGGCACCGGGCACCCACGGCAGCAGCCAGCCGGCCAGCTGCCAGTCGCCGCGGATCCAGCGGTAGCGGCGGTTGACGTCGGCGCCGTAGCGGGCCGGGTACTCCTCGTACAACTGCACGTCGCTCAGCAACCCGGAGCGGGCGTAACAGCCCTCCAGCAGGTCGTGGCTGAGGATGCGGTTCTCGGGAAAGCGCCCCTTGAGCGACTGCTCGAACGCCTCGACATCGTAGATCCCCTTGCCGATGAACGAGCCCTCGCCGAAGCTGTCCTGGTAGACGTCGGAGACGGCGCGGGTGTAGGGATCGATGCCCGGCTCACCGCCGTGCAGGTGCGCATAGCGCGACTGATTGGCGCCGGACAGACTCACGCTTACGCGCGGTTGCAGGATGCCGTAACCGGCGCCGACCCGCCCCAAGGCCGCGTCGTAGAGCGGACGGTTCAACGGATGCGCCATGGTGGCGACGAACTGCCGCGCGGCGTCGCGCGGCAGCTGGGTGTCGGTGTCCAGGGTGATGACGTACTTCACCTCGCGCAGCACCGCGGTGGCGCCGACCACCAGGGAAAAGCCGTCGCCGTTGCCCTCCCGCAGCAGCGCGTTCAGGTCCGCCAGCTTGCCGCGCTTGCGCTCGTAGCCCATCCAGATGCGGTCGTGGGCATTCCAGCGGCGCGGACGGTGAAACAGGAAAAAGATGTCGTTGCCGCCATCGGCGTAGTGCGCATTAAGGGCGTCGATGCGCTCCCGCGTCCGTTGCAGCAGGGACGCGTCGTCGGTCAGCGTCTTCTGAGCCGCGTCGCGAAAATCGGTCAACAGGGCGAAGTGCAGGTGGGCGTCGCGGTTGGCCAGGAAGCGGACCTCCAACGCCTCGGCCAGGCTGTCGATATTGTGCCCGCTGGTGAGCATGGTCGGAACCACCACCAGGGTGCGCGCCTGCGGCGGGATGCCGGCCGAATAGTCCATGCGCGGCAACGGATGGGGCGAGGCCAGCAAGGTGGCCAGCCAGTTCACCAGGGCGACCGCGAACTGGCTGGCGGCCAGCAGCGCGAGGAACCCCAGCGGCGCCAGCGCCCAGTGGGCCACGCCGTCGCTGCGGGCCTGCGCCAGCAGGCCCGCGGTCAGGGCCGCGGCGATCAGCGTGATGGCGCCCAGATAGAGCGGCAGTGCCGCGCGGGCGGCGCCGCGCCGCAACGCCTTGACCGGGTCACGGCGTGCCTGGGTGACGCGTTCCAGTTCGGGCAGGCCCTGGTCGATCAGGTAGTAACCCACGTGGGCCGTTCGGGCGTCGTCTCCGTCGCGGGCGGCGCCGGCCTGCGCCAGTTCGACGGCATGCCGACCCACCGCCTCCTCGTCCAGTCCGCTCGCCTTCGCCACCGTTTCAACGACATGGCGGTAGCGATCGCGGCTGGCAAAATCCATCGCCGCGTAGGCCGCGGCCGGGTCGCTACACAGTGTCCGTTCGACCACGCTCATGGACTCGACGAAATCGCGCCAATCCATGGTCCCGAGGAAGCGCAGACTGCCGATGCTGTTGCTGATGGAGACCTGGTCGGCGGCCTGCTGCTGATTGCCCGCATACACCAACTGCTCGATGCTCAGACCCGACTCGGCCAGCTGCTGTTCGATCCAGGTCAGCGGCAGGGCCAGGGCCGGCCCCTGGCCCTGGAGGCGGCGCGCCAGCTCTGAGACGAACGGCGTGCTCATCGGCGGATTGGAGCGGGCCATGTCCGCGATCACCAGGATCAGGTTCTTCGGATCCCGGTGGGCGACCTCGGTCAGCTTATTCGCCCAGCCCACGGCCAGATCCCGGTCGAACCGGCCGGCGGCGATACGCACCGCGACACGGCGCAGATTTTCGATCAGCGCCAGACGCAGCATGATCGGGATGGCCCACAACTCGCCCAGACGCAGGGGGGTGACCGTCTGATAGGCCGCAACGAAACGGCTGAGACTCTCCGGGTCGACCCGGCCGTCGCCGTGGGAGATGGTCTCCAGGGCGATGTCGTAGACCCGCGGCAGACCCACCGAAGCGCCCTCGGCCAGACCCGGCAGCTCCCGGCTATAACCCTTGGGCAGATGACGCCTGGCGGTGCGCACCTGTTCGTCGATGAGGTAGAAGTTGTCGAGCAGCCACTCCCCGGCGGGGGTGATGCGATGCTTCGTCGCAACGGACGCCGTCAGCTGGTTGCAGGTGGCGATCACCACGCGCTCGTTGGCGGTCAGCCGCGCCAGCAGCCGGCCCGGTCGACCGGCCGGCGTCACGCGGTGGGCCGTCGCCAGGCGCACGCCGTGCTGCGCCATCTGCTCGGCACCGAACAGCTCCGCCCGCAACGGCGGCTCGTTGTCACCCGGTAGGCCCGACGCACCGCTAGCGCCCGCACGCGCTCCGCTCAACCGTGCCATGGCCCGGCGCCAAACTCTGACGAGATTCGAGTTGCCCGCCCTTGATCCTGATCCCACGCGATTCTCCCTGCCGCTCGGTGAGCGGATGCGGTGCGGCGTCACGTACTCGGCTGCCGTCGTGACGTTCTGATGATGGGAATGCTAGGAGAAGCTCGGCCCGAACGCGATTTCCGGGACGGCGGCGAAGTGTTGTGGGCGGCACGACGCTGCCCGACATGCTGGAAGTATACACGGGGCCACGGCAGAACCGGCCGTTCATTATGCCGGTCGGTTGCAAAGAAGCGCGCCACAGTGTCCTCCCGTGAACGACAGCGTCGACGTTGACCGACATGAAACATGCAAGCCAAAAGTATTTAATTGCTTTTATCAGTTATGGGGCCACACCAACTCCACTGTCGAACGGCAGCCTCGCCGCAAGCGGTCACTTCATCGAAGGTACGACCATGCAAAATGCCCATATCGACTATCAAGGAGCTGCCCTCGATTTCCAAGGCGCGAGTCTCCTCGCCAAGAACTTTGCCAAGGAAAACGAAATGCCGAACCCCACGATCATGGCCTGGCATCGCCACGGCGGCCCCGCCATGCCGCTCTACTTCGACGGCGCCAATCCCGATACCTGGTGGGAAAAGTTCGGCGCCGGCAACGGCGGCGGGCTGGAGGTCGGCGTGGGGGACGACTACCAGTTCATCATGATGGATACGACAACTATGAAGTCGTGAGGGAGATGCCCCTGCGCAATCTGTCCGATGGCCACGGCCGTGAATACGTCTGCTACACGTCCTTGTTGGGCACGTCATCCGACCAGCCCACCCGGGAAGCATGCACCCAACTCGACGACTGATTGGCCGAGCCGTCCCGGACAACCCTCGGCGACAAAAGACAGGACTGCGCTTCCGCCCGGTGTGAAAGCCGTCCATGGCAGTTGGCGGCGGCGCAGCACCTTCTCCTCCTACGCGCAAATAACCCACCGTTTGCGCCGTCGAAGGTCCATACTCAATACGCATCACCACACCCGGAGCAGCACCGGGCTGAACGAACCCCAGGGCGTACGCCCTCCGCTTCGCCCCCCCGCCATCGTTGCCCCGACACCCTGTAACATGTTCAGGAGAAGACACCATGTCCAAAGCACGAAAGTCGAACAAGGAAGCGAAAAAACAGGCCCAGCTATCACCGAAGGAAAAAAAGGCGGCCAAGCTGGCGAAGAAGCATGCCGACGATATCGTTCCCATCATCGTACCGCATGCCTGAGGCATCACGGCGACTGTCGCCCTCGACGGGAGAACCGGTCGGGCAGCGGTAGATCGCGCGCCTGTGAATAGTACGGGGTAACCCGTTTTAACTAACGGTCCAAGAACACCTGCGACCACTCTTCGATGGGCAATGGTTTCCCGAACAGATAGCCCTGGAAGTGTTCGCAGCCGTGCTCCAACAAAAACGAACGCTGCCCGTCGGTCTCGACACCCTCGGCAATGACATTGATTCCCAGCGATCGGCTCATGGCCAGGATGGCGCGTACGATGGCGGCGTCGTTCTGATCATGCAGGATGTCGCGGACAAAGGATTGATCGATCTTGAGCTGATCCAGCGGCAGACGCTTCAGGTAGGAGAGGGACGAAAAGCCCGTGCCGAAGTCGTCCAGCGAGACAGTCACCCCCAGTTGCTTCAATTCGTGCATGCGCCCGACCACCTCGTCGATATTCGAAAGCACGGCGCTTTCGGTAAGCTCCAGTTTCAACTTGGCGGGATCGATGCCCGAGCACCTGACGCGTTGCGCCACCTGTTCGACGAAATCGGGTTGGCGGAACTGGTGGGCGCTGACATTGACCGCCAGTATCAGGGAACGGGTAGCGGCGTCTGCCTCCCACTGCTTGAGCTGGATGCAGGCCTGTTCGAACACCCATTCTCCGATAGGCAGGATCAGTCCGGTCTGTTCAGCCAACGGTATGAAGACCGCCGGTGATACCGGCGCGGCGTCGCGCGGCAGCCAGCGCAACAATCCTTCGGCACCAATCAAATTACCGTCACGGTCGACCTGCGGCTGGTAATAGAGTCGCAACTCACCCTGTTCCAGCCCGTTGCGCAGTCCTGTCGCCATCCGGGCGCGCTCATCGATGGCGGTCTGCATCTCGGCATTGAAAAAACGGATGGTGTTGCGTCCGGCGTTCTTCGCCTGGTACAGCGCGACGTCGGCCTGTTTCAGCAGAACGTCAGCCGAGACGTTGTTGCGTTGAAACAGGGTGACGCCGATGCTTGAAGTGCTGTAGTGGGTCAACTCGCCGTCCTTGAGCACATACGGGTTCAGGAAGGCCTTGCGCATCGTCTCGGCAATACCCTTGGCGGACACTGCGGCAGATGCCTCGTCCACGCCCAGCGAGTCGGCGATCACCACGTATTCGTCGCCGCCCACCCGCGATATCGTATCGGCCTGGCGTATATTCTCCCGCAGCCGTTTGCCCACCTGGATCAACAGGTGGTCGCCGATATCATGGCCCTGCGAATCGTTGAGGTCCTTGAAATTATCGAGATCCAGCATCATCACCGCGCCGTACTGACCGCTGCGGGCGCTGCCCGCCATCGACTGATGCAGACGGTCCATCAGCAGGCGGCGGTTGGGCAAAGCCGTCAGCGGATCGAAATAGGCGAGACTGCGGATCTGCTCTTCCGCCTCCTTGCGCGCGGTGATGTCGGTGTAGATACCAAGCAGGCCGATGATTCGATCTTCGTTGTCGCGCAACGGCACCTTGGAGGTACTCAACCAGATGGTACGGCCGTCCGGCGTGGTCTGCGGCTCCTCGAAATCCAGCTTCGACCTGCCCGACTCCATCACGCTCCGGTCATCGGAACGATAGAGCTCCGCCTGCTCCTGCCATACCATGTCGAAGTCGGTCTTGCCGATCAACTGGTCGGGCGCGCTCATCCCCGCGTCGCTGGCGAACCGACTGTTGCAGCCCACGTAGCGATAGTCGCGATCCTTCCAGAATACGCGGATCGGCGCGTGTTGAATGATCGAGGCAAGCAGGTCCTTCTGCTTGCGCAACTCCTCGGTATAGAGGCGATGCTGGTTCAGCAGGCCGCCGACCTTCTCGGTCATCGAGTTGATGCCTGCCTGGAGCTGCCCTAATTCATCATCCGAGGTAATCGGTATCCGGGCATCGAGTGCGCCCTCTTCCACCCGCTTCAACGCCGCGAGCGAGGTACCGACCCGCCGCGTGATCAGGTGCTGGGCAATGAGGACGATACCGGCGGAGGTCAGTAGGATGAACAACAACGAGCCGAACAGCCCGCCCAGCGCGATGGTTCGTTTCACCGCATTGAGATCGGCCGTGCTGATGGTGAGTACCAGGTAATAGAGCGGCGAATCACCGTCACTGTCCCGAACATGCATGATCGCGGTCAGCGTGTCATCGCCGTTGATGAAACGCATATCCGGCTTCGAGTTGTCCAGCCACCGGGCGTCCAATCCAGGGACATCGCGGGCCGGGCGTCCCAGATAGGCGGGATCGGTGGAGACGATGACCAGGCCGTTGCCGCCAATGGCCATACCACGCTGGTAGGGTGCCCCCAACAGGTCGCTCATCAACGGCCTGCGCGAAAGGGCCGTGATAGCCAATTCGTCGTTCGCCATCATCTGGCCGACCAGGCGTAGACGCGCGTAGGTACGCTCCACCAGCGCGCTGCTATAGCGGCTGGAATAGAACCACCCAAGCGCGCCGAACGCAGCGACTTCGACGCACACCACCAGCAGGGCGATACGGGCAATGAGACCGAATCGTGGTGCTTTCACGGGGCGTAGTGCGGCGTAGCGGCCAGAGGTTCAAGCCGCGTCGTCCGCTCCTTCTCATAGAACACCTGTTGCGGCGGAACGTGGGCGAGGATCTGCTGCCCGAGTTCCGGATGGGTGACACGCGGATGCCAGGTGGCGATATAGATGGTCTGTTGCAGATGATGGCTCACCGGGTCCATGTAGGCCGGATAGTCCTGCATGCGTTCGCGCGCCGTCCAGCGGAGATGCTCCAGGCGCTTGATCACCGCGTGGTTGTCGGTGGTACCGGCACGTTCGATGGCGTTAAGCAGTGCCTTGGTCGCGAAATAGGCGGAATAGGTCACGTCGCCGGGATAGTCGAGCCGAGTATGACCGTAGCGCTTACGATAGCGCGCGGTAAAGGCCGCGGTACCGGGCGTCTTCAGATTCCAGGCCCAGGTAATGCCATACAACGGCCGCGGCGTTCCCGGTGCCGGATAGAGCTCCTCCCAATCCACTTCGCCCACCACCCACGACTGCCGTTGCAGCACCGCCGGGTCGATCTGCGAAAACAGCCGGATCTGGTTGCTGCCGCTGATATTGACCGCCACCACGTCGGCCGGGATCGCGGCCACCTGCTTCAGTGCAACGACGGGGTCGGGCAACGACTCGGGCACCACCACCTCGCCGACGACAGTGCCGCCGTATTGGGCGATATATTGCCGTGAAGCGGCGGCGCTGCTGCGCCCCCACTCGTCGTCTTCGGTCAGCAGCACAACACGCTTCGATTTGCGCCTCGACAACGCATACTTGAGCAAGGCACGATTGAAATTGGCCGCACTGGCATCGAATACGAACTTGGTGCGATGGGCATTCTTCACCGACTCCGACGGCGCCGACGAGTTGGTGTTGATGAAGATGACGCCGTATTTCTGGCACACCGCCGACATGCTGGCGGCGACGCCGGAGTCGATGGCGCCCAGCAGGAACCCCACGTGATTCCCGGCGATCAACTGCTGCGCCACTTCGGCCGCATGGCGCGGGTCCAGCGTCGGATTGCGCGACACGAGGACGACCTTACGGCCCAACACGCCGCCGCGACCGTTGAATTCGCCGATCGCCATTTCCGCACCGCGGCGATCGGCCTCGCAATGCAACGCGAAACGGCCGGTCGTGGGACAGACGTGGGCGATGATGATGGGCGGTCGCTCCGCGCCGTAGGCGGCGTTGACGAACGTCAAACCCCGCGGCACGCCATGATGGCCGAACGCGGCGATC
Organism: Proteobacteria bacterium UBA3588; assembly: GCA_002376325.1. Lineage (GTDB taxonomy): Bacteria > Pseudomonadota > Gammaproteobacteria > Thiohalomonadales > Thiohalomonadaceae > Sulfurivermis. Next base: position 23,083 of record DFMR01000074.1, on the reverse strand, counting down.
GACAACCATCCCAACAGCGCAAAACCGGATATTCTTGGCACCAGCTTATCCACGGCACAATAATCTCTGCACCATAGAGGGGCGGAAAGGCGGTTGTCAATTGAATGGAAGCGTTGACTCCAAGAAGGTCAAAGCAGCGCCGTTGTCGACCTTTAAAAGGGGGAATCACCTATTGCGCAATGGACACAGCCGCCGATGGAAATCGCCATTGCCGGCGCCTGCGCACTTAGCTGTTGATCCCCTCCTGCACGATCACCTCTTCGGTCACCTCGCCGGTCAGTTTCTCCTGCGGCGTTTCAATGATGCGGGTACGGCGCCAGCCGCCCTGCAGGAACCACAGTGCGGTGATACAGGCGACGATCACGTTGGCGCTGGGAAAGGCCCACCACAGCCCCACCGCGCCGAGGTGGGTGTGCTTCGACAGGAGATAGGCGAGCGGAAACTGGAACACCCAGAGCGACACCAGCGCCAGGATCATGGTGTTGAGCGTATTGCCCGATCCGCGGAAGGCGCCGCTCAAGGCCTGCTGCAAGCCGATGAAGCCGAAGGTCAGGGCCATTACGTGGAGGAACTGGGCGCCGCCGGCGATGACCCCCGGCGCGTTCGGCACGAAGAAGCGCACCAGCGGCTCGGCGAACAGGAAGCAGAGCACGCCGACCAGCTCCAGCACCACGAAAGATATCCCGGCGCTCATCCAGGCGATGGCGCCGGCGCGTTTGGCGTTACCCGCGCCCATGTTCTGCGCCACCAGGGTGGCGGTCGCCATGGAGATGCCGATGGCGGGGATGATGATGAAGCTTAGGATGCGTGTGCCGATGCCGTAGGAGGCGATGGTCAGCGTGCCGAAGCTGGTGACCAGAAAGGTCATCACGGTCAGGCCGAGGGCGCGGGTCGACTGCTCGATGGAGGCCGGCAGACCGAGACGCACCACGCGCCGCATCAGCGCCCAGTCGGGCGTGAAATTGCGCAGCTGCAAACGAATGCCGTAGCGACCGCCGAGCAACGTCGCCATGCCGATGATCACCGCCATCGCCTGAGTACCGACGGTGGCGTAGGCGGCGCCGGCCACGCCGGCCGCCGGGATCGGCCCCCAACCGAAGATGAACAACGGATCGAGCAGCAGGTTGAGGAACACCGTGCTGAGCACGATATAGACCGGCACCCGCACCTCGCCGATGCCGCGCATGATCGATTGGTACATGAAAAAGCCAAAGGTGAACACCATGCCGAGGAACGATACCTGCAGATAACGCGTGGCATCGTGCATGATGGCCGGTTCCACACCCATCAGCTGCAACACCAGCGGCGACAAATGGTAACCGAGCAGCGACAGCAGCAGCGAGGCGACCAGCACCATCAACAAGGTCTGCGCCGCCACATGATTGACGGTATCCGGCTTGCCTGCGCCCGTATACTGGGCCACCAGCACCGAACCGGCCACGCCCAGCCCGCCGCCGAGCGAGATCATCAGAAAGATCAGCGGAAAGCTTACCGACACCGCCGCCACCGCCTCGCCGCCCAGACGCCCCACCCAGAAGGTATCGGTGAGCTGATAGGCGGTCTGCAGTATGTTGGCGAAGACGATGGGCAGCGCCAGCATCACCAGCGAGCGGAGGATCGAACCTTCGGTGAAACGTTTGGCGTGATGCGGTGCGCGATGTTCCATGGAAATCCTTAAACGCAGGGACAAGGGACAAGGGACAAGATACGAGTGTAAAAGGACGGTGTTCGCTACGCGAACATCAAATATCATCTACGGGCACAGCCCGCTCATTTCCTTGTACCTTTCCCCTTGTACCTCGTGCCTGTTTTTATTCTACCAACGCCACGCTCTTGATCTGGGCGAACAGCCGCTGGCCGGTATGCAAAGCCAGCGCCGCGCCCGAGCGGCGCGTGATGCGCGCCAACAACGGCGTGGTGCCGGCGCACAGTTTGACCAGCAGCTGCGCCGGTCCCGCCTCGTCGATGGCCGTCACCTCCACCGGCAGGATATTGAGGATGCTGGTATCGCGATGCAGGGCCTGGGCGAGACTGACGTCGCGGGCGTGGATGCGCAGCCGCACCGGCGCACCGGCCGTCCGCGCCGCGCTGGGAACGGAGATACGGCCACCGTCGAAATCGAGATGGGTCAGATGATACTCGCCGTCATGTCCGCCCACCACCGCATCGATTACTGCGCCGGCGTCGTCGGCATGGGCCAGGGGCAGGTCGAGGCGCACCAGCAACTCGGTGGCCGGACCCACTGCTCGCACCTGGCCCCGCTCCATCAACACCATGGTATCGGCCAGCCGCGCCACCTCATCGGGCGAATGGCTGACGTAGAGCACCGGGATCGCCAGCTCGCCGTGCAGCCGTTCCAGATACGGCAGGATCTCCAGCTTGCTGCGATGGTCGAGGGCCGCCAGCGGTTCGTCCATCAGCAGCAGGCGCGGACTGGTAAGCAGCGCGCGGACGATGGCCACGCGCTGCCGTTCGCCGCCCGACAGGCGTGCCGGTTGGCGTTGCAGCAGATGGCCGACGCCGAGCAGCGCCACCGCATCGTCGAATACCACGCGCCGCTGCGCCGGCGGAATCCGTTTCCAACCGAACTCCAGGTTGCGCCGCACCGACAGATGGGGAAACAGGCTCGCCTCCTGGAACACATAACCGATGGCACGGCGATGGGTCGGAACGAACCGGCCCGCCGCGTCGTCCTGCCACACCTCGTTCTCGAAGCGAAGATAGCCCCGAGCACGTTCCAGCCCGGCAACACAACGCAGCGCCGTGGTCTTGCCCGAACCCGACGGACCGAACAGCGCGGTGATGCCGCGTCCCGGCAGTTCGAACTCCGCCTGCAGCGAGAACTCGCCGTAGCGCAGCCGCAACCGCGCCTCCACCCCGCTCATAGCGCCACCTGCCGGGCACGCCGCGCGACCAGATACATGGCCAACACCACCAGGAACGAGAACAGCAGCATGCCGCCGGCCAGCCAGTGGGTCTGGTCCCACTCCAGCGCCTCCACATGATCGTAGATGGCCACCGACAACACCTTGGTCTCGCCCGGAATGTTGCCGCCGATCATCAGTACCACGCCGAACTCGCCTACGGTGTGGGCGAAACCGAGCACCGCGCCGGTGATGAAGCCGGGCAGCGCCAGCGGCACCGCGACGGTGGTAAAGGCCTGCCACGGTGTGGCCCGCAGCGTCGCCGCCACCTCCAACGGACGGCTGCCCAGCGCCTCAAAGGCGTTTTGCAGCGGCTGCACCACGAACGGAAACGAATAGAGGGTCGAACCGACCACCAGTCCGGCGAAGGTGAACGGCAGCGTGCCGAGACCGAGCGCCGTGGTGAGGTGACCGACGGGGCCGTTCGGCCCCAGCAGCAACAGCAGGTAGAAGCCTAGCACCGTGGGCGGCAGCACCAGCGGCAACGCCACCACGGCACTGATCGGATGCTTCCACCAGGAGCGGGTGCGCGCCAGCCACCATGCCACCGGCGTGCCGACCAGCAGCAGCAACACGGTGGTGAGGGTGGCCAGCTTGAGCGTCAGCCACACCGGTTCCAACGGTACCTGCGTCAGGGTCATCGCCGCCGCGCTCCGTTATTCCGCCGTGCCCCTATTGGTCGACGCCGTAACCGCTGCCGGCGATGATCGCCTGGGCCGCACCCGAGCGCAGAAATGCCATGAACCGCTTGGCGGCGGCATTGTGCGCGGCACGCTTCAGCAATATTGCATCCTGCCGGATCGGCGTGTAGTAGCCCTGCGGCACCTCCCACCATGATCCCGTCTTCTTCGCCTCCACCTCCGACAACGCCACGAAACCGATGAGCGCATTGCCGGTGGCCACGAACTGATAGGTCTGAGCGATGTTGTCGCCCTCGACGATACGGCTTTTGATGGTGTCGTAGACCCCCAGGCCGTTCATCACCTCCATGGCGGCGGCACCGTAAGGAGCGGTCTTGGGATTGGCGATGGCGATATGCTCGAAATCGCCGTCATTGAGGATGGTTCCCTCGGTATCGACCACACCGGGCTTGGCGCTCCACAACACCAACCGCCCCAGCGCATAGGTGAAGCGCGAACCCACCACCGCCTTGCCGTTCTGCTCCAACAGTTGCGGCCGCGCCGTATCGGCCGAGAGAAACACGTCGTACGGCGCGCCGTTGACGATCTGGGTGTAGAGCTTGCCGGTGGAGCCGAAACTGACCACCACCTTGTTGCCGGTCTTGGCCTCGAACTTCGCCGCCAGCGTCTTCATGGTCGAGGTGAAATTGGCCGCCACCGCCACTGTCACCTCGGCCGCCGACGCACTCACCGCCGCCAGCGAAAACGCCGCCGCCACCATCAACTTCCGCCACATGCCGTTCATGTTCATTCCTCCTAAGTTCCAACTGTCAAATAAACCAAGACCAAGAAATCAACCACGGGGGACACGGGGTACACAGGAAAATCAGGATCAATGCCTCATTTGTTTGTCTGAAACAGCCCCGTGCTCCCCGTGTCCCCCGTGGTTAATATTTGTCGCCTTCAAATCCCGCGTTATATATAGGCGTATATAACGCCAACCAAAACAAAAACCTCTTATTCGCTCACCGCCAGGATGATGTGCGACGCCTTGATCAGGGCACAGGCCGCCACCCCGACGCGCAGCCCCAGGCTCGTCACGCTCTGGTGGGTGACGATGGCGGCGATGCTCCGGCCGCCCGGCAGCTCGATCACCACCTCGCAGTTGACCGGCCCCTCCTGCACCCGCGCCACCGTGCCGCACAACCGGTTGCGGGCGCTGGTACGCAGCGTCTCGCCGCCCGCAGTGAGGATCACCCACGACGCCTTGATCAACGCAAACACCTCGCTGCCCACCTCGATGCCCAGCCCCTTCACGCTCTCGTTGGTGACGATAGCCACCAGCTCGTCGCCGCCGGGCAGGCCGATGATTACTTCGCAATTGACCGGCCCCTGCTTCAATTGGGTCACCCGCCCCTGAAATTGGTTCCGTGCGCTGGTCTTCATCGAGAGTCTCCTCATCAACTGGTAGAAGCGGTCGAAGTTGTCCACCCCCGCGCCGAGACGGCGCAGGAACAGCTGGTACTCCTGCTCTGCCGCCTTGTACACCTCGATCAGCCGGCGGCCGTGGTCGGTCAGCTGGGTGCCGCCGCCGTGGCGCCCGCCGGTGCTGCGCCGCATCAGGGGCTCGTCCGACAGGTTGTTCATGGCGTCCACCGCATCCCAGGCGGCCTTGTAACTCATCCCCATGGCCCGCGCCGCCTGGGAGATGGAGCCGGTCTCGGCGATGCGCTCCAGCAGCTCGATACGGCCGTGGCCAAGGAACTGCTGTTCGCCCCGCTCCAGCCAGAAGCGTCCCGAAATCCCCACCTTGCCCAGCTTGCGCCTGGCCATTCAGCCGCCTCCGTTTCCGTTATATAGCGCCATATATAACGGGGCCCGCAAAAAAGGCCAATACCTCGTCGTGGTTACGGCCCACTCTAATTTCCCTCTCCCCCAGGGAGAGCGTTGGGGTGAGGGGATAAATAAACGCATTTCCACACCCCTCATCCCCGGCCCTTCTCTCTGAGGGAGAAGGGAGAATTGCACCGAGTCAGCATGCATAGCCGCACACCTACTCATCATCCTCGTCCTTCCACGCCACCAGCACGCCGGAGGCCAGCTCGTGTTGGCGCGTCAGCCGCATGCAGTGGTCGGAGCCGTCCACCAGATAGAGATTGAATTCGTTCTGCTCCAACACAGGCCGCATGCCGATGACGTCGTCGTCGGCGCAGAGGGTGAAGGTGAGCCCGGCAAACTGCGACCGCAACCGCTCGACCAGCGCCAGCGACCGCGGGTCGTCGACCGCCGCAGCGATCGCCTCCAGTTGACCCTGCGCCAGCGCCACCGTCAGGACTCCTCCGCGACCACGAAACGTTCCAGATCCGATGCCCGGCCCGTCACCCGCGCCAACCACGGCGGCGGCGAGCCGGTCAGCACCCGTTGCAGCTCGGCTACGATCACCTGCGCCTCACCGCCGTGCGGATACTTGATCGGGTGCACGCCCGCCTTCACCACCTTGGCCGCCGCCGGCCCGCCGATGGAGACCACGCACAGCAGTTGGCAGTCGCGCAGTTGCTCGGCGCGTTCCGCGTTCTTGTCGATACCCACGCCATCGGTACCGGCACGCCGCACCTCCACCAGACGCGCGTCGTCCGACGACACCTGATAGATGAGAAAGCGGATGCAACTGCCGAAGTGGCCATCCAGCTTTTCGGCGTTGTTGGAAGCGATCGCCACACGGATCGACCCCGGCATGTCGCCTTCCCGATACGGCACCGGCTTCGGCAGAGCGGGATCGTCCACCTCGACGCACGCCTTGCCCCACAAGTAATCCATCGCCGACTTCAATGCCGGCATCGCCACATCGCCGAAACGGCCGTCGTCGGCCTCGCGCAGGTTGCGCACCGTCAACTGCGACAGTTTCTCGTCGCTGAGCGGCATGCCGAGCGCCATGACCAGCGTAGCTACCAACTGTGCGGAATCGGTATCCGGCAGCATCCGTGCCGCCAGCCCGATGCGCAGCGCAACTTCCCGAGAGAGCCCCTGCGCGCCCATGGCGTCATGCCTCCAGCGGCAGGATGCAGTTGCTGATGGGACAGACGTCGACGCATTGCGGATCGTCGAAGTCGCCTTCACACTCGGTGCAGGTGTCCGCATTGATCGCGTACAACCCCTTCTTCTTCACGATGGACTGGGTCGGGCATATCGGCTCGCAGTCGCCGCAGGAAGTGCATTCATCTTTAACGATATACATGGCCATGCATCATATCTCCGTTCAATGTGGGAGCCCGATTTTTTGCCATGGAAGGCATTATGTGGCGGGAGGACAGGATGTCCGAAGCCACTATCGGGCGAAAATCGCCCGGCGAAGCCGGGCTCCTACAACTTCTTCGCGCGGATGGTCATCGGCAGCTTCGGCGCCGGCATCGGATCGATGTAGAACAACGAACCGTCCTCCAGCTTCACCTCGCCGCCCCACTTCTCGGCACTGTCGAATTCGAGCGTGTCGATGGTCTCTTCCAAGTCCTTCTTGGCGACATAGAAAGAGAGCTTGCCGTCCGCCGTCTGTCGAATCATTACGCTGGGCATTGGTAAGACTCCTCAGTAAAAACTACTAACCACGGGGCACACGNNGGTACACGGGGAAATCCAAATCAGGGCATTCATACGTTTGTTCAGAAAAGCCCCGTGTTCCCCGCACCCAAAGGGCATAAATGTCCCCCATGGTTATCCGTCTTAGCGCACCAGGTCGAAGTTGTAGTCGGTGGTGCCCATGCCCATGGTCTCTTCGTCCAGACGCTCCAGCACGGCATTGACCAGGGTGGTGAGGATGTACATAGCGCCCTCGTAGCCCATGGTGGTCATGCGGTGCAGGTGGTGGCGATCGAAGATCGGGAAACCGATGCGAATCAGCGGAACCTCGAACTCCTTGCCCTTGTACAGCGTGTCGCGCTGGATGAACTTGCCGTAGCTGTTGCCGATGAGGAAGTCCGGCTTGTTGGTGAAGCAGAGCGAACGCATGTGCCACAGATCCTTACCGTGATGCACCTGAGTCTCCTTGCCGTAGGGCGAGGATTCCAGCAGCTTCTTCATCGCCTTGGTCCACTTCTTGTTGCCGTTGTTGCAGACGATGTCGGTGGGCTCGGCGCCCATCTCCAGCAGGAACTTGGTCAGCCCCATCAGGAAATCCGGGTCGCCGTACAGCGCGAAACGCTTGCCGTGCAGCCAGGCGTAGCTGTCGGTCATCATATCCACCAAGCGGCCGCGCTCCAGAGTCAGCGACGCCGGGATCGGCTTGCCGCTCAGCTCGGAGACCTTCATCAACAGCTCGTCGGTCCATTCCAGGCCCATCGGGATGTTGAGCTTGGGCACTTCGTGGTTCCAGGTACCTTCCACGAACTTCCTGGTCTTATCCAACTGCGCCGGCTGCAGCAGGATGGTGTTGATGGCGTTGGGCGCGTCCTTGATCGCCGCCTGCGTGGTGCCGCCGGCGTACATACGGAACTCGCCGTCGGCCGGCGTATCCAGCACTTCGGTCGGATCGGAGAGCAGGGTCATGTCCACGTCCATCTCGCCCATCATCCGCTTGATCACGCGGTAGTTGCCCAGGTAGGTCTCGAAACCCGGCACGAAATTGAGCTTGCCGTTCTTGCCCGGCGCCTTGCCCTCCATGTGGTTGAGGGTGAAGTAGCGCAGGATGCCCTCTTCCATGTTGTCCCAGCCGGTGACGTGCGAGCCGACGAAGGACGGCGTGTGCGCGAACGGGGTCGGGAACTCTTCCGGGATGCTGCCCGCCTTCTTTGCGTTGCCGATGAAGGCGTTCAGGTCGTCACCGATAACCTCGGCCATGCAGGTGGTGGAGACGGCGATCATGTCGGGCTTGTAGAGCGCTTTGGCGTTCTCCAGGCCGGCGTGCATGTTCTTCTGGCCGCCGAACACCGCCGCATCTTCGGTCATGGAATCAGAGACGCAGGAGACCGGCTCCTTGAAGTGACGGTTGAAGTAGCTGCGAAAGTAAGCGACGCAGCCCTGCGAGCCGTGTACGTAAGGCAGGGTCTTCTCGTAACCCAGTGCGCACAGCACCGCGCCCAGCGGCTGGCAGGCCTTGGCCGGATCGACGGTCAACGCCTCGCGCTGGAAGTTCAGCTCCTGGTATTCCTGGGTGGTGGTCCACTGAAACACCTCGTCGATCTTCTCCTGGGTGTGTGCAGCTTCGTATTTCGCCTTTTTGTTGGCGAGCGTCTCCTTGTATTCCGGTTCCCGGAACAAGGGATAGCAAGGCATCACTTTTTCAGCTGACTGGCTCATTGCATTTCTCCTGCCGCGCCACTCATCCGTGGACAACGGCTTATTGAGTTCTGGATCAACCGCAAAGGACGCAAAGTCTCACGAAGTAAAAAATCGTCGTACTTTGCGTTACTTCGCGTCCTTCGTGGTTAGTGCCTTTCTTACTCGTTTACCGCCTTCGCGGCAGAGGCATCGGCAGCGGCCAGCCAGGGAGCGGTCATCTTGCTCCAGGTCGGGCTGTTGATGGCCATGTCCATGTCGCGGGCGAAGATGGCGAAGCCGTCGTAGCCGTGGTACGGACCCGAATAGTCCCAGCTGTGCATCTGGCGGAAGGGGATGCCCATCTTCTGGAAGATGTACTTCTCCTTGATGCCGGAGCCGATCAGGTCGGGCTTGATCTTATTGACGAACTCTTCGAACTCGTAGCCGGTGACATCGTCGTAGATCAGGGTCGCGTTGCCCATCTCCTTGACGGTGCGGTCGTAGTCGTCGTTATGAGCGAACTCATAACCGGTGCCGACCACTTCCATGCCAAGATCCTCGTAGGCGCCGATGACATGGCGCGGACGCAGGCCGCCGACGTACAGCATCACCTTCTTGCCGTCCAGGCGCGGCTTGTACTTGTCGAGCACCGCCTGCATCAGCGGCTGATACTTGGCGATGACTTTCTCCGCGCCTTCCTTGATCGTGTCGTCGAAGTGCGCGGCGATGGCACGCAGCGACTCGGCGATCTTGGTCGGGCCGAAGAAGTTGTACTCCAGCCATGGAATTCCGTACTTCTCTTCCATGAAGCGGGAGATGTAGTTCATCGAGCGGTAGCAGTGCAGCAGGTTCAACTTGACCTGCGGGCAGCTCTTCATCTCCTCGACGGTGCCGTCGCCGGACCACTGGGCCACCACGTTGAGGCCCATCTCTTCGAGCAGGATGCGCGAGGACCAGGCGTCGCCGCCGATGTTGTAGTCGCCGATGACGGAGACGTCGTAGGAACCGCCTTCCTGTTTCTCGACGCCTTCGAGCATGTGGTCGCGGATGGCATCGTTGGCGATATGATGGCCGAGCGACTGGGAGACGCCGCGGAAGCCTTCGCAACGCACCGGCACGACCGGCTTGTCGAGCTCCTTCGCAGCCTTCTTGGAAACCGCCTCGATGTCGTCGCCGATCAGGCCGATGGGACACTCGGACTGCACCGAGATGCCCTTGTTCAGCGGGAACAGGGTCTCCACTTCTTCGATCAGCTTGGCCAGCTTCTTGTCGCCGCCGAACACGATGTCCTTCTCCTGGAAGTCCGAGGTGAAGTTCATGGTNNTGGGAGATGTGGATCATGTCCTTGATCGGACCCCACACCACGCCCTTGGAACCGGCATAGGCGCAGCCGCGGATGGTCATCACGCCGGGCAGCGATTTACGGTTGGAGGTAATGCACTTGCCGGCCTTGTCCTGGCTGGTGTCGTTGGCGGCAAGGTGCTTTTCGCGTTCCTCACGCGCAGCGGCCGGATAGACCTCGAGCACCTCGTTGATGAGGGCCTCGGTCTGTTCACGGGTCATCGTCGTCATTTCATTTCTCCTTCATCGCCGCCTAATCCGGCGGACGTATGTAGTGAAGAATTCACCGCAAAGTACACGACTTCGCAGGGTGGGTTGAACGTAAGCAGTACCCGCCCTGTCGCCCGATGGGTCGCGCTCGCGCCCAACCCATCCTGCATTGCTACTTCGCGTCCTTCGCGGTTTAGCGCTTGTTAGGCCGTAGCCAGCTCATCAGCAGTCTTGCCGACGATGGACTCGTCTTCCTCATCGAGGAGGCCGAACTTCATCATCACGTCTTCCAGGTCATCCATGGTCAGCGGAGTGGGGATCACGAACTTCTTGTTGTTGATCACCTTCTGCGCCAGGGAACGGTACTCGTCGGCCTGCTTGGCCTTCGGGTTGTACTCGATGACGGTCATGCGACGGATCTCGGCGCGCTGCACCTCGTTGTCGCGCGGCACGAAGTGGATCATCTGGGTACCGAGCTGACGCGCCAGCTCTTCGATCAGTTCGTCTTCGCGAGCTGTGTTACGGCTATTGCAGATCAGGCCGGCCAGGCGCACGCCGCCGGAACTGGCGTACTTCACGATGCCCTTGGAGATGTTGTTGGCGGCATACATGGCCATCATCTCGCCGGAAACGACGATGTAGATCTCCTGCGCCTTGTTCTCGCGAATCGGCATGGCGAAGCCGCCGCACACCACATCACCCAGCACGTCGTAGAACACGAAATCCAGTTCCTCGTCGTAGGCACCTTCCTCTTCCAGGAAGTTGATGGCGGTGATAACGCCGCGACCGGCGCAACCGACTCCGGGCTCCGGGCCACCGGACTCGACGCACTTGATGCCGGCATAACCGACGGACAGCACATCTTCCAGTTCCAGGTCTTCGACCGAACCGGCCTCGGCGGCCAGATGCATAACAGTGGTCTGAGCCTTGGAGTGCAGGATCAGACGGGTGGAGTCGGCCTTGGGATCACAGCCGACGATCAGAACCTTCTTGCCGGCCTCGGCCAGAGCCGCCACCAGATTCTGGGTGGTGGTGGACTTGCCGATACCGCCTTTGCCGTAAATCGCGCATTGACGTAGTGCCATGGTATGTTCTCCTTGCGTTGGGACACGGGATAAACTGTCGATGACTCTTGAGCAACCCTTGTGCCAAACCCAGGAACAACACACACCACACTGTTTTATATGAATATTTTAACTTCGCCGCGGCCTATTTCAGCGGTGTGATATACGACAAAGACCCGAGAGCTGTATGGTTAGCGACAAAGCGCCCGACCCCGACCAAGGCCCCCTCCTGCCGGCGCAGGCGCGCCTGCCGATCAACCGCTGCAACCTGCCCGCCATGATCCTCGGCAGCCTCACCTACCAACGGCATCCCGCCCCGCTCTACATCGACGGCGTCGCCGAACTGCACCGCGACCTGTTCCGCCTGCTGGCCCAGGCCGAATCGGCCAAAGAGCGCGCGCAACTGTTCAGCGACTACATGAACGCCCACTTCCTGCTCGACGCGCCGGAAGAGGCCGGCCTCACCCGCAACAGCCGTCTCAAACGCGACAAAGCCGACTACCTGCGCATCCTGCGCGGCTGGTCGTTCGACGCCGACGGCCGCGAGGCCGCGGTGTTGAAAGGCTGGGTCGAATCGCGCTTCGGCCTGCTGCCGCGCCACCACGGCGGCCCGATCCGCGACGGCGGCGACGACAGCTACCACGCCTACCTCGAAGCCCGCAGCCACGGCCTCTACAACACCAACGCCCTGGAGTCTCAGCTCGACCTGCTCTACACCTACTGCCAATACGAGCTCGGCCAACGCTACGCCGAAACGAGTCACCTGCGCCTCTACCGCGGCGTCAACCGCCTCGACGGCCACGACGTCCTGGAGCAGCGCAGCAAACGCGAACGCATCCTGCTGCTCAACAGCGTCACCTCCTTCACCGACCAGCGCGAACGGGCCGACGAATTCGGCGACTTCATATTGGAAACGGAGGTCCCGCTGCCGAAAGTGCTCTGCTACAGCCGTCTGCTGCCGGGCAGGCTCAAGGGCGAGGATGAGTTCATCGTCATCGGCGGCGTCTACCAGGTCGGTACCAGCGCGCTGTAAGAGCGACAATGCGGTTGTTCGGCTTTTGACGGGCAAACAGCAGCTCTGCCGCGGAAACGCTCGACAAACCGGCGGCGGAATAAATTGAGTTCACAAAGAAGCTGCATACCGCCCTTTTCTTACGTCCCTGATAACGGATTGGTATTGCAGTAGATCCGCGGATCGATCCACTCAAAGACACGGAAACAGGCATCCGTTATCTTTGCTGGAAGAGTTGATAGTTCACCGAGACTTGTTGCAGCGCGCCAGGAGTATCGGGTCAGATAAAAACGATTCATACCACGCATGTGATTCCGGCTATGGCATTTTTCATCGCCCCAAAACCTCCGACCTTGAACCACCCACGAAGGCGCGACCTGTTTCAGTACATCTCAGTATGTTGCCACATGTTTCAATCACGGGGTAGCGCCGTTTCGGTCTTATACTCCTTCCGTTTCAATGGCTGAATCACCCGTTCTTTCCGCCGGCGTCTGTCGTTCGCCACAGCGCCGCGACACCACCAGGGATGGCGCCGCGCCCCTCCACGGGCGCCATGACACGACCACGCACGGCGGTCGCAATAACAGGAGCGGAAAAACGGCCTCACGCAACCTGGGGAGGAGTCAATGGAAAATATCGCCTGGAGTCCCGATCTGAACATCGGCATCGAGGTCATCGACAATCAGCACCGGCGCATCGTCAACATGCTCAACCAATTGAACGACGTCCGCCGCGCCCACCAACCCGGAACGGACGCCAGAATGGGCGCGGTGGGCGACGTCATCGCCGAACTCGTCGACTACACGCTGTCGCATTTCGCGTTCGAAGAGTCGCTGATGGAAGACGCCTCGTATCAGTTCTACCGTGCGCACAAGCGCGTACACGACCTGTTCGTCAAGCGCGTCGGCGAATACCAGTTCCGCTTCCAGGGCGGAGAAGACATCACCGACGAACTGCACGCCATGCTCAGCCGCTGGCTGGTCAACCACATCCGCAATGACGACGCGGCCTATGGCCCGTCGATCAAGGCGAGCATGGACGTGGACGTCGACTACCGTCGCCCCGACGGCTGGGTCAGCCGCTCGCTGAAGCGGTTTTTCAAAGAACTGCGCTAAAAACGTTTCCACATCGTCATCCGCTCCGCGGGTGGTTGCGTGCATCCGCTGCGCGGTGCGGCGTCATCTTCTTGTAAGGCGCCGCGCCGCGGAGATTCGTAGCGTATATTCCCGTATGTTATAACCATAGAAGTTCAGATTATTTTGCACGACGCCGTAGCCGTGATATTAATCGTCCGTGTCGAAGTACAGCACGTGGTTACATGCGACACACCTGTGGAACGATTCCTCCTGCAATAGGGGATTTCAACGCGCCAACACGAAAGTTGTGGCGCGTTCTTTTATCGGTCGCAGTGCCGCTCACCCGGCGTTGCGGCGAATATGCCGCAACCGCTCCACCACATGCAGCGATGAACTGCGTCATGTTGTCGGGCTCCAGTCCGACCGGATACCTCTCGCGCTCATCGTCATTGGCAGCCGTTGGCGCAGCGCGCAACGGAACACACAATCATCACATCTACCCCACCCATAATACTGCCTGATGAGCCGATGGCATGATGCGCATATCGGGAAAAACCGTCACGCGATCCAAAAAACGCCGTACACCGGAATTTGGCGGCATATTCCATCATGATCTAACCATAGAAATATCGATTATTTTTCAGCGCGAAACGGTCGTGCTATTTCTTTCAACCGTCAGATGACGACGGCGTAATAGGCGGCCGCGTACAGCTGATACAACCACTCATTGAAATTTCAAACAGCCCCACATGAGGAGTCGACACATGGCTGATTTGTCGGCATTTGAGCTTGAAGAATTAGCTCGCACGTATGAAAACGCGTCGCCCACGGACATCCTGGCGTCCGCCCTGGAGCGGCACGATAGCGTCGCCATTTCCTTCAGCGGCGCGGAAGATGTCGTCCTGATCGATATGGCCATAAAGATACGCAGTGATATACGGGTATTCTCGCTCGATACCGGACGATTGCACTCAGAAACTTACCGATTCTTCGACAAGGTGCGCGATCACTACCGTGTCGATATTGAGGTGCAGTTTCCGGATTCTGCGGCTGTTGAGCAGATGATAGTGTGCAAAGGTTTCCACAGTTTTTATGCGGACGATCACAAAGAGTGCTGCGCGATCCGCAAGGTGGGGCCGCTGCGTCGCAAACTAGCGACGCTAGACGCGTGGATCACCGGACAGCGCGAAGACCAGAACGCCGGAACGCGCCATGGCCTGCCTGCGATTCAGTATGACGCCGCCTTCGCCACACCGGAACATGCGCTGTTCAAATACAACCCGCTGACGCACTGGAGTTCGGCCAAGGTATGGGAATATATCAGGCGCCACAGTGTTCCGTACAACCCGCTGCACGAACGCGGCTACATCAGTATCGGATGCGAACCATGCACGCGTGCGGTGCTGCCCAACCAGCCAGAACGCGACGGACGCTGGTGGTGGGAAGAATCAACGCTCAAGGAGTGCGGCCTGCATGCGCTTAATGTCGCCTCACGATGAAGGTCGCATCGTGAATAGATACCGCTGCGCACCCGGAGAGGACAGTAGATGAATCTTACGCACTTGCAGCGACTGGAAGCAGAAAGCATCCATATTATGCGTGAAGTCGTCGCAGAAGCCGATAACCCGGTCATGCTCTACTCCATCGGCAAAGACAGCTCGGTGATGCTGCATCTGGCTATAAAGGCATTCTACCCGGCCAAGCTGCCATTTCCGCTGCTGCACGTCGACACTGCATGGAAGTTCCGCGAGATGATCGAATTTCGCGACGATACCGTGCGTCGGCTCAACCTCGACCTGGTGGTACACGTCAATCCCGACGGCGCGGCTCGCGGTATCGATCCGTTTGTGCATGGCACGGCCATTCACACCCATGTGATGAAAACAGAGGGTCTCAAACAGGCGCTGGATTTGTATGGCTTTGACGTCGCTTTCGGCGGGGCGCGCCGCGACGAGGAGAAGTCGCGCGCCAAGGAGCGGGTCTTCTCATTCCGTTCGGCACAGCATCGATGGGACCCTAAAAATCAGCGTCCGGAGCTGTGGCGGTTGTATAACGCGCGCAAGCACAAGGGCGAAAGCATCCGCGTATTTCCCTTGTCCAACTGGACGGAGCTGGATATATGGCAATACATCCATTTGGAACGGATTCCGATCGTGCCTCTCTATTTCGCCGCCCGGCGACCGGTGGTGCAGCGCGACGGCGTACTCATCATGGTTGACGATGATCGCATGCCGCTACATCCCGGCGAGCTTCCGTGCATGAAGCAGGTGCGTTTCCGCACTCTGGGCTGCTATCCGCTTACCGGCGCCGTCGAATCGGCGGCGGACACCTTGCCCGCCATCATTCAGGAGACGCTGCTCACAACGACATCGGAACGCCAGGGCCGGGTAATCGACCGCGACGGAGACGCCTCCATGGAAAAAAAGAAGCAGGAGGGATATTTCTAATGCCGCAACCCAGTGCCATAGACCGGGATACGATCGCCCTCGACGTGGAAGATCGCCTGCACGCCCATCAACATAAAGGCCTGCTGCGCTTCATCACCTGCGGCAGTGTCGACGACGGCAAGAGCACGCTGATCGGCCGTCTGCTCTACGAATCGAAGACTCTGTTTGACGACCAGATTACCGCAGTCATGGCCGATTCGAAACGTTGGGGAACTCAAGGGGAGGCACTCGATTTCGCCCTGCTGGTGGACGGCCTTGCCGCCGAGCGCGAACAGGGAATCACCATCGATGTCGCCTATCGATTCTTCACCACCGATCGGCGTAAATTCATCGTTGCCGATACGCCTGGCCACGAGCAGTACACGCGCAACATGGTCACCGCGGCTTCCACCGCCGACGCCGCCGTCATCCTCATCGACGCGCGCAAGGGAGTGCTCACCCAGACCCGGCGCCACAGCTACCTGGCCTCACTGATCGGTATCCGCCGCGTAGTGCTGGCGATCAACAAGATGGATCTGGTCGATTACTCCGAGCAGGTATTTCGTGCGGTCGAGACACAATACCGCCGGTTCGCCGACCAGCTTGGATTGAGTGACGTCATCGCTATCCCGCTTTCCGCACTCGAAGGCGACAACGTAGTCGAGGCTTCGGAACACACCCGCTGGTACCACGGGCCGACGCTGATGGGCTGCCTGGAAACACTGCCCCTGGCGCAAGAGCAGCGCCTCCGGCAGCCGTTCCGCCTGCCGGTACAGTGGGTCAATCGTCCCAACCAAGAATTCCGGGGATTTGCCGGCACCATTGCCGGCGGCAGCATCCGGTCGGGCGAACCGATCCGCGTGTTGCCTTCGGGCCGCACCAGCAGAATAGGGCGTATCGTCAGCCACGACGGCGACCTGGACTACGCCGTGGCCGGCCAATCGATCACGCTCACCCTTGACGAGGAGGTGGATATCAGTCGCGGTGACATGATCGCCGGCATCGGTGATCCGCCGGAAGTGGCCGATCAGTTCGAGGTCACGCTGGTCTGGATGCACGATGACCCGATGATGCCGGGCCGTGACTATCTGCTTAAGATCGCCACCAATACAATAGGTGCCAGTTTTACCGGAATTAAGTATCAGGTAAACGTCAACACACTCGAACGCTTGGCCGCCAAAAGGCTCGACCTCAACGCCATCGGTATCTGCAACCTTGCCGTCGATCGTTCCATCGCCTTCGACCCCTACGCCAACAATGCCGATACCGGCGGGTTTATAGTCATCGACCGCCTCAGCAACAACACAGTCGGTGCGGGATTGATACACTTCGCTTTGCGGCGTTCGCACAACATCCACGTTCATCATTTGGATGTGGACAAGGCGGCGCGTTCCGCCGCCAAGAAGCAGAAGGCGTGCGTACTATGGTTCACCGGCTATTCCGCTTCCGGCAAATCCACCATTGCCAATCTGGTGGAGAAGGAGCTGCATGCGGCAGGGCGCCACACCTACATCCTCGACGGCGACAACGTGCGGCATGGCCTCAACAAAGACCTGGGGTTCACCGAAGCGGATCGCGTCGAGAACATACGGCGCGTTGCAGAAGTGGCGAAACTGATGGCAGATGCGGGGCTCATCACCCTGGTATCGTTCATTTCACCGTTCCGGTCCGAACGACGCATGGCGCGCAACCTATTGAAACCCGATGAATTCGTCGAAATATTCGTCGACGTTTCCCTTGAGGTTGCCGAACAACGCGATCCCAAGGGGCTTTATAGAAAAGTCCGCAGCGGGGAGTTGCGCAACTTCACCGGCATCGACTCGCCTTATGAGACACCCGAGGCGCCGGACATCCACATCGATACCGAGACCGCCAGCGCGATAGAGGCAGCCGATGCGATCGTGCGTCATCTCACCGAGCATGGCATCATAAAATCGCCGTTACTCGACAGCATTGATGAAGACCTCACGCAATAGCCTTTTCCAGGTCACGAACGCACATAAGCGAAGATAAAAAATGGAGCAAGATTATAACACGGGCAGATCCAGATTCGAAAACAACGCCTCGCGTTCCATGTTGTTTGCCGCGGCGCACGCAGCGTCTATATGCTCACGATCAAGGTGTGGAGAGAACTCTGCGATGAAATCGTACATATAGCCACGTAGCATCATGTCGCGACGGAATCCGATCTTGGTCGTACTTCTTAAAAACAGGTGACCCGCATCGAGTGCGCACAAATCCGTATCCACCTTCGGATCGTAGGCCATACGCGCGACGATCCCAACCCCCAGACCGAGCCGCACATAGGTTTTGATTACATCCGCATCTGTAGCGGTAAACACGACATTCGGATGTAATCCGTGCTGCTCAAAGGCGGCGTCCAGTTGCGATCGTCCGGTGAATCCGAACACGTAAGTAAGGATGGGATATTGCACTACCGCTTCCAAGGTCAACGGCTGCACGTCACGCAAAGGATGATCGCAGGGAGTGACGATGGCTCGATTCCAGTAATAGCACGGCATCATCACCAGTTCTTCGAAATGCTCCATAGCTTCGGTAGCGATAGCGAAATCGACTGCGCCGCTGGCCGCCAGTTCGGCGATTTGCAAAGGTGTCCCCTGGTACAAGTGCAATGTCACGCCGGGATAGCGGCGAGTAAATCGGTCTACCGCCCGGGGCAGAAAATAGCGCGCCTGCGTGTGCGTGGTGGCAATGGAAAGTGAACCGCGAGATGGGCTGCTGAATTCTTCTGCAGTACGACGCAGCTGATCAAGATCGGCCAGCGTACGCCGGGCGACACTCAACACCGCAGCTCCGGCTTCAGTGATGCGCACAAGCTGCTTTCCGCTACGCTCGAATATCTGGACCCCCAACTCCTCCTCCAGCAACCGTATCTGCTTACTGACCCCCGGCTGCGACGTGAACAACCGTTCAGACGCGGCAGAGATATTGAGGCCAGTGTCCGCCACCGCGGCTATGTAACGAAGTTGCTGAATATTCATTATTCGCTCCGCTTAGAAGTTCCTGACATAACGATATAGAAACGAATTCCTTCTCATCTTATCGAGGGTTGATATGCTGGCGTCATTCATTCATCAAACGAGCATCCGGCAGCGATGAACCTATCTTATTCCATTGCCGCATTCTTCGTCGGAAGTCTGACAGGGCTGACCGGCGTCGGCGGCGGCGCATTGATGACGCCGATGCTGTTGCTGGTCGGGGTACCTCCGCTGACGGCCGTGGGCACCGATCTGCTTCATGCAGCGATCTCAAAATCATGCGCAATTCCTGTATATCACAAATACAGCGTCATTTACCGACCGGCGGTCGTACGTCTTGCACTCGGCAGTTTCCCCGGGGCGGCGCTCGCGCTTTGGTTGCTCGGGGTGCTGGCGGTCAACACCGCGGCCATGAAACGTATTCTGTTTGTCGTTATCGGCATCGCCCTTATGCTCACTGCGCTGGCACTGCTGCTACACGCGCCGTTACAACGCCATCTCCCGCATAGCGTCACCCGATCGTGGAAGCTGCCGGCAAAGTGGCGCGCTCCGCTGACGGTAGCCGCCGGTCTGATACTTGGTGCGCTGGTGACCATGTCGTCGGTCGGTGCCGGTGCCGTAGGAACGATGTTTATCTACCTACTCTATCCACAACTGACACCGATAGAAGTTCTCGCAACCGATGTTGTGCATGCCGTCCCACTGACGTTGTTCGCTGGCTTGGGCCATCTCCGCTCTGGACACATGGACTGGAATTTGTTGGCGAGCCTGTTATTGGGATCGCTACCGGGTGTCGTACTGTTCAGCCGCCTCGGAGTGCAGCTGCCACAGCGCACCATGCGTCCGTTGATGGGGACAGTATTGTTGCTGTTGGGAGCCGGATTAATGGTTCGCATTTGAATTGGCCAAAACTTGTCGACTTAAGGAACTGAAATGATTGACGAAATAATACTGCGGCGCTACGGCGATGACGTAAATCGATTTCTGAGTGGCGAGATCGCTCAGGAAGAGTTTTCCGCTATCCGGCTGATTCAGGGGGTCTATGCACAGCTGCAGGAGGGCTACCATTTGGTGCGTGCCAGACTGCCCGGCGGAAAGCTGCAACCACGGCAACTGATTGGGCTGGCCGAGATAATCGAAACATACGGCCAGGCGGGGCACAAGGTTGCTCACCTGACCACCCGCCAGGACGTACAATTTCATTTCCTGCGCATAGAGGATACGCCAAAAGTATTGGACCACCTGGCGAGCTGCGGCATAACCACCCGCGAGGCGTCGGGCAATACCGTGCGCAATATTACCGCCTGCCCGTTAGCCGGCGTATGCCAGCGCGAGCACGTGGACGTCCACCTGCATGTGGACGCCATTACCCGCCATTTTCTCGGTAATCCGTTGACACGGCAACTGCCCCGAAAATTCAAGATCAGCATCTCGGGCTGTGGGGAAGATTGCGCGCAAGGCCTTATCAATGACGTCGCCTTGGTCGCAACCAGCCGCGATGGCGTGGGCGGCTTCCGTTTGTTCGCCTTCGGCGGCCTTGGCGCAAAACCCCGCGCGGCTGTGGAACTCGATCCTTTCGTCATCGAAGCCGATCTGCTGGCCGCCGTCGAAGCCGTAGTGATCCTGCACCATCGTTATTCGGACCGCGGCAATCGTGCCCATGCGCGCAGTAAATTTCTGCGCGATCAGTTCACGCAGGCGCAGTTGACTGAGATGTACCAGGCCGAACTGCAACGCGGCCGTTCACTCGGACGGCCGCGGGTGCAGGGTGTCTGGCGCCAGCCGGAGGACGCATCGCCACCCCGCCAGGGGATGGCAAGATCCGTGGCAGCGCAGCGCATTCCCGGCCTGTTCGCGGTACCGGTGAGTGTCCGCCTGGCTCAGTTGTGCAACCGACAATTGCGCGGACTGGCCGCGCTGCTCGACGCTCTCGACCTGAAACAGGTACGCACCACCATCGACCAGAACCTGTTGATTACCGATGTTCCAGAAGCGCTCCTGAACGAGTTACGCGATCGTTTGGCGCACATCGGACTGTCGGTACCGCGTACCGGCGACGATGTGGTGAATTGCCCCGGCGCGGCATTATGCCCTCAGGCAATCACAACCTCGCAGTCGTTGGCTTCGCGCATCAATGGCGGCGCCGAGGATCTGCGCGTCCGCATCAACGGTTGCCAAAACAGCTGCGCGCACAGCGACATCGGCGACATCGGATTATACGGCCAGGGCCGGCGCCATCACGGCACGCTGATCCCGAGCTACACGCTGCAACTGGGCGGCGACGGCAATTCCGGCAACGGCAGCCTCGCTATCAGCGGGCCGTCGATACCCGCAGCGCGCGTTCCGGAGGCGGTGCGCAGGATTCACGATGACTTCCGCGAACAGCGGAATTCCAGCGAATCGTTCCGGGCATGGGTGTTGCGCGTGGGCACTGAGTATTTCAACGTATTGCTGGCAGATATCTCTGTGGTCAAGCCCGAGGAAGTCGCCTTGCTATCACAGGACATTGGGACGAGCGCCGTCTTTAACGTCGCCAAAAGGGGCATCGCCGAGTGCGCCGGCTCACGAGAGGACCCGCTGGCACTGCTGGAGGCTGAGCTGCTCTATCAGCGCAATAGCCGCAATGCCTTCCTTATTGACGGCAATCTCAGCGAGGTTCGCGCCTGCATCGAAAGTAGCGTCCGAACCATGATCGGCACATTGGACCGAATACATGGCGGTACCGGTAGCATGCAAGACACGGAGCGCGCAGCCACCGCATTGCAGCAATGGTTCCCCGACGAACCCGTGTTGGTTGCCGATTTTGAGCATGTAGCGTCGGCGCTGTCGGCAGACGATATCGACGTCGCATCGCTTGCTGACCAAGTTGAACATTGGGTCACGCTGGCAGTGGCCGCTTGCCGCGTGAATCAACGACCGGCCAGAGCGGTTTGAGTTACATGCTCATGCATGTAACCCGACTTTACTATGTGAATATCGTTTAGGCACGAACCGTATTGCCTTGCATAGATGCGGAAAGGAGATAGTATTGTGCAAGAGTACCCGACTGCGTGCTTACTCGGTGAAAACAATGATAATGGCGACGTCACTGTCGTCGTATCCGCATCGTTTGCCGCGCGCGCAATAGCGCATGAACGGCACGGCGCGATGATTATCAAAGGAATGACGCGACACGGGCGCATATTTCGGCCCAGTGACTGGGCTCAGCGTCTTGCCGAGGTGACTGCCGTCAATTGCGGCTACTGCCTCGGCAAGCAGAAACACCGCACCAGTCCTTACGTTAAGGCGACGTTCGTGGATTCCGTACCTAGCATCTGGATCTCGCCGCTGCTGTCTGAAATCGATCCCCCGGTATATGACTTCGTCATGCGTTTCGGCAGCGACAATGAGTTGCAGATATTCGAAGCTGCCCAGACGTCCATGAGCGACGCCGTGGAATAGTGCGGCCTGTGCGGGACAATTCGCCTGGCAGGCGGTAACCAACGTATCTTGCTGCTCAACAGCATCACCTCCTTCACCGACCGGCGCGAACGAGCCGACGAATTCGGCGACTTCATATTGGAAACGGAAGTCCCGCTGCCGAAGACGTTCTGCTGCAGCCGCCTTATGCCGGGCAGGGTCAAGGGGAGGACGAGTTCATTGTGAGCGCCGGCGTCTACCAAATCNNCCCGCTCCCGCCACCACCGCGACCGCACCGGAACAGCAGGCGACGCCGCCTGCGCCTGCTGCGCCACCTGCCGAACCCGCCTACTACACCGTGGTCCGCGGCGACTGCCTGTGGCGCATCGCTGCCCAAAGCGGAGTTTACGGCAACCCCTTCGAGTGGCCGCTCATCTACAAGGCGAACGACAAGAAAATCAAGGATGCCGACCTGATCTACCCCGGCCAAATGCTGGTGATTAATCACCACCCATCCGCCGCCGCGATCGCCGTCGCCATCAAGCACGCCAAGAGCCGAGGCCCTTGGTCCCTGGGCACAGTCGAGGCATCCGACAAGGCCTACCTGGCGCAATAAGGGCCACGCCGCTCAGCGCCGTATATTCACAACACCTTATCAGGTTGCTGAAAAAGGTATTCGTCCCTTCTCCCCCAGGGAGAAGGACGGGATGAGGGGGTCAAAAATCAATGACTTACGCCAATTCTCTTCCCTCCACCCCACCC
>DFMR01000199.1 GCA_002376325.1 Proteobacteria bacterium UBA3588 | reverse complement strand
CGAAACCAAGAAAGCGGGCAAAAACGGCTATCGCTTCTTCGGGGCGTCGTAGCATCGCCTCCGGCGACCCGGCGGCAGCGCGCGCCGGTTGATTCGTTGCACACGGCACGACATCTCTCCCCCTGAGTGCCGCCCCGCCTCTCCCGGGCGGCGCATACCCCTACCAACCGGATGGATGATCGGCCGGCGATTGGCATCCGATTCCGCCGCTGCCGCGCGCGGCCCCATGGGAACGCCTGGGCATGGCTGCGGCGCCATCCTTGGATTAGGATATGCGGCAGACGAGGCGGAGGCCGGATGCGAAACCCGAGTCCGGCGCAGCGCGTCAAACGGGATCGTTTCATCCATTACGGGATCAACAAAAGCAGTTGAGGCTGGCTCCATATGAGCACATCGGTAACATTGGAAAAGAGCGCACTCGGCCTGACCGAATCGACCATCATGGGGGTTGCCGGCACCGCGCCGGTGTTTTCCATCGCCGCCACCACCGCCGCCCTAGTTGCGGCGGTCGGCGTGCTCTCTCCCGCCAGCCTGCTCTATTGCGGCATCATGATGTTCGGCGTAGCGCTCGCCTACATGCATCTCAACCGCAAGGACACCAACGCCGGCGCGGCCTATGCCTGGGTGGGAACCATCTTCAATCCGATCCTGGGGTTTCTCGCGGGCTGGGCCCTGCTGGTTGCCTCCGCCGTCTTCATGGTCTCCGGCACGGTGCCCGCCGCCACCGCCACCCTGGAGTTGCTCGCGCCCGCCTATGCCAACCACACCGGCGTCGTCACGCTGGTCGCCGCCGGCTGGCTAATCCTGGTGAGTGCCGTGATCATCAAAGGCATCAAGCTCACCAGTTATATGCAGGTTGCACTGACGGCGATCGAACTGGCAATCGTGCTGGTCATTCTCACCGCCGCCTGGCTCAAGTTTCATCAGCATCCGATGCACACGATCCATTGGTCGGATTTTGCCCTGACCCATTTCAATTCGCATCTGTTTACAACCGGCATGATCACGGCGTTGTTCTTCTACTGGGGCTGGGACGTAACGGTCAATCTCAACGAAGAGACACGCAATGGCAGCTGGGTCGCCGGCCTGGGATCAGTGCTGGCGATGCTGATTATCGTCACGCTGTTCATCCTGTTCGTGATGGTGACCTTGATGGTCCTCAGCGATCAGGCGATCCAGGCATCGGAAACCAATGTCGTACTCGCCGTTGCCGACAAGGTGTTCCCCAAACCCTGGAGTTATATGGCGGTACTCGCGGTGATGCTGAGTACCCTGGGTACGCTGGAGACATCGATCCTGCAGTTTACCCGCACACAGTTCGCGCTCGGGCGCGACGGCACCCTGAACCGGCGCTATGCCGGCCTGCACCCCACCTGGCACACGCCCTGGGTCGCCACCTCGGCCATTGCCGGTTTCGGTCTGCTGCTGCTGCTGCTCGCCTCGCGGTTGCCTACCGTCAGCCAGATCATCGGCGATTCGGTCAATGCCATCGGATTCCAGGCGTCGTTTTACTACGGCCTGACCTGTTTCGCCTGCGCCTGGCTGGTATGGCGCCACGAGCGCCGGGGCGCATTCAACCTCATCTTTTTGGTATTTTGGCCGCTCGCCAGCGGAATATTTCTGTGGTTCACCGGATTCTACAGCTTGCCTACCTTCAACCTGACCAGCACGCTGTTTGCCATTGGCGGGATCCTGGTAGGCATCGTGCCGTTCTGGCTCAACCGCCGTGCACGGCGGCAAGCGGNNATGCGTTGCCGCCGGTATCGCGCCGGCCGGTCCGTCAGCGCGGCCGGTTACGCAACATATCCTCGACGTCGTCGACCTTGTCGTACAGCAGGTTGATGCGGCGCGACAGTCCCTGGATCTCCGCATGGGTGCGCCGATTCACGTCGAAGTCCAGTTCGTTGCGCAACCGATCTTTCTTATCCTGCCGGTTTTGGCTCATCATGATGACCGGCGCCTGGATCGCCGCCAGCATCGACAGGAACAGATTGAGCAGGATGAACGGATAGGGATCCCACGCACGGTGTCCAAGTTCCACATTGACGAGGGTATAGACCGCCAAGATCACGGCGAACAGGATGATAAAGGTCCACGAACCGCCGAACGACGCCACGGTGTCGGCGATATTCTCCCCCAGCGTTTCCGCCTCTTCAATCACCGCGTTGGGATTGCGCGCGGCGCGCAGGCGCACCAATCGTTCCGTCGCGTGAAACTGCTTGCCGAGCACGCTCATCAAGTCCAGTCCGGCATCGGGCTTGCGCCGCAACAGAATCGTGATGTCGTTGCGGTCCAATTCAATGCAGGTGGTGTCTTCGTCGGCCGTGGCATTGGTTTGATGCGGCGTCTGCGCCAACATCGAGGCAAAACCGAATACGTCGCCGTGGGCCGGAGTGTCAAGCAGCACCACTTGGTTGTCCTCGTCAATGGTCGTAATCCGGACGGCCCCCGACACCAGGATAAACGCGCGTTCGCTCGGATCGCCTATTTTGTAGATACGCTGGCGCGAAGAAAACGTTCGAAACTCCACCTGACCGGCCAGCACCGCCAGCTCTTCGTCATCGAGCAGGGAAAACAGCTGCACCGACTTCAGGATTTCTGCATTACACGCCATTTTGCACCTCGTCCCCGGAAATGCGGTCTGCAGTTAACACCCATTGGGCAATCGCGCGATTGCCGCCAACAGTTTGAGCCACAACAAACGACAGGGCAATGCAGAGAAGCAACCGCGCGACGCGCATTATCCGACAATAATGCTTTTATTATAAAACCGCCTACATTACGGCAGCCCGCAGATGGACGGCGACGCCAACTCGCCGTCCATCCCACAACAGCCTGCGCCGTTCAACGGCGCATTACTGGGCCACGTCCACGCTGCCGTCAATGATTTTATTCAACACGGACGTAGTCGGCATTCCGCCGATACCGTTCCACTTGCCGCTCTTGGTATGGTAAATGAGCGATGGCGTTCCGGTGAAACCCGCTGCGTTCATCAATTTGCCGTTTTCCTGCACCCGGGCGGCAAACTTTTGCTCCGGCTTTGCCGGCGCAGGATAGCCGCCCTCCTCCTGGGATGTCACATAGCGCGCCTCATTGCGGCGCATTGCCGCGCGCGGGTCCTTGGCCGCGAGGATCGCGCTCGCGCGCGCCAGGCTATCGGGCTTCAGGAAAGCGACCAATACAACCTTCAATTGGACCTTGCCCTGATCAACCAACGGGAAGATCACCTTATTGAACCGATAGCAGAAGATACAGTTTGGATCCTCGAACGCATACAGGACCGGCGCCGCCGCATTCGTACTGAATGTGATGAGCCCGCCGCTGCGCTCAAGTTGTTTTACGGTTTTGCTGTATTCCGTTTTCGGAACGTACTGTGCGTAGTATTTTGCGGTCAGGTCATGATCGTCCGGGTCGATCAGGGCACCGGAAAACACATAGTCGCCACGACCATAGACGATAAGATAGCGGCCGCGCTCCTTGAGCACGAAGCCGGTCATTCCAGCCGGCGCCTCAAATTGTCTTATCACCTGAAGAACGCCGCGCTTCTGTAGCGTTGCGATCTGCTTGGGAAGTTTTTGCGTTGCGGGTTCGGACGTCTGCGGCGGATTGGTATCGGCGCGGGCCGCGCAAAAGGAGATTGCGAGCGTGGCCCCAAGTATGAAGACCGATAATTTTTTATACATCTGAATTCTCCTGAATGTGAACCCGTTGATAGCGCAAAATCGACATAAGTGAATCGCATTCGTCATCCATGTGCAATCTGCCGCAGGAAGTTGCGGACCGTTACCGGGCATTCCGCCGTATGGCAAGGCGCCGTCACAGGCTCTTTGCCACAACCTCGGCCAGGTCGGAAGAGAGCGCCGGCGTGGCGGCGATGCGTTCCAGTTGCTGTTTCATCAATGTCCGGCGCGCGTCGTCGTAGCGGCGCCAGCGGACGAGCGGCGTCACCAGACGCGCGGCGATCTGCGGATTGAGGGCGTTGAGTTCGATCACGTAATCGGCAAGCAAGCGGTAGCCCGAGCCGTCGTTCTGGTGAAAGCGGACGGCATTGCCCGTACCGAAGGCGCCGATCAAACTGCGGATGCGGTTGGGATTTTTCAGGGTGAAGTCGGGCAGCGCCGCCAGGCGCCTGACCTCAGCGAGGGCGTCCGGCATCGGCGATGTCGCCTGGATGGCGAACCACTTGTCGAGCACCAGCGCATCGTCGCGCCAGCGTTGGTAGAAACTCTGCAGCGCCTCCTCCCGCTCCGGCGCCCCGCTGTGGGTAAGGGCGGTGAGCGCGGCCATGACGTCGGTCATATTGGCCCCGGCCCTGATCTGGGCATGGGCCAGCGTGCGCACTTCGTCGTCGCCCAACTCGACCAGATAGCCGAGACAGACGTTGCGCAGCCGGCGGCGCCCCATGGCGGCCGCGTCGATGCGGTAGGCGCCGTCGTCGCCCAGGCGGCGATACGCGGCGAGCAGCGCACTGCGATGCTGCGCAGCCAGTTCCCGGCGCAGGTATTGGCGCACCGCGTGAACCGCCTGCGGATCGATCACTGTGCAGAACTCGGCCAGGTAGGATTCCGTCGGCAGCGTCAGCGCCTCGGCCACCAGCGCCGGGTCGAGTGCGGTGTCCGCCAGCGTGCGGGCGAATGCGTCGGACAGGCCGGCGTCCAGCTGCGGCCGCCCGCCCTCCTTGAGGGTGTCGAGGAGGTGCAGCATCACCCGCAACGCCAGCCGCTGGCCTGCCTCCCAACGGTTGAAGGGGTCGTCGTCGTGCCCCATCAGAAAAGCGAGTTCGTCTTCGCTCGGCTCCAGTTCCAATTTCACCGGCGCGGAGAAGCCGCGCAGCAGCGACGGCACCGGTTCTGCGGCGATATCGACGAAGACGAACGACTGTTCCGCCTCGGTCAACTCCAGGACGCGTTCGATCCCCGCCGCCGCCGTCTCGCCCTGCAGGCGCAGCGGCAATGGCCGTCCGTCGCCACCGAACAGCGCGACGCGGACCGGGATGTGAAACGGCAGCTTGTGCTCGCTCTCCGGCGTCGGCGGACAACTCTGGGCGAGGGTCAGCGTGTAGCTGCGCTGCACCGGGTCGAAACGGCGGGTTACCGCCAGGCGCGGCGTACCGGCCTGGCCGTACCAGCGCTTGAACTGGCTCAGGTCACGCCCTGAAACATCGGTCATGGCCTGCACGAAGTCGTCGGTGGTGACCGCCTGGCCGTCGTGACGCGCAAAGTAGAGATCGGTACCCTGGCGAAACAATTCCGGACCGAGCAGGGTATGCAGCATGCGCACCACTTCGGCCCCTTTGTGGTAGACCGTCATGGTGTAGAAGTTGTTGATCTCCTGGTAGGCGGCGGGGCGCACCGGATGGGCCATGGGGCCGGCATCCTCCTGGAACTGATGGGTGCGCAACACGCGCACGTCGTCGATGCGCTTGACCGCCGCGGAGGTCATGGCGGCGGTGAACTGCTCGTCGCGGAAGACGGTGAAACCTTCCTTCAGGGAAAGCTGGAACCAGTCGCGGCAAGTCACGCGATTGCCCGACCAGTTGTGAAAATACTCGTGGCCGATCACCCCTTCGATGCCCACGTAGTCGCCGTCGGTGGCGGTGTCGGGGCTGGCCAGCACGTAGCGCGAATTGAAGACGTTGAGCCCCTTGTTTTCCATCGCCCCCATGTTGAAGTCGGAGACGGCGACGATCATGTAGATGTC
>DFMR01000093.1 GCA_002376325.1 Proteobacteria bacterium UBA3588 | reverse complement strand
GACCAGTGTCGAACGATCCGTATTGGTGATCGGCGCGCCGCCATCAACGATGCCGTAGAGCGATTCGACATCGGGGGTGGACGGCACGATGTTGTCGCCGGTACGGAAATAGGCGCCGGTACCGAAAAAGACCATCATATTGCCGTTGACGTAGCCGGCCTGCGGTTTTTCCGTGATGGGCTGCACCACGTTGGCGGTGGCGGGACCGCGGGCGATAAATAGCGGTGCCGGGGCCGCATTGGCGCCGTTACCCGAGGTATAGGCAACGGCCCAGTTCGACGTGTTTGAGTCGCTGATGTCGAATTTCCACAGGTCGCCGCACATGTCGCCGGCATAGACGGTATCGGCAATGTGGTCGCCGCTGCTGTCGATCACCAGGGGGCTAGCCAGGCCGTTGGGGTTGCTGCAACTGCCTACGCCAGCGTCGAGTGCCGCGACCAGCGAGCCGTCGGCGACGTTGACGATGTAGAGAACCGCGTGGCCGTCCGCGCTGTTGTAGCCGTTGCCGAAGATCGCCCCCCAATCGCCGTTGGCGAGGCGGACGATGCTGGCTTGGCCGATATCGGTGCCGAGATCGCTCAAACCGGTGGTGGCGCTGGTATCTTCCCACAGGACATCGCTGGCGCTGAAGCTATCCGGGGCGGTCACGTCCAGGGCGAATACGGCACTGCCTCCGGCTCCCGTGGTGTCCACTAAAACCGTATGCCACGACGGTGTGGCGCTACTAGGTATGGAAATATAGGCCGGGGCCGCTTTCGGGCTGCCGTCCACATAGTAATGATGATTGTGGATGTAATTGGGATCCGTTAGCAGCGACAGATTCGGAATCACGTCGTTGGGAATGTAGGCGAACTTCTCGACACCGGTGTTGGCGTCGAAGGCATGCAGCATACCGTCGTTGGCGCCGACGTAGATTATCGGTGTACGGTTGGCGGTGCCGGTGAGGAAGGCTGGGTAGCTGTAGCCTTCGTTGCCCGAGTCGCCGGGGAGGTTGTTGTAGCCGAAGTTCTCCTGGCCGACGAACCAGGGATCGGAGTTGATGATGTCGCCCAGCAGGCTGCTGCGATTGCGATAGGTCCCGCCGTTTTGCTTTTGGGCTTCCAGGCTCTGATCGCCGAGTACGTAGTTCAGTACGTTTTGGCTGCCGAGCGCGGTTTGCTGGGCGCTGGAGAGGTTGCTCCAGGCGAAGGACTTGCCCGACCACGTGCCGGCCGAGTCGACGATGGTATAGACGTTGCGCAAATTCCAGGTCGGTATATTGGAGGCAGCCTTCCACGAGGGGACACTCGCGACGGCGCCGGTGGTCGGGTCGAGCGCATAGGCCAGGAGGTCGCCGCTCCAGTCGCTGCTGTCGAAACGCGCCTGATAGACGTAGGTAGTGGAATCCAGGTGGGTGGAGTTAGCCACCACGGACGAGGCGGAACTCACGTGGCTGGTGATGATGTCGGTAAAGGCCTGGCTGAGGCTGTCCACCATGGTAGTGGCGTTGGCCGCGAGATAATAGTTGTCTGGACGCTTGAACGTAGAGCCGTCCGCAGCGGTAATGACATCGCTGTTGGTATGCCACCACGATTCGGTCAGCGGTGTGGTGTTGGTGCTAGGGTTGAAGTTGCTGGGTACCGCAAAGCCGCCATACTTGGCCGCCAGATAGAACTGATTCTTGTCGGTGGGCTGCACGACCTGACCCTCGGCCACGTCCACCCAGTAGGTGGAGGCGGTGGTGACACCCGTAAGATCGCTACGCAGATCCGTGGTATGGGCAAAGTAGGCCAGGCCGGCAATATAGCCGGAGTTATGACGCCCACTGAAAGGGTTGACGATGCTAAAACCCTCCATAGTGGCTATATCCTGCAATTCGGTTTGGACGTCAGTATTGTTGTTGGTGTAGTCGGCGGTCACTTCAGGAGGGCGCGCAGGCTCCTCATCGGTATATGGGCTGCCCGGCAGGTTCTTGTCGTCCCAGGTGTTTTCGTCGCCGATGCCGAGGATGACGTTGGACTGGCACCAGTTGGTGATGGGATCCTTCCAATTGGTGATGACCGGGAAGCCGTCGGCCATGTCGTATTTCTGCGATGTAGTGCCAGACATGTCGGAGTATGCCGATACGTTGCCCTGATGCTTCAGGTAACGGATGGCGGCGTAATAGAGTTCGCTGACCGGGTCGTAACTCTTGTCGTTCTGCTGGGTCATTTCCCCGAAGTCGTTTATGTAATTGATGACGCCGCTATGGTTGATGGTCTGGCCCACCACATTGGTGGTCGCCGTGGCATCGGTGGGATCCGGATTCTGGATCAGCTCACCGGTGGTGGCATCCCATTCCGCGTTGGCGTTGGTCGTGCCGTCGGGAAGGGTCGGACCGACAAACTCGGCGTTGGCACGCAGGACGCCGCCATCCCGGCTATGGGTGCTGTCATTGAGATAACCGAAAACGCCGTAGCGGACCTTGTTGGCGTATTTCTGGATCAGCCCTTCCGGTTTGTAGCCCTGGGAATACGGGACACAATCGGGTTCCAGGCCGACCGACGAGTCGCACACGGCGACGCGCACACTGACGTCGTAGACGGTGTTTGAATGCATACTGGCGCCCGGGTCATAGTCGGTGACGCTGCTCGTGCTTGCGCTCGAGACGCTGCCACTCTTGGTAAACCACATTTGGTTATGCGCGCCCCAGCTGCGTACGTATAACGTGGACCAGTTGAACGGCGTTGCGCCGGCGATGTCGGTGCTGCTGGTCAGACTGCGGTTGGGATAGTCCCCCCCCGCCGAGCCCTGGCCGGTGTCCCATGCCTGTTCCAGCCAGGTTTCGGTGGGCGTATCCACCACCCGGTAACCGCCGGTGAGGGCCTTGCGGAACGGGTCGATGGTGTGGGTGGTCGCCCAGTTGAGAAAATTGCCGCTCCAGTGGCTGCTGCAGGTGTGATTGGAGGTCTTGCTGACCGGCTGGAAGTGGCGTTGGGATTCGGTGCTGCTGTAGGAGTAGTCGTAGCACTTGCCCGAGTCGAAATAACCGGTATAGGTGGTGCCGGGCGTGTAGGTCAAGTCGATATTGGCCACGTCTACGATGGTCGGGTATTCGACCGACAGGGTCAGGATCAGATTGGCCGGAATGCTGGAGCCGCCGAGATAGAGCGGCGTCTGCGCAATGTTAATGGCCGCCCGTGCCGGGCTCGGCGACAAGAGCGTGGCGACGCCCAGGGCAATGAGGCCGAAAATCTGCGATTTCATCTTCATGAGGGTTCCCCTTGGCCGGTGTGCCGCAAACGCCATGCGCAGGTGCATGGCGTTTACCTCCGGAACGTGGACTGCAGGATGACGACCGCGTTCGGCGAACCGCCGATGCCCCGCGCCGTGACTCGGTAGACGCCGACGTCGTATGCGACACCGGCTTCGGAGCTGCCGCCGGCCCCCGATGTTGAAGGCATCTGCTCCAGGTAATATTCGGGATTGGCGGACAATAGGTTACCGAATGCGGTCAGGCTCTTGGCGTCGTAGACGCCGTAGCTGCCGGTGGTGGACCAGGTGGTCGCTTTGGTCCACAGCGAATTGTCCTGTTGGTAATAGTAGCCGCTGCCGTCGAAGGCCGGCAGGTTGGGGGCTTGCAGTTGCTGTTCGCCGGCGCGCAGCGCGGCCTCGGCAGCGTCGAACGCCAGTTGCTGATCGCGCGTGTTGCCCGCCATGCGCTCCTCCAGGGTCGTATTCTGCATACTGACAACACCGAGGATGGTCAATACCAACAGGATGATCAGGCTGACGATAAGAACGGCGCCGTGCTGCGTTTGCTGAGTAGAAAATCGATTCATGGCGGCGGTTACTCAAATGCGATTGCGCAATGCGATGGTGGTGGTGAAGTCGCGGCGCAGGCGCCGGTCGGGCACGTTGGCGCCATTGTATGTGTAGTTGGCAGACGTACTGGTGACGTTGTCCTGTTCCGAGCGCACGCTCAAGGTAACGCGGGCGGTAACGACGTTGTTCCACTGGGTTACGTCGGCGGCCTGAACATAGCGGTTGGGTACTTTGTCGCCGTCGGTATCCTCGCCGTAGAGGACGATCATGCTGTAGACGCCGTCCACCAACTCCTCGCTCTGCATCACGCCGTTCACCAGATGGCGGCGGAACAGGGCGGGATCGTTGTTGGCGTTGAAACCGATGTAATAGTAGGTGGCGTCCATCTTGTAGACCGAGGCGCCGTTACCATAGGTCACCGAGAGTTTGGGGGTGTTATTCCAGTTGGCGCCGTGCGCGATGTTGGTGCTACCGGTGCCGGGGGTGTTGGATACGCCGTGGATATCGGCATGGGTACAGTCGGAGACGAGGACAACGTCGTTCTGCTGGATCTGGCACGAGCTGTTGTCGCTGATCTTATATTCCGCGGACGGGACACCCGTGCAGCTGCCGCTGGTGCCTGTGCTGCTGCTACCGTTGTCGCAAAGGATATTGCCGCCGGCACAGCTTTGCGCACTGTCGATCTGGATGATGTCCGTGCCTATCACGACTTGAGCGGCAGTGAGTATTCCGCTCAACGCTGGCGGGAAGCTGCCCGCGTTGTATGTATATCCCGTAAAGGCATTTGTCCCGTTAAATAATGTTCCCAAGGCGGCGATGGCACCGCTCGATAGTTTGCTCGTGGCGCCGGTATCCAGGTCATTTACCGGCGTGACCATGCTGGAGTTGCTGCATCCCATGTAGCCGGCCATGCGGATGTCTCTTTTGAGAAAACCAAGAGCGAAGCGGCCGTTCTCCTGCACGTTGGCGACGGCGTTCTGCAATGTGCTGGTGGAGCGGTTGCTGAGGAATATCTGGATGATGCCGGCGAGCAGCAACAGACCGATGACGGAGGCCACCATCATTTCCACCAGGGTGAAGCCGCGTTGGGCGCTTGGACGGTGAATAGTTTGCATGTTCATAGGATGGTACTGACCGACAGGCTGGTGGGTGAGGCGGCGGCGTTGGTCTGGCCGCGTTTTTCGGTCCACTGGACGGTGACGGTGACCACAGTGCCGTCCGTTGTATTGGTCACGGTGATCGAACCGTCGCCGTTGGCCAACGGGCCGGGGCTGATGGCGCCGATATCCTTGCAGCCGCTGGCGCTGGTAGTCGCGCTGCCGGTACTCCACTTGCTGCCCAATGAGCACTCCCAAGCAGCAACATCGTACGTTGCCATATCCGCGGTACTGCAATCGGCGCTTGAACCCTGGCAATCGGTTACGCTGGACGCCGGGCCACTGCCCATGGCGACCGCGTAATTGGCGGCGGCTCCTTTGTTGGAGCGCATACGATCAATCATGCTATAGGCCATGTTGCCTGCCTGCGTCCGCTCATAGGCTGTGGTGTTGTTGCGCAACGCGTTGAGCTGCAACGTGGCAAGCCCCAATAAGCCGATCGCCAGGATGATAATGGTAACCAGGATTTCTACCAAGGTGAGCCCGGTTGAGCGATGGCGTTGGCGACAGGTTGTCCGATTGAGCGTCATGGCGGTCAATTGCAGGCATAGGTAGTGGTAGAGATGCGGCCCGTGGCGTTGACGTTAATCGCTCTGCCCGTCTCGCCGGTACGTCTCGAGTCGCACACCTGAAAGGTGTCGCCGGCCGTACTAATCAATCCGCTGGCAAGGTAGCTGATACTGGTCGAACCATTGGTGGCGGCAGTGATGGTGATGCCGTTTGTCAGTCCTGGAAAAGTACGCAATGGCGTAGTAGCGCCGCTCACCTCAACGGTGAAGCCGTTGGTCCAGCTGTTGCCGTCGGTAGCCTTGACGTCCACGGTTTGCCCACGTTTGATTGCCTCGCTGCGGGCCAAATTGAATGCGGTGACGAGATTGACGCCGACGCCTTGGAGGCGTGTGTCCTGTATTACGGACGTGAAATTGGGTATGGCAATGGCCGCGAATATGGCGAACACCGCCACCGTGACCATTAGTTCGATAAGCGTAAAACCATGTGTGCCTATGCGTTTCATGACGTCATTAATAGGGGAATATCGGATGGTCGTCTTGGAGGGGCCGACAAACGGTTCAATTTCGGTGACTAGAGGTGCTGGTGGGCACTGATATTATTAGTCGATCAAACGGCCAAGGGAGCCTGAAGCATGCACGCTGTCATAGTAGGTGCCGGCATCGCCGGGATGTTGACCGCACGCGAGTTGAACCGAAGTGGGTTTGCCGTAACGGTTGTCGAGCGCAATGTCGCCGGCCGCGAGGCGTCCTGGGCCGGCGGCGGCATCCTGTCGCCGCTCTACCCGTGGCGTTACCCGGAACCGGTGACGGCGCTGGCGCGCTGGAGCCAGGCGCATTACCTGCCGTTGGCGGAGGAGCTGGCGGCGGCGACGGGCATCGATTCGGAGTGGACACAGAGCGGCATGCTGTTGTTGGCCGAAACCGATGTGGAGCAGGCCTTCGCCTGGGCGTCGCGTTTCGCTTATCGGCTGGAGGCACTGTCTGCGGCGCAGCTGCATGAGCGTGAGCCGCTGTTGGCCGCGCAGCCCGGGCTGTGGATGCCCGATGTCGCGCAGATCAGGAATCCGCGTCTGGTCAAGGCGTTACGCCGGCAATTGGCGTCCGGCGGCGTGGTCTTCCATGAGCAGTGCGAGGTGTCGGGTATCGACGTTAGCGCCGGTCGGGTAACTGCGCTGCGGACATCCGCCGGCCTGTTGCCCGCCGCGCAGGTGGTGGTCACCGCCGGCGCATGGAGTGGGCGGCTGCTCGAATCCCTGGGGCGCCATGTGCCCATTCGGCCGGTGAAGGGGCAGATGCTGCTGATTCGTGCGCGGCCGGGATTGCTGTCGCGCATCGTGCTGGAGCCGGGTCATTACCTCATCCCGCGGCGCGATGGCCGGGTGCTGGTCGGCAGTACCATGGAGGATGCGGGCTACGACAAGCAGACGACACAGGCGGCACGCGATGAACTGCTGGAGACGGCCTTCCGTTTGGTGCCGGCGCTGCGGGACTACCCTGTGGAGCGTCACTGGGCCGGCCTGCGTCCCGCTTCCCCCGACGGCGTGCCCTACATCGGCGCGCACCCCGAGGTGGCCGGGCTCTTCGTCAATAGCGGCCAATTCCGCAACGGGGTCGTGATGGCGCCGGCGTCGGCCCGCCTGCTCGCGGACCTTATGTCGGGGCGCCCGCCGATTCTCGATCCGCTCCCCTATGGTTTGATCAGATAAGCGGGGGGGCACCGGCTGGACGTGGTCAAAAGTGTGCGGCTATACTCGACTCTATGGAAAAAATGACGGATAAACAAAACCTTGGCAGGAACGAGGTTATCGCATTGCTGCAGTCCAACGGCATTACGCCGACGCAGCAGCGAGTCGAGATCGCGCATCTGCTGTTTGCTCAGCCGCAGCACTTGGCCGCCGAGCAGGTGCTGGCGCAGGCCAACGGCGGCGACCACCATGTCTCCAAGGCGACGGTCTACAACACCCTGAACCTGTTTGCCCGCAAGGGCCTGGTGCGGGAGGTCATCGTTGATCCGAACAAGGTGTTTTACGACTCCAACATCTCCGCGCACCACCACTTTTACAACGTCGACAGCGGCGAACTGCTGGACGTGCCCCCCGAGGCGTTGGCGTTGGGCAGCCTGCCGCCGCCGCCGCAGGGGATGACCCTACTCGGCGCAGACGTGATCGTTCGGGTTTGCAACGCCGAAACCGATTGACCTCGGGTATGACGCTATCGCTTGCTTGGCCAAGCGAGGCCTTTTCAGTATACTTGCGCCCTTCGCAGCAGTCCCCCTGTGCCGACGTAGCTCAGTTGGTAGAGCAACTGATTCGTAATCAGTAGGTCGGAGGTTCGACTCCTCTCGTCGGCACCATCTTGCTTCACCCCGCGGCCGGGCTGTTCTGCAGCTCAAGCACCTGTGTGCGATACGGTCCGTGAGGGTATCNNTCGATATTCGAGGCGGCGCACCGCATGAGCGAAGCGCAGGTGAGTTCGATTCTGGTAACCGAGGGCGGAACGGTGCTCGGGATCTGGACCGAACGCGATGCGCTTGGTGTGGATTTCTCCGATCCGGCATCTTTCAGCCGGCCCGTCGGCGAGGTGATGAGCGGGCCGGTACTGAGCGTCGACCCCGATATGCGCCTGCAGGAGCTGGCCACCCGCTTTCGTGACGAGCACGTACGCCACTACCTCGTCGTCGGCGCAGAGGGCCGGCCGCTCGGTGTGATTTCCCAGACTGACGTGGTACTCAACCAGGGGATAGAGCACTACCTGCGTCTGCGTGAGGTCACTGCGGTCGTCAAGGGGCGGCCGCAACTGCTGCACGCAGCCGAACCGCTCGCCCGAGCGGCGGCGCTGATGCGTGCGGCTGGGACCGATTCGGTAATCGTCGGCTATGACGACGGCGGTTACGGCATCCTGACCGAACGCGACGTGGTGCGCCTGATCGGACAGCAGCAGGTGACGGATAGCGTGGGCACCTCGGCCAGCCGGCCGCTGCGCACGGTCAATGAACACACCAGTCTGTACCGTGTCCGTTCGATTCTGGTGGACAGCCGTCTGCGTCACATCGGTGTGACGCGCGACGACGGCACATTGCTCGATGTGGTGAGTTTCAGCGACATCCTGGCGGGAATGGAGCTGGCCTACATTGAGGAGCTGCAGACCGCCCTGCGGGATCGCGACTTGGCGCTCAACGTTTCGCAGCGCAACCTCTATCTGGCGGAACGAGTGATCGAAAACTCCCTGGAAGGGATCATGATTACCGATCCGGATGCGGTGATCGTCTCGATCAATCCCGCCTTCACCCGGCTTACCGGGTACACTGCGCAAGAGGTTGTCGGACGTCGTCCCACGCTACTTAGCTCAGGTCGTCATGACGGCGAATTTTACGCCGCACTGTGGCAGCGTCTGGAGAGCGAGGGACACTGGCAGGGGGAGATCTGGAATCGGCGCAAGAACGGTGAAATCTATCCCGAGCTGCTGACCATCACCGCCATCAACGACGCGGACGGCAGACTGACCAATTATGCCGCGCTGTTCAGCGATATCTCCGAGCTGAAGGAAAACGAGGAGCGGATCAAGCATCTCGCCTACTACGACCCGCTGACGGGCATGCCCAACCGCCGCCTGTTCGAGGATCGCCTGCAGGTGGCGCTGGCCCACGTCCACCGCAACAAGGGGCAGCTGGCGGTGATGTTTGTGGATCTCGACCGCTTCAAGCGCATCAACGACACCCTCGGTCACGAGATGGGCGATCAGCTGCTGGTGGAGGTGTCGCGGCGGTTATACGATTGTCTGCGCGAGGACGATACCGTGGCCCGAATGGGTGGCGACGAGTTCGTGGTTCTGTTGAGCGAAGTGGGCATGCCGGATGATGCCGCCTACATCGCCCGGCGCATCACCGCCGCCCTGACGCGGCCGATGTCGCTCGGTGGCCGGGAGCTGGTGGTGACCGCCAGCGTCGGTATCAGTATCTATCCGGAAGACGGTCGCACCGCTTCCACGCTGATCAAGAATGCGGATACCGCTATGTATCGCGCCAAAGAGAGCGGTCGCAACGGCTATCAGATGTATGCGCCGGCAATGAATGCCCGTACCCTCGAACACCTGGCGCTGGAATCGGCGCTGCACAAGGCGCTGGAACGCGGCGAGCTGTGCCTGCATTACCAACCACTGGTTGTTCCCGGCACGCATAAGGTTGTCGCGGCGGAGGCGTTGTTGCGCTGGAACCACCCCGAACTCGGACTCGTCTCACCGGGCGATTTTATTCCGTTGGCCGAGGATACCGGCCTGATTATTCCCGTGGGGGAATGGGTTCTTGCGGAAGTGTGTCGCCAATTGCGGCAGTGGCAGGCGCAAGGCCGGGACGACCTCAATATTGCGGTAAACATCTCGGCCCGACAATTCCGCGATCGCGCGTTTCTGCCGACAGTGCAGCGCATACTTGCCGGCGCAGGGATCAAGCCGGCACAACTGACTCTCGAACTCACCGAAAGTATGTTGATGGACGAGGCGCTGGATACCATCCGCATGTTGGGGCAGCTGCATGAGATGGGTTTTACCATCGCCATGGATGACTTCGGTACCGGCTATTCGTCGCTCAGCTATTTGAAGCGCTTCCCGATTGATATCCTTAAGATCGACCGCGTTTTTATCCGCGATATCGAGCGCAGTGCGGATGACGCCGCCATCGTGTCGGCGATCATCCGTCTGGCGCACAGCCTGCGGCTGAGCGTCGTGGCCGAGGGTGTGGAGAGCGCGGCGCAGCTAGAGTTTCTGCAGCAGGAGATGTGCGATCGGCTCCAGGGTTACTACTTCAGTCGACCGCTCGATGCCTCGGCATTCACCGCACTGCTGGCGCAGACGACATAACGCCGTCGAGCGCACAGCAGACGACATTACGCCTGCGGCTCAATTTTTTCCGTTGGCGCCAGGCGGTATCACGGATATTCGGCGGTTACCGCACAGCCAAGCGACCAAGGGTTGCCATTGGGCCAGATCG
>DFMR01000027.1 GCA_002376325.1 Proteobacteria bacterium UBA3588 | reverse complement strand
TCCTCACGGATGCGTTCGTTGATCAGTACGTTGGCGTCCACCGCCATACCGAGCGTCAGCACGATACCGGCGATACCCGGCAAGGTGAGTGTGGCCTGCAATATGGAGAGAATCGCCACGATCAACACCAGGTTCACCAATACCGCCACGTTGGCGATCATGCCGAAGCTGCGGTAGAAGAACACCATGAAGACCACCACCAGGATCAAGCCCAGCACCACCGAGCGCATGCCCTGATTGATGTTGTCCTGTCCCAGGCTCGGGCCGATGGTGCGCTCTTCGATGATCTCCATCGGTGCCGCCAGCGAGCCGGCGCGCAGCAGCAGTGCCAGGTCGTGCGCCTCCTCGTTGCTGTCCAGGCCGGTGGTCTGGAAGCGCTTGCCGAAGCGGTCGCGGATCACGGCGACGCTGATCACCTTTTCGGTGCGCTTGGTGATATGCACCGGCTTGCCGTCGACCATCTGAGTCTCGGGCTT
This sequence comes from Proteobacteria bacterium UBA3588, assembly GCA_002376325.1. Classification (GTDB taxonomy): domain Bacteria; phylum Pseudomonadota; class Gammaproteobacteria; order Thiohalomonadales; family Thiohalomonadaceae; genus Sulfurivermis. Next base: position 2,277 of record DFMR01000027.1, on the reverse strand, counting down.
GGTTTCGATATAGACCACCGCCATGCGATGGCCGATATTGTCGCGGGTGGTGTCGTCCATGCGGCGCGCACCCTCGCCGTTCAGGGTCACGCTGACCATCGGGCCGCCGCTCTGGCTGTCGATGCCGGAAGCGGCGTCGATGATCTGGTCGCCGCTGATGATGATCTGTTTCTTCAGCAATACCGGCCGGCCGTTGCGATCGTGGTAGATGCGGCTCATCGGCGGTACGTCGCCGTCCAGCGCCGCCTGCAAGCTGTGTTTCTCGTCCACCATATGGTACTCGAGGGTGGCGGTGGCGCCGAGGATGCGTTTGGCGGTGGCGGTGTCCTGCACGCCGGGCAGCTCGACCACGATGCGGTCGTCGCCCTGTTGCTGGATCACCGGCTCCGCCACGCCCAGCTCGTTGACGCGATTACGCAACGTGGTGATGTTCTGTTGCAGCGCATACTGCCTGGTTTGCAGCACCTCTTTCTGGCCCAGTGATCCCACCAGATAGAATCCGTCGGGACGAGTCTCGTCGCTCAACACCATGTCCCGGTATTGCGAATGGACCAGATCGTGCGCCTGATTGCGTGCGGCGGCATCACGGAACTTGGCCTCAATCCGGTCCTTCTCCAGCCCCACCGTCTCGTAGCGGATGCGCTTCTGCCGCATCACCGTACGCCAATCACTGGCGTAACTGTCCAGGGTGTGATTGATGGCCGCATTCATGTCGACTTCCAGCAGAAAATGGACGCCGCCGCGCAGGTCCAGCCCCAGATACATGGGCAGGGCACCGATGGATTCGAGCCAGGCGGGGGTGGCCGGCGCCAGATTGATGGCCACCGCATAATCGTCGCTGAGCGCCGCGCGGATGTCGTCGTAGGCCCTGAGCTGGGTACCGGTGTCGGCGAAGCGGACCAACAGGTTGTTGCCTTTCAGCTCATCGCGCTTGAACGGAATCCCCTTGGCCTTGAGTGCCTGCTCCACCTTGCCCAGGACAGCCGCGTCGACCTTGGTGGCGTGGGTGCCCACTACCTGCACCGACGGGTCGTCACCGTACAGGTTCGGCAACGCGTAAATGGTGCCGACCACCAGCACAATGACGATGAGCAGATATTTCCACAGGGGATACTTATTCATGACCACCTCTCCAAACGCCCGCCGCCTCCCGCGGCGGGCCGGGGAACCAAATTCTTGTTATGGATTAAAGACCGCCCTTGATAGTTCCCTTGGGCAGTACACTGGCAAGCGCCGGTCGTTGTACTTTCACGCGCACGTTGTCGGCTATCTCGATCTCGACGAAATTGTCGCCCAGGTCGGTCACCTTGCCGACCAAGCCGCCGCTGGTGATGACCTCATCGCCCTTGGCGACGCTGTCGATCATTCGCTTGTGCTCCTTGGTGCGCTTCTGTTGCGGCCGGATCAGCAGGAAATAGAACACCGCAAACAGGACCGCGATGGGCAACAAACTGGTCAGCATGTCCGGCGACTGCCCTGCGGCGGGGCCGGCGGCGGCCACGGCATCGGAGATGAAAAAGCTCATGACGATTCCTTCTGTTGCTTGTACGGGATTGGGGTCCGCGGCGCGCGTGGAGCGACGGCCGCAGCGGGGCCGTATTATGGCACAGGCGGCACCGCTTGTCCGCGCCTGCCATAGAAGTCGGCGACGCACGCCTCCAGCGCCCCCTCACCGATGGCGTGGCGCAGGTCGCGCATCAGCCGCTGATAATAGTGCAGGTTGTGGAGGGTGTTGAGGCGTGCCCCCAGAATCTCGCCGCACTTGTCCAGATGGCGCAGGTAGGCGCGCGAGTAGTGGCGGCAGGTGTAGCAGTCGCAGTCCGGGTCCAGCGGCCGGGTATCGTGCTGATGCTGGCTGTTGCGGATGCGCACCGCACCCTCGCTGGTGAACAGGTGGCCGTTGCGCGCGTTGCGGGTCGGCAGCACGCAATCGAACATGTCCACGCCGCGGCGCACCGCCTCGACGATGTCCTCGGGCGTGCCGACGCCCATCAGGTAGCGCGGCCGCTGCGTCGGCATCTGCGGCGTCAGCGCGTCGAGCGTATGCAGCATCTCCTCTTTCGGCTCGCCCACCGACAGGCCGCCGATGGCGTAGCCGTCGAAGCCGATCCCGGTCAGCCCGGCCAGGGATTCGCGCCGCAGCTGTTCGTACATGCCGCCCTGTACGATGCCGAACAGGGCATTGGGGTTGTCGCCGTGGGCCTGCTTGCTGCGCTCGGCCCAGCGCAGCGAGAGCTCCATCGAGCGGCGCGCCTCCGCCTCGGTCGCCGGATAGGG
>DFMR01000076.1 GCA_002376325.1 Proteobacteria bacterium UBA3588 | reverse complement strand
CTGTTAACCATCGATTAATCGGCGCCGCAGCAACTCGGCCGTGCCGGCGGTTCGTTGAGGCAAAGGCTCCCGGTCAGCTGGGCAATTTCGCTCATCTGGTGGCGTTTGAGGTAGCCGACGATTCCGGCATTGATCTTGGGGCAGATCAGCGGGTCATAGAACAACGCCGTGCCAATTCCGACCGCGCTGGCGCCGGCAATGATGAACTCCAGGGCGTCTTCGGCACTGGTGATGCCGCCTTGCCCAATAATCGGGATGCCGTGGTTGCGGCAGACCTGATAGACCTGGTGCACCTTGAGCAGCGCTACCGGCTTGATGGCGGGGCCGGAGAGCCCGCCCTGGTTGTTTCCCAGGATCGGGGTACGTTGTTCGATGTCGATGGCCATCCCCATCAGCGTATTGATGACGGCGAAGGCGTCGGTGCCGGCATCAATACAGCGGCGGGCATTGCCGGCGATGTCCGTCTGATTGGGAGACAGCTTGGTAATCAATGGCTTAGTCGTGGCGCTACGCACCACTTCCACCACGCGTGCCGACATCTCGGGGTCGTTGCCGAACGCCATGCCACCGGCTTTGACGTTGGGGCAGGAGATATTGATCTCGATGGCGTCTATAGGCGAATCGTCAAAGATGCGCGCGACTTCGGCATACTCCTCGACCGTTGAGCCGGAGATATTGGCGATGAAGCGCGTCTCCCCGCAGTCGAGGGTCGGAAGGATCTTGTCCACCACATGGTGGGCGCCCGGATTCTGTAGTCCGATAGCGTTGAGCATGCCCATGGGGGTCTCGTAGATGCGATGCGGCGCATTGCCGAGGCGCGGTTCCAGCGTCGTGCCCTTGAGGCATACGGCCCCGACATCCCGGTTGGAGAATCCCTTAACCCGCGTGTATTCCTCACCGAAGCCGACGCAACCGGAGAGCAGCACCAGTGGGGTATCGAATTGCAGGCCGCAGAAATCGACGGCAAGCATGGACTTATCTTCAGGTGTCATAGGAATCCAGATGCAAGTGAAAAGATAAAGATACAAGGGAAAGTAATGGAAGGACAGTGCCTTACCCTTGTATCTTGTTCCTTTACCCTCTCCTAGTGTTGACTATGTTCCACGTCGTCCTGTTTGAGCCTGAAATCCCGCCCAATACGGGTAACGTGATTCGCCTGTGCGCCAACGCCGGCGCCCGGCTCCACTTGATTCGGCCGCTGGGGTTCGCCTTGGACGACAAGCGCCTGCGCCGCGCCGGCCTCGATTACCACGAATACGCCTCGTTGGCGGTGCATGACAGCTACGACGCCTTTACGGCGACGGTGGCGCCACAGCGTGTATTCGCTTGCACCACCCGCGCGGAACGCGGTTATGCGGCGGTGGATTATGTGCCTGGGGACGCCCTGCTGTTCGGGCCGGAGTCGCGTGGGCTGCCGCAGTCTCTGCTTGCGGCGCTCGGGCCGTCGCGTTGTATACGGATTCCGATGCGGCCCAACAATCGCAGCCTGAATCTTTCCAACGCGGTAGCGGTGATTTTGTACGAGGCGTGGCGGCAGCGGGGATTTGCCGGTGCCTGAAGTGAATCAGTTGGATACTTCGGGCTTTTGTTCGCGTGCCAGCAGGGCGTCGACCGCCGCTGACGGTGCAAGCCGCTCATAAAGCACGCGGTAGACCTGTTCCGTGATAGGCATCTCGACGCTGTGGCTGCGTGCCAGTTCGCGCACTTCCGCCGCGGTTTTGATTCCTTCGACCACCTGTGCGATCGCTTGCAGTGCCTGTTCCGGCCCGGCGCCGCGACCCAGCGCGAGACCGAAACGACGATTGCGCGACTGGTCGTCGGTGCAGGTGAGTACCAGGTCGCCGAGCCCGGCCAGTCCCATGAAGGTTTCCGCCTGCCCGCCCATGACGGCACCGAGCCTCATCATTTCCGCCAGACCGCGGGTGATGAGCGCGGCGCGGGTGTTGGCGCCGAAGCCGATGCCGTCGGCGATGCCGGTGGCGATGGCCAGGACGTTCTTGACCGCGCCGCCGAGCTCGACCCCGGTCACGTCGTCGCTGGTGTAGGCTCGAAAGGTGGCGCCATGCAGACGACCGGCGAAAAAGGCGGCGACGGCACCGTCGTGTGAGGCGACGGTGACGGCGGTGGGCAGGCCGGCCGCCACCTCGCGCGCAAAGGTAGGGCCGGAGATCACGGCCGGGACGATGGCCCCGCCCAACTCTTCGCTACAGACCTCGTGCAGCAGCTTGCGGCTGCCTTCCTCGAGCCCCTTGCTCGCCCATGCCAGCCGCGCGGCCGGTTTCATCAGAGGCGCAATGGCGCGCAATGTAGAGCGAAAACTGTGGCTCGGCACCGCCAGTAGGATATCTTCCGTTTGTGCCAGGGCCGACGCCAGGTCGGAGGTCACGGCGAGGGCGTCGGGGAAGCGGATATCCGGCAGGTAGCGTTCGTTGCTGCGCCGCTTCTGCATGGCGGCCGCCTGCGCGGGATCGCGCGCCCACAGCATGGTGGGCGTGCCGTTGCGCGCCAACAGCACCGCCAACGCCGTCCCCCAGGATCCGGCGCCCAGGACACCAATGGCGGAGGCGGTACCGTTCATGACGGGCTCGCTCAGGTGTTAATGGACGGGAGCAGGTTGTGCATCGCCGCCCTGCTGTTGCGCCAGGTGCTGGGCATAAAGGGCGTCGAAATTGATCGGCGCCAGCACCAATTGCGGGAAGCTCCCCTTGGTGACCAGATCGGTGATCACCTCGCGGGCGTAAGGGAACAGAATGTTGGGGCAGTAGCTGCCGATGATGCCGCCTAGTTGCGCCTCATCGAAACCGCTGATGGTGAAGATGCCCGCCTGATGCACTTCGACCAGATAGGCTGTCTTGTCGCCGGCCTTACAGGTCGCGGTGACCGTCAGTACCACCTCGTAAACATCTTCGCCCAGACGCGCGGCATTGGAGTTGAGCTCCACGTTGATGGCCGGCTCCCAAGAGCCGGCAAACAGCTCCGGAGAATTGGGGGTTTCGAAGGAGACATCCTTCACGTAGATACGCTGCACGCCCAGCTGCTGCTCGGGTGCGGTGTTTTCCGTGGTCGTTTCGGCCTCTGACATGACGAATCCTTACTATTACGTTATTGGTTGCCGGCGCAGGGCCGACGTGTTGGGAACAGGAGCGCCCGTTACCCGGCGGACCTGGTTGCGGCGACTGGACGGTAGGAGCCTGTCGGACTATGGNNCCGATTTCTCGTTGCGTAGAATGACTATGCGCCTCGAAATCGTGAAAATTTGGCCTCGCTCTCCCACCTTGCTCGCTACGGGCACCATAGTCCGACAGGCTCCTAGGTCCGCCGCCGCCTCTACCTGAGCGAACTCCTTTTTTAGCTCAACCCGAGCAGCAGATCCAACTCGCCGTCGAAATCGAGTTCATATATGTCATCACAGCCGCCGATATGGCGCTCACCGATGAATATCTGCGGTACGCTGGTCCCTCCGCTGCGCCTTTCCATCTCCGCGCGCAGTTCCGGCGATAGGTCGACCCGGTACTCGGTGACCGCGACGCCCTTCTTCTCCAGCAAGCTCCGCGCCCTTATGCAGTAGGGGCAGCTGCCGGTGGTGTACATCTCAACCTTCGGCATGGTGTGACCTATCTTTTCTTGCGTTTGCCGCCCTTGTTGATGGGAAGATTGGCATTCTCCCAGGCGAGCATGCCGCCGCGCAGGTTATAGACCTTCTCGAACCCCTGTTTGCGTAACAGGCCGCAGGCGCGGGCGGAACGTGCGCCGCTGCGGCATCCTACTATAACCGCACTCGCCTTGTGCTTTTCCAGTTCCTCTGCACGTGAATTCAGCGCGCTCAAGGGAATATGCACCGCATCGTGAATATGCCCCTGCTTGAACTCACTATCATCGCGTACGTCCAGTACCAGGGCTTCTTCGTGATTCATCAGCTGCACCGCTTCCAACGGCGGCAACTCCTGATAGCCGCCGATGCGTGCCGCAAACGAGTGTTTGGCCAGCAGGGCGAGGATGACGAACAGGGCCCCGAACAGATCCCAGTGGTGTAATGCAAAGTGAAGGTATTGCTGCATGGTAGTCGTTGGATTAGTGGTGAAGGCGCCGGCGGGCTGTCCCGCCGGCGCACAGGGAAGGATTAGCCGCAGGCGCCGCCGCTGACCGGCACGCCGGCTTTCTTCAGAATGATGTCCAGCGGACAGAAGCGGGTGATGCCGCTCTGGAATAGGTTCAAGCCGACAAATGCGGTGAACCACAGCCAGTTGGCATTGTGGTAAATCGGGCTCCCCTGTACGCCCAGGCCAAGGCTGAGCAGTACAAAAAGGCCCGCGACGATACGCACGATACGTTCGACAGTCATTGAATTATCCCCTTTTATAGTCCACACGTGGTTTTGTTTACGCAAGAGGCGTTTCAGGCTCGCGGCCGCCAAAGGCGATCGTTAGACTCTGGAGAACCAGCGGAGGTTCGCCAGCCGGGAGTTATCCCATGGTGCAGAACACGTCACGCATCATCCGGATTAGTGCCAGCGTGCGTGCATCTTCCACCCGGTAATAGACCCGGTTGGCGTCCTTGCGTGCGGACAGAATACCTTTGTCACGCAGGATGGCAAGATGTTGGGAGATATTGCTTTGAGAGGTGCCAACGCGCTCGACGATGTCCTGCACGCTGACTTCCTGGTCGCCCAGGGTACAGAGGATCTTCAACCGCAACGGATGGGACATCGCCTTGAGCGAGCGGGAGGCGCGGTCGATATCCTCGTCCCGGGTAATCAGGCCATTGCTGTCGGCATCCATGGAAGCCATCGTTCCCCCGCTGGGTGCTGCACACATAACGCGATGGGTCATAATCTTGACTGTATTCTCCGGCATCGGTGCTGCCTTTCACCGTCAAAACGATATACAATAATGGTGCATTTGAGAAGAGTTTTATTCTAATACTTTAATGTAGTTAGCCCTGTCCGAACCGCTTTGCCGAAACTGGTCGCGAATCGGGCGGTCGGTAGAGGGCGCAAGTGACGGGGCAGCGCCTTAGCAGTTAGACTCTGTCTAACGCCAACAAACTTAAGCCATTATTCCGAACATGTCAGCCAACAGCAGGCACCGTCCGCTCCTTCTTCTCGTGCTCGATGGATGGGGTTACTCCGAGCACTCCCATTACAATGCCATCCGAACCGCTTCCACGCCGAACTGGGATCGGCTCTGGAGTAAATACCCACATACCTATATACGTACATCTGGCGCCGAAGTTGGGTTGCCGGCTGGGCAGATGGGTAACTCGGAGGTGGGGCACCTCAATCTGGGGGCGGGACGCGTGGTCTATCAGGAGTTCACCCGCGTCAGCCGCGCCGTCAAGACCGGCTCCTTCTTTACCAATCAGACGCTGACCGATGCCGTGGACCACGCCATCGCCAACGACAAGGCCATCCACATCTTGGGTCTGCTGTCGCCCGGCGGGGTGCACAGCCACGAAGAACACATCCACGCGATGCTGGAGCTGGCGATTAAGCGGGGGGCCAAGCAGGTCTATATCCACGCCTTCCTCGATGGCCGCGATACGCCGCCGAAGAGCGCCACCGGGTCGCTGCAACTGATGCAGCAGAAGATCGACGAACTGGGCGGTGGGCGTATTGCCTCCATCATCGGCCGCTACTATGCCATGGATCGCGACCACCGCTGGCCGCGCATTCAGGCCGCCTACGATCTGATCACCGGCTGTGCCGCCGAGTTTCAGGCGCCGGACGCGGTGACCGGGTTGGAGATGGCCTATGCCCGCGGCGAAACCGACGAATTCGTGAAGGGGACGTGGGTGCTGGCCGAGGGCGCCAAGCCGGTGACGGTTGCCGACGGTGATGTCCTCATCTCCATGAACTACCGTTCCGATCGTGCACGGCAGATCACCCGCCCTTTCATAGAGCGCGATTTCGACTGTTTCGAGCGCCGCTGCAAGCCGCATCTGGGCATGTTCGTCAGCCTGACCGAGTACAGCGCCGACTTCGACGTCCCGGTCGCCTTTCCGCCGGAACGCATGCGCAACGTCTTTGGCGAGTATGTATCGAAGCTGGGCCTGCGCCAGTTGCGCATCGCCGAAACGGAAAAATATGCGCATGTCACCTTCTTCTTCAATGGCGGACGCGAAGAGCCGTTCGAGTTCGAGGATCGCATCCTGATCCCGTCGCCCAACGTGGCGACCTACGACCTCCAGCCGGAGATGAGCGCGCCCCAGGTGACCGACCATCTGGTCGAGGCCATCGGCGGCGGCAAATACGACGTCATCATCTGCAACTACGCCAACGGCGACATGGTGGGGCATACCGGCAACTTCGGCGCGACCGTGAAGGCCATCGAGGCGCTGGACGGCTGTCTGGGACGGATTTCGGAGGCTGCTCTCAAGGCCGGCGGCGAGATCCTCATCACCGCCGATCACGGCAATGCCGAGCAGATGGTGGGCGACGATACCGGGCAACCCCACACCGCCCATACCTCCAACGTGGTGCCGCTGATCTACGTCGGCGAGCGGCCGTTCAAGCTGTCTCCCGGTGTGCTGTCGGATATCGCGCCGACCATGCTGGCGCTGATGGAGATCGAACCGCCGATCGAGATGACCGGGCGTTCGCTGATCGCGCCGGCCGACGCCCCCGACGGGGAGGCGTAGCCCCGGAAGGGCGGCCGGCGGTATGAGGAAGCAGAAGGGACGCTTGCTACATTCGCTTGTCGCCGCCGGCCTGCTATTGCTGTTGCCGTCGTTTTCCGCGGCCGACGGCGTCATTCACCGCAATCCCGCCAACGGTCAGACCGAGACGCGCCAGAGCAGGGCCGCGGAGCTGGCGGCTTTGCGCCAGCGCATCGCGCTGTTGCGCGACGACCTCAATCGCGTACATAGCCGCTACGACGCGCTGCGTAACGATTTGCGCGTCAGCGAAGAGGCGATTGGCCGCATTGCCGGCACGTTGCATGACCTGAACATCCAGTTGGCGCTACAGCGGCGCAAACTCGCCGCGCTGCAACGCAAGCGCGCCGACCTCGAAAACTCCATCGCCCGGCAACGGCGCCTGCTCGGCGAACAGATCCGGGCGGCCTATGCGATGGGGCGACAGGAGTATCTCAAGATCCTTCTCAGTCAGCAGCAGCCCGCGACCCTGGGACGGGTAATCACCTATTACGACTACCTCAATCGTGCCCGCTCGGCGCGCATTAGCTCGCTGCTGGAGGCGATGCGGCAGCTGGATCGCGTGCGCCGGCAGATCGAAACGGAAACCGACCGCTTGGCGGCACTGCGCGATCAGCAGCGGCAGCAGAAAGCGGATCTGGAGCTGAACCAGGCGGCGCGGACGCGGCTGATGTCGCGCCTGAAGCACGACATGCGCAGCAAGAGCCAACGCCTGCAACAGATGTTGAGCGACGAAAAGGAGCTCGAATCACTGGTAAATAGCTTGGCGCAGGCGTTGGCCGACATACCGGCGGAGCCCGGAAACCAGCGCCCATTCGCCCAGATGAAGGGGCGCTTGTCATGGCCGCTGCGCGGCCCAATCATTGATCGCTATGGCGCACGTCGGGTGGGCAATCTACGCTGGCAAGGGGTGTTGATTGCGGCAAAGGCGGGCCAGCCGGTGCGGGCCATATCGTATGGCCGGGTGGCCTTTGCCGACTGGCTGCGTGGCTACGGCATGCTGCTCATCATCGATCATGGTAACGGCTACATGAGCCTGTACGGCCACAACCAGACGCTCTATAAGTCGGTTGGAGACTGGGTCGCGGCCGGCGATGTCATCGCCGCCGCAGGGACCAGCGGGGGCGACAGCACCAACGCCTTATATTTCGAGATCCGCCGGAACGGGAAGCCCACGAACCCGTCTAACTGGTGTCGACGATGATGGCAACGGCGGCGTTATGCAGTAATATCGCAGAAATTGCACCAGACGCGGTCTATGACCCCGTAAACTGAAACCACGGGCCAACCCGGAGTAATCGATGAAAAAAGCCACCCGTTCCCTTTTTATCCTGACCATTGGCTTGGTGCTGGGTATAGCCCTGACCGTGGGCGGCAGTGTTTTGGCGGATCGCAACAGTGTCCAGAATGCCCCGTTGCCGCTTGACGAATTACAGAATTTTGCCGAGGTGTTCGGCAAGATCAAGTCGGATTACGTCGAGCCGGTAAAGGACAAAGCGCTGCTCGAAAGCGCCATTCGCGGCATGCTCGCCGGGCTGGACCCACACTCCGCCTACCTCGACCCGAAGGAGTTCAAGGATCTGCAGGTGAGCACGACCGGCGAATTCGGCGGGCTCGGCATCGAGGTCGGGATGGAGGACGGTTTCGTCAAGGTGATTTCCCCCATCGACGACACGCCGGCGCAAAAAGCGGGCATCAAACCGGGTGATCTCATCGTCCGCCTCAACGAGACGCCGGTCAAAGGTCTTACCCTGAACGACGCGGTCAACATGATGCGCGGCGCACCCGGCTCCAAGATCACCCTGACCGTGGTGCGCGAAGGCGAGCAGAAGCCGCTCAGGATCGTCATTACCCGCGAAGTGATCAAGGTCAAGAGCGTCAAATACCACACGCTGGAATCCCATTACGGCTATGTGCGCATTACCAGCTTCCAGACCCAGACCGGCGAGCAGCTGTTGAAGGCGTTGTCGGCGCTGAAGAAGGAGAACGGCGGCAAACTGGATGGCTTGGTACTGGATCTGCGCAACAACCCGGGCGGCGTGCTCGGTGCCGCGGTATCGGTGGCGGACGCCTTTCTCAACAAGGGGCTGATCGTCTACACCGATGGCCGTACCAAGGATTCCCAATCGAAATATATGGCGACGCCGGGCGATATGATTAACGGCGCGCCGATCGTGGTGCTGGTGAACGGCGGGACGGCGTCGGCGGCGGAGATTGTCTCCGGCGCACTGCAGGACCACAAGCGCGCAATCATCATGGGCAGCCGCACCTTCGGCAAGGGCTCGGTGCAGACCATCTTCCCGATGAGCAACGGCGGCGCCGTGAAGCTGACCACCGCGCGTTACTTCACCCCCTCCGGCCGCTCGATCCAGGCCGAAGGCATCGTACCCGATATCCGGTTGCAGTCGGTCAAGCTGGCGGCAGTGCCCAACGCCGATCGGGATATGCTGAAAGAAGCCGATCTCACCGGTCACCTGATTAACGGCGAGGCCGAGAAGGACAACGCCAAGGCGAAGAAGGAAAGGGTCGATCCTTCGGTGAACAAGGATTACGGCGTGCATGAGGCGCTCAACCTGCTGCGGGGGCTGCACATCCTGCGTGCCCACGCGGCGGAGTAAAGGGTGCGCGGTCGCCTGCCGGCGCTATTGTTGCTGTGCATCGCGGCCGCGGCCCATGCCGCGCCGCGCATCAGTATCATCATCGATGATATGGGCAACAACTACCGCTACGGCCGGGAGGCGATCGACCTGCCGGGGGCATTGACCTACTCGTTTCTGCCCGACACGCCGTTTGCCGCACGCTTCGCCCGTGCGGCGCACGCCGAGGGCCGCGAGGTGATGCTGCACCTGCCCATGGAGGCGGAGAGCGAGCGGCGTCTCGGTCCGGGCGGCATCACGCTGCAAATGAGCGAGGCGCAATTCCGTACCACCGTACGCAACGATCTCGCCTCCATCCCCTTCGTGAGCGGCGTCAACAATCATATGGGCAGCCTGCTGACCCAGAACACGCCCCATATGGACTGGCTGATGAGCGAGCTGAACGCTCACGGCGGTCTCTATTTCGTCGATAGCGTCACCACGCGCCGTACCGTTGCCGCCAAGGTGGCCCTACAACACGGCCTGCCCACGACGCGGCGCGATTTCTTTCTTGACGACGATCCCGACCCCGACGTCATCCGGCGCCAACTGGCGCGGGCGTTCGCCGCCGCCTATCGTCACGGCACGGCGTTGGCGATTGCCCATCCGCACCCGACTACACTGCAGGTATTGGCCGCGGTTCTGCCGCGCCTGCACGAGATCGGGGTCGAACTGGTGCCGGTGTCGCAGCTGATCGCCGTACGTCTCCAGAGGAATCCCCGGCTATGGCAAGCGTCCTTGTCCCCCTCGCCCCAGGTTGCGAAGAGCTCGAAGCGGTAACCGTCATCGACCTGCTGCGTCGCGGCGGTATCGAGGTCGTCAGCGCCGGGCTTGACGACGGTCCGGTGACGGCCTCGCGCGGGGTGGTGCTGCTTCCGGATATCGCTCTCGATGATGCACTCAAGCGTGACTACGACATGGTGGTGCTGCCCGGCGGCGGCCCCGGTGCCGAGCGGCTGGACCGCGATCCCCGGATCGAGGCGCTGCTGAAGGCGATGAGTGCGGCCGGCCGCTATACTGCCGCCATCTGCGCGGCCCCCAAGGTCTTTGCCCGTATCGGCCTGCTGGACGGCAGGCGCGCCACCAGCTTTCCGGGTTTTGTCGACCGCATGAATCTGCCCTCCGTCACCTACCTGGACGATGCCGTGGTGCAGGACGGCCATGTGATCACCTCGCGCGGCCCGGGCACAGCCATGGACTTCGCCCTACACTTGGTGGAGCTATTGGCCGGACCCGCCAAACGTCTTGAAGTGGAGGCGGGGCTGGTGCGGCCTTCACACTGAGCCGGTGATGGGGCAAGGGGAACGGTCATGAACAGGATTGCAGGAATCGCCGTGGCACTGGTGGCGTTCACGCTCAGCACCACAGCGGGTGCCGATGAGGCGCTGGCGCAGAAGAGCGGCTGCTTCGCCTGCCACCGGGTGGACAGCAAACTGGTGGGGCCGGCATTCAAGGAGGTGGCGGCGAAGTACCGGGGCGATGCAGGTGCGCTCGACCGGCTGACCGCCAAGGTGAAGGGCGGCAGCAAGCGCGGCGAGCCGCTGGTCTGGGGCACCATGGCGATGCCGCCGAGCCCGGCCCCCGAGGCCGACGTGCGCAAGGTCGTCGAGTGGGTGCTGACACTCCAATAGCGAACCCGGCGGCCCCGCTCCATCGGTATTCCATCGTCGATGGGCAGGCGCTGCTTCCACGCGTTCCTGACGATGGCTCCTTGCTCGAATTGGTCGCCGAAACCCGATAACGTTCCCACCGCTGCCGCGTATCAGGCAGCGCGTCCCGCCTCGCTCAGGTAATTTGCGACGGTTGCCGCATCCAGTGCGCCGTAGGCATCGCCGTTGAAGGTGAGGATGGCGCCCGCCAGTTCCGACCAGGTGAAGCCGGAACTCCACGGCGGCGGTGCCAGCTCGCCCTGCGGGCGGCGCGGGAACAGATAGCCCCGACCGCTGCGATAGAACGCACTGTAGGGAATGGCGTCGCGATGGAGCTGTGCGATCGCCTGCCACATCGCCGTCGCCGCGTCGAAGGCCAGGCAGGGGGCCGGGTAGGGTTGGTCGCCGCTGTTGTGCCGCCAGTTGGGTGCCTCCACCGGCAGTGCTTGCGGCTGTACGAACAGTTGCAGGTGCAGGTGGTTGACCGAGGCGAAGGCGCCGTAACTGTTATAGCCGATGCCGGCGCCGGGCAGGGTCCGGCCCAGCTGCGCGGTCACCTCCCAGGCGTAGTCGTGATGGTGGCGTTGCAGGTATTGCGGCAGGCACTGGTCGCGTTCCGGCACCAGCAGGCCGTGCAGGTCGGCGAAGGGATATTTGTTGTAGTAAAGATCGGCTTGGCGCCCGCCCAGCTCGCCGCTCCAGAACAGCTCCTTCTGCATGAACGGCTTGTTGAAGTGAAAACCCTGCGGATTGAACGGCGCGGAGATCCCTTCCGGCTTCCGACCGCTGATGCGTTTGGGCCGGAACGAACGCAGGTGGTTGAACTGCAGCTGCCACGGGCCGACGCGGCGCGTCGTCGTCGGTTGCAGCGCCTCGAACCCGATCGCGGCGATCTTGAGAAATACCAGCAGATCCTCCTCCACCTCGTTGAGCGTCAGACCTGCGCCCAAGGCGTGGCGAAAGCGCTGCAACAGCCGATCGAACTGGGCGCGCAGGGGCGATGCCAGCTGTTGGTAAATGGCGGGATCGTAGGTCGCGTTGGCGCATACCAGGATGAAAGTGCCGAGCGACTCCTGTTGCAGCAGGGCTTGCAGGCCGTCGACAAAGGGGCGGCGCAGCCGCTCCGGAGTGGTGAAGGGTGATTCCATGGTGCGGGTTTCTTACGGACGAGGTTAACGTTGGCAGTGGGGGCAATAATAGGTCGAACGCTGGCCCTGGCGCAGCTGTTTGATGGCGGTGCCGCACACCGGGCAGGGTTCGCCGGCCCGATCATAGACGCGCAGCCGCTGGGCGAAATAGCCCGGTTTGCCGTCGCCGCCGACGAAGTCGCGCAGGGTGGTGCCTCCCTGCGCGATGGCCTCCCGCAGCACCTCCTCGATGGCCGCCGCGAGGCGCTGACAACGTTCGTGCGACAGACGGCCGGCGGCGCGCGCCGGGTGAATGCCGACGCGAAACAGCGCCTCGTTGGCGTAGATGTTGCCGACGCCGACCACCACCTTGCCGTCCATGATGAACTGCTTTATTGCCGTCTTGCGGCCGCGCGAGCGGGCGAACAGGTAGGCGCCGTCGAATTCCGCCGTCAGCGGCTCCGGTCCCAGGTCGCGCAGCAGTGGGTGTTGCGCCGGCTCGTCCGCGGTCCACAATACCGCGCCGAAACGGCGCGGATCAGTGAGACGCAACGCCATTCCGGTGTCGAACAGCAGGTCGAAGTGATCGTGCTTGCCGACGGCGGCGGCGGCGTCCACCAGCCGCAGGCTGCCGGACATGCCGAGGTGCAGTATCAGGGTGCCGCAATCGCAGCGCAGCAACAGGTATTTGCCGCGGCGCTCCACCGCCTGGACCTGCCGGCCGCGCAGTCGGGTTGCCAGGCCGTGCGTTATCGGCCAGCGCAGGCGCCGGTTGCGGATCACCGCGTCGCGAATGGTGCGGCCGATCACATGGGGCGCAATGCCGCGGCGTGTGGTTTCGACTTCAGGGAGTTCGGGCACCCGGTCCTCACGGTTTGCTGGGCGCCGGCGCCTCCTGTTCTCCTTCCGGCGCACCGGTCAGGGTCAACATCGCCTTTGCCTGATCTTTCGGCAGATGATACTCGATCCCGAGGTCCTGCCGCGCCAGGATCAGGTCCGGTTTGCGCGCGACGATGCGGAACACCAGCGGCTTCTTGCGCTGTGCCAACCGTATGCGTATTTCATCGGTGCCGGCGCCCTTGGCGGGGGTATAGGGACTGACGCTTAGGGCCGAGGCATAGCGCCAGGCGTCCACCAGCCGGGTGAGCGCGTCGGCCGAATAGTGGGCGGGCCTGGGTTGCGGCTGCCAGTCGCCGTTGTGCATGACCAGTTTCAGCTTGGGCAACGTGAGCGCCTCGATGTTGGCGGGATCGGGCAGCAGCCGGTAGCTGATGAAACCGGTGTAGGAGCCCAGCAGATGGTAATAGGCGACGTCGTCGATCAAATGGATGGTGTTGCCGATGCGGACGTAACGCCGGTTGCCAAGGGGCGTGGTGGTGCCGAAATCGATCTCCAGCTTGTCGAGGAACAGGCGCGCCGCCGGTTTGTCGAGCCCGTACTGGGCGAGGTCCAGCCCCTTCACCGGATTGGACCCGAGGCTGTGGTTCCGGGTGACGCGCAGCAGCGACTGCACCCGCCAGTCGTTGACCCGCGCGTCGATCGGCGCGCGCATCCGCCATTGGCCGTCGACCTTGGCTAGCTCAATGGTCTTGCCCTGGCGCCGTTCGATACGGATGGTGTGGACATCGTGCGGCTTTATCGCCGTCAAGGTCGGCGGTGCGGCCGGCGGCTTGTGCCCCGGTTGCAACCAGGCCACCAGCCCCAGTACCGTCACGGCGGCAAGCAGGCCCAGGTTGAGCGCGTTGCGTCTGTGCATGGCCCCTCCCTAGCGCTTGCGCCGCTTCAGCCAGATGACGATACCCGCCGCCACCAGCCCGCCCGGCAGGACGAACAGGAAACCGAAGCCGATCAGGTAGCCGGTGGTGGGCGACATCACCAGTTTGGTGTCGGTGGCGACCTTCGGCGGGATGCGGATCAGCGCATCGTCGTGGGCGAGCCAGTTGATCATGCGCTCACCCAATTCCAGATTGGCGCCGTTGCCGAGGTAGGTGTTGGAGAGGAAATCGCCGTCGCCGACGACGATGACGCGCTGTTGCCCGGTCGACGACTTTGCTGCGGACGCGCTGTTCTTGGCACCCTTCGTCGGCCCGCCGTCCGGCTGCGGCTGGGGACGTTGCAGCGCGACGCCGATGGTCAGGGGTCCCGGCACGTCCTTGCCCTTGTCGTAGCGCACCTCGCCCTCCAGCGGCCCGGTCTCCGACCAGCTGCGCGGCATGGTGCGCAGCAGCGGTGTCGCCTGCCACGGTGTTTTCACCCCGGCGGTATCCATGGCGACGGCGTACGGGAACAGGGTCACGCTGGCCAGATTCTGTGTTACCGCCTGATGCGGATACTGGGCGACGACGGCGAAGGCGGCGTTGCTGATACCGAGCAGGCGCGTCGTCGGGTCGACCACGGTCCCCGGATCGAACTTCAGCCCCAGCTGGGCCGCCAGCGGACCCAGCTGATGCAGGCCGCCCGGTTCCGCCAGCCACAACAGGTTGCCGCCTTGCTGCACGTAATCCTGAATGAGCCGCACCTCGCCCGGGAACAGGTTCACCTGCGGACTGGCGATCACCAGCACGGCAGTATCGCGGGGCACGGCAGGGGTCTTGGTGAGATTGAGCAGGCTGATCTTCAGCCCCTTGTTGCGCAGCTGTTCACCGAAGCGGCCCAGATCGAAGTTGGCCTTCCCTTGCGGGTTGCGTTCGCCGTGACCGGCGAGAAACACAATCTCGCGCCGGCCGGTCCGCGCCAGCTGTTGCAGGGCGTTGGTGATCGCTTCCTCGCTCAGCCGCTGCACGTGCTGGGTGCGCCCCTGATATTCGATGACCAGTTCGCCGTTCAGGGTGACGCCCGCGGCGCGTACCTTGTTCGGTTCCATGTCCGGGTCGACGAAATGCAGCGCGATGTCGCTCTTCACGCGCCGGTAGCGATCCACCAGATCCTTGATCTGTTTGCGCAGTGTCGACAGCTGGCTGTTGCGGGCGAAGGCGGTGATGGTGATCGGGTCCTTGAGTTCCTTGAGCAGCGCGACGCTCTCGCTGGAGAGGGTGTGCCGTCCATTGGCGGTCCAGTCGGACTCGAACTGATAGCGTGTGCTCAACCAGGCCAGCAGGCCGATCACGACCAGAAACAGGACGGCAAAGGTGGCGCCCTGCAGGCGCAGCAGGCGGCGGCTCTTGGCGCTTGCTTCCATGTCAAACCTCCGCAGTAATCAATGTTGCAGACGATCGGCGTCAAGACGCCGCACGCTGAAGACCAGAAACAGGACGATAAACAGCAGGTAGTAGATCACGTCGCCGGTATCGAACACACCGCTGAGCAGCGACTGAAAATGCTGTTGCAACGACAGATAGGCGAACAGTCCGCTGGAGCCGTTGTCGCTCACCGTATTGCCCGCCCAGTTGATCAGCCACAGCAGCAGCAGCAGCCCGAAGGTGGAGACGGCGGCGACCGTGGGTTGCGCGGTGAGGGTCGACATGTAGAGACCGGCGGCGGCAAACGCGGCCAGCATCAGCAGCAATCCCAGCAGGCCGGCGGCGAACTGGCCCATGTCGAGACTGCCGCCGGCCAGCAGCGACAACGGCATCAGCGCCACCAACACCAGCTGGATCGCAAGAAACGCCACCACGCCGAGATACTTGCCCATGATGATCTCGGTCATCGACGCCGGTGCCGACAACAACAGCGGTAAAGTACGATTGCGGCGCTCCTCGCTTATCAGTCGCATGGTGACCAGCGGCACGATCAGCAGCAGGATGATGGCCGCGGTGCCGAGCAGCGGCGCGACGATAACCTCGGTCATGCCGGGCGCGTTGTGCATCATGGCGAGTTGCGGCTGCAAACGCGCATATTCCTGCACCTGGGTCAGGAACAGGTAGGCCAGGATGAACTGCACCACCCCGAGGATGCTCCAGGCCAGCGGCGACAGAAACAGTGTGCGCAGTTCGCGCGCGGCGATATGCCGGATCATCAGGCCGCCTCCTCAGTCGTTTCGTTGTCGGTGAGCTGCACGAAGATATCCTCCAGCGACAGCCGCTCAGGGGTCAGTTCGAACAGGCCCCAGCCGCCGTTTACGGCGCGCTCCGCCAGTGCCTCGGCAGGATGCTGATCGGGCACATGGTGCAGACGCAAGCGCCCATCACCGAGTGTTTCGACCTCCAGCACCCCGGCGATCGTCTTCAGCGTTGCCGGTTCGGGCGGGCGGTGCAGCCCCACGATCAGCGTGGCCTGCTGCATGCGGCGCGTCAGGCCGTCGATGGAGTCGGCCAGTACCAGTTCGCCCTTGTTGATGATCTGTACCCGATCGCAGATGGCCTGGACCTCGGGCAGGATATGGGTCGAGAGGATGACGCTGTGCTCGGCGGAGAGGTCGCGGATCAGCTTGCGGATCTCGCGGATCTGGATCGGGTCGAGGCCGACGGTCGGTTCGTCCAGTATCACTACGGCAGGGGTATGGATGATGGCCTGGGCGATGCCGATGCGCTGCTGGTAGCCCTTGGAGAGGTTGCCGATGAGTCGCGCGCCGACGTCGCCCAGGCCGCAGCGCTCCTTGGCGTAGCTCACGGCGCGGAGTATCTCGTTGCTCGCCATGCGGCCGAGGCGCGCGCAGTAAGCGAGAAACTCATCGACGGTCAGTTCACGATAGAGCGGCGGCTGTTCCGGCAGGTAGCCGAGGGCGGTCTTGGCCTGCTTCGGATGTTCCAGCAGGTCCACGCCGTTGATGGTGACGCTGCCGGCGCTCGGCGCGAGGTTGCCGGTGAGCATCTGCATAGTGGTGGATTTACCGGCGCCGTTGGGTCCGAGGAATCCCAGCACTTCGCCGCGCCTCACCTGGAAGCTGACGTCGCGCACCGCGCAGTGAGTGCCGTAGTAGCGATAGAGATGCTGTACGTCGATCAGGCTGTCCGTTTCCATAGTCTCTCTTCTTGTTCAAAGTGAAACGAAAGGGTTGCCCGGCAGCGGCAGGCCGTAGTCTATCACCGGTTGCTGCGGCGCAGCCCGGGCGTGATGCCGGCGTTTTGCACACGCAAGCAGAGACAACAATCGCGGCCGACAAGTTCACGGCATGTGGTGGCGAATCGGCTGCGGCGCCGTAAAATGAGCGTCGCCCGCGCCCCTGCGATTGTTGAACGGACGGTTTGCCCATGCTGATTCTCGGTGTCGACACCGGTGGTACCTTCACCGACTTCGTGCTCTACGACGACGCTGCGCTGCGTATCCACAAAGTGCTGTCGACGCCGGCGGCGCCGGAGCGCGCGATCCTGCAAGGGATCGACGAGCTGGGGCTGTCGGCGCGGTTGGCGCAACTGCATCTGGTGCACGGCTCCACCGTCGCCACCAACGCTGCGCTCGAAGGCAAGGGTGTGCGTACCCTCTACATCGGCAACCGCGGCCTGCGCGATCTGCTCACCCTCGGCCGTCAGGCGCGTGCCGAACTATACAACCTGCAACCGCATGGCGCGTCGCCGCCGGTACCCGACGAACTCTGTCTGGAGACCGGCGGCCGGCTCGCCGCCGACGGTTCCGTGGTGGAGCCGCTGACCGACGCCGACCTCGCCGAGCTGCGCGCCGCCGCCAAGCGGCTGGCGCCGCGCGCCGTGGCCATCAACCTGCTGTTCTCCTATCGCGACGACCGCTTCGAGCGCGCCATCGAGGCGGCGTTGCCTTCCACATTGTTCATATCGCGCTCCTCGGCAGTGTTGCCGGAGACCCGCGAATACGAGCGCGGCATCGCCACCTGGCTCAATGCCTGGGTCGGACCGCTGGTCGAGGGCTATCTGCAACGGTTGCAGGCGGGGCTGCCCGGCGCTGCGCTAACGGTGATGCAGAGTTCCGGCGAGACCATCGCCGCCGCCCAGGCCGGCCGCGAGGCGGTGCGGATGCTGCTGTCGGGGCCGGCGGGCGGGCTGGTCGGCGCCCGCTTCGTCGCGCACCATGCGGGGCGCGAACGGCTGCTCACCTTCGACATGGGCGGCACCTCCACCGACGTGGCGCTGGTCGACGGCGAGCTGACGCTGACCAGCGAAGGGCGTATCGGGCCATGGCCGGTGGCGGTGGCGCAGGCCGATATCCATACCATCGGCGCCGGCGGCGGTTCGCTGGCCTATGTCGACGGCGGCGGCCTGCTCCAGGTCGGTCCCGAATCGGCCGGCGCCGACCCCGGCCCGGCCTGTTACGGCCGCGGCGGCGCGGCGCCGACGGTTACCGACGCCAACCTGGTGTTGGGGCGGCTGCGGCCCGAGGCCTTCCTCGGCGGCGGGATGCGGCTCGATGCGGCGGCCGCCCGCGCCGCGGTCGGGCGCCTGGGCGAGCGGCTCGGACTGTCGGCGGAGGGGGCGGCGGCCGGCATTATCACTCTCGCCAATGAACACATGGCTCGGGCTCTGCGGGTGATGTCGGTGCAGCGAGGCGTCGACCCGAGGCCGCTCACCCTGGTCTCGTTCGGCGGCGCCGGCGGCCTGCACGTCTGCGCCCTGGCCGAACAGCTCGCCATGCGCCAGGCGCTGGTACCGGTCCATGCCGGCGTGCTGTCGGCCCTGGGGATGCTGGCGGCGCCGCGCGGGCGCCAGCTGTCGCATACCGTGACCAGCCCGCTGGAGGCGCTGGCGCCGGACGAGTTGGAACGCCATTTCGACCGGCTGGCGCAACAGGGAGAGGCGGCGCTCCATGCCGAAGGCGTCGCGCCCGACCGGCTGGAGCGGCGCCGCACCCTGGACCTGCGCTATCGCGGCCAGGCCTACACCCTCAATGTGCCGTGGGACGGAGTCGTCGCCGCTGCCCTCGAGGCGTTCCATCAGGCCCACCAGGCGCGCTTCGGCCACCGTCTGGCGCTGCCGGTGGAGCTGGTCAACGTGCGGCTCGGGCTGTTCGCCCCCAGCCGGCCGCCGGCGCTGGCCGACGTGCCGGCCACGCCGGCGGGGCCGATCGGCTCCGCCAACCTCCATGGGCTGGCCGATCCCGCCGCACTGTGGGCGCGGGAGCGGTTGGCGGCGGGACAGGTGATCGGCGGGCCGGCCCTGATCACCGAGCGGGTCTCGACCACCTATCTGGCGCCGGGCTGGCGCTGCCGCGTCGACAGCGTCGGCAACCTGGTGCTCGACCTCCCGTCATAGGCGCTGTCGGCACCTGGCCGACACCTCTCCGCTGGTCTACGCTTGAACAACGTTTACGCCGGACCGTTGTCCAATAGTCATTCGTAACTCTCTATCAACTCAGGAAAATTCCCCTTATGCAACATGGTCTTCTCGGCTTGGGACCGTGGGGCGTGGTCGGCTTCACCCTGCTGCTCACCCATGTCACCATCGCCTCCGTCACCATCTTCCTCCACCGCCACCAGGCACACCGGGCGCTGGAGCTGCACTCGGCCGTCAGTCACTTCTTCCGCTTCTGGCTCTGGCTGACCACCGGCATGGTCACCCGGGAGTGGGTGGCAATCCACCGCAAGCACCACGCCAGATGCGAAACGGCGTCCGATCCCCACAGCCCGCAACAGCTCGGTCTGAGCAAGGTGCTGTGGCAGGGGGCGGAGCTCTACCGGCGCGAGGCGGAAAACGGCGACATCCTGGCCCAATACGGCAAGGGGACGCCGGACGACTGGCTGGAGCGGCACCTTTACAGCCGCTGGCCTTATCTCGGCATCGTGCTGATGCTGGCGCTGGACCTGCTGACGGCAGGGACCTTGGGCATCACGGTGTGGGCGGTACAGATGGCGTGGATCCCGTTTTTCGCCGCCGGCATCATCAACGGCGTCGGCCACTACTTCGGCTACCGCAATTACGCCAGTCCCGATGCCGCCACCAACATCGTGCCCTGGGGTATCCTCATCGGCGGTGAGGAACTGCACAACAACCATCATGCCTTTCCCGGTTCGGCGCGCCTCGCCAGCCGCCGCTGGGAATTCGATATCGGCTGGTTCTATATCCGCCTGCTGGAGCGGGTGGGGCTGGCGCGGGTGAAAAAGGTGGCACCGCCGCCGGCGCGCCTGCTGTCCGGCGCCGGGCGGCCCGGCGTCGAGACCTTGCAGACCCTCGCCGCCCACCGCATGGAGGTGCTGGCGCGCTACGGCCGCCAAGTGATCGCGGCGGTACAGCGGGCGGAGTCGCGCCGCAGCCGCGAGGCACGTACCCTGTTGCGTCAGGCGCGGGCGCTGCTGCTGCGCGACGATGGCCCGCTGGACGGCGAGGCGCGGGCGCGTCTGCAACAGGCACTGGCCCAGAGCGAGGCCCTGGCTCTGGTGGTGCGTTTCCGTGAGCGGCTCAAGGCGATCTGGCAGAATGCCGCCACCGGGCCGGATAAGGCGGTCGCCGCCCTGGAGCAGTGGTGCTGCGAGGCGGAGACCTCGGGGGTCGCCGCCCTGGAGCAGTTCGCGCGCCGACTGGGCGGCTGGCGCCCGGCGACGGGTTGACGCAAGCGGTTCGATTTTGACGCTGCTTTGACACGCCGCGCGGAAAATGAGGGGCCGCTGCCGTTTTGGCAGCGGCCTTTTGTTTGCGGCCCGTTTGCCGCAGGAGCCGCCGTCTTGTCAACAACCCGCCAATTTGTCGGTATTTAGTTCGCAAACGCTTCCGGACCGTCCTGCCGATTTCCTTGCCGTCGCCATCAATGATTACGTTGAAATACATACGGTTGGCTGACGGTCTTGCAATGTCGCCCAATGGCCCTGGCGGGGGCACGGTTGTTGCTGCGCCGATTTACCTTTGCCACTGAGATCGCGTCCATGAATAAAATAAATGCTGTTTCCCGGTTTATCCGGTTTGCCGCCAGCCTCCTTCCGGCACTGTTGTTGCCCCAGCTGGCCTTTGCCGCCGGCGCGGCACGCACCGCGCCGACACTGTTCGGCTTCCCCGTGGAGTTCTTTCTGTTCGGTGCCATCCTCCTCGGTATCGCTCTGTTCCATAACCAGACCTTTCGCGTCGCCGTTATCGGGGTGTCGGTGATCATCGTCTACAAGCTGATCTTCACCGGCTTTGCCGCCGGGCCGGGGATCGGCGGGTTGCTGCTTCACCTGCAACACGAGTGGGTCACCCTGGCCAATCTGCTCTGCCTGCTGCTGGGCTTCGTGATCCTGGCGCGTCATTTCGAAAAGAGCCACGTACCGGTGGTGCTGCCGCGCTTCCTGCCGCACGACTGGATCGGCGGNNCTCGCGGCCATTGTCGCCGCCTCCAATGCCGGCGGTTCGGGTTCGGTGGTGGGCGACACCACCACCACCATGATGTGGATCGACGGCGTGCGGCCGTTCGACGTGTTTCATGCCTATATCCCTGCCATCGTGGCCATGGTGGTGTTCGGCATCCCCGCGGCGATGCAGCAACAGCGCTATTCGCCGATCATCAAGCACACCCATACCCACACCCATATCGATTGGGCGCGGGTCGGCATCGTGCTGCTGATCCTGGCGGCCGCCATCGGCATCAATGTGACCGTCAACGTCCGCTACCCCGCCGTCGCCGAGCGTTTCCCCTTCATCGGGGTGGCGGTATGGCTGGCGATCCTGGTATCGGTGCCGCTGCGCCGGCCCGACTGGGAGGAGGTGGGTGCCAGCGTGAAGGGCTCGATCTTCCTGCTCTGTCTGGTACTGGCGGCCTCCCTGATGCCGGTGGACAAGCTGCCGCTGGCGTCGTGGCAGAGCGCCTTCAGTCTCGGCGTCGTGTCCTCGGTGTTCGATAATATCCCGCTGACGGCGCTGGCGCTGCACCAGGGCGGTTACGATTGGGGCATGCTGGCCTACGCGGTCGGTTTCGGCGGCTCGATGATCTGGTTCGGCTCGTCGGCCGGCGTGGCGCTGACCAATCTCTTCCCCGAGGGTAAATCGGTCGGCCAGTGGCTGCGCCACGGTTGGCACGTGGCGGTCGGCTACTTGGTGGGATTTGCGGTGTTGATGTGGAGCGTTGGCTGGCAGGTGTCGCCGCCCCACAAGGCGCCCGGCATTGCGGCTGTCCATACGGAGATAGTGGCGACGGCGGTGCGACGCTGAGGGCTCGGGCATGGCGCCGCGATGCGCCATGCCCGCCGTTGATCGCAACGGCAAGCCAAAAAAAACCCGGCGCGCATGGCCGGGCCTTTTTTGATCGGAGGCGGGTAGCGCCTACTTAATCTTCGCTTCCTTGTACACCACATGCTTACGGACGACGGGATCGTACTTCTTGATCTCCATCTTTTCCGGCTTGGTACGCTTGTTCTTGGTGGTGGTGTAGAAATGACCGGTGTCGGCGGACGACACCAGCTTGATCTTTTCGCGGGCACCCTTGGCCATAGTCTCTCTCCTTACACCTTCTCGCCGCGGGCACGCATCTCAGCCAGCACCGCATCGATACCCTTCTTGTCGATGGTGCGCATGGCCTTGGTGCTGACGCGCAGGCGGATGAAGCGGTTTTCGCTCTCGACCCAAAAGCGGTGACTCTGCAGATTCGGCAGAAAACGGCGACGCGTCTTGTTGTTCGCGTGCGATACATTGTTACCCGTCATCGGGCCTTTGCCCGTGACCTGACATACTCTGGACATGATTATTGCCTCCGAACGGAATTCTTTCCCGTCTCGCGACGAGGAGCCGCGTTTTATATCAGACTTCGGCCCCTAGATCAAACCCCTCTCGGCCAGCGACACCATTTCGCCGTCCCCGACCACCAGGTGATCCAGGACCCGGATCTCCACGGTGGCGAGGGCTTCCTTGAGGCGCCGGGTGATGGCCTCGTCGGCACGGCTTGGCTCGGCGACGCCGGAGGGATGGTTATGGGCCAGGATCACCGCCGCCGCATTGTGCCCCAAAGCCCGCTTTACCACCTCGCGCGGATGCACCGCGGCGCCGTCGATAGTACCGCTGAACAGTTCGTCGAAGGCGATGACGCGGTGGCGGTTGTCCAGAAACAGGCAGGCGAACACCTCGTGGTGGTAGCCGCGCAGCCGGGCGGCAAGAAAACGGCGGGTCTCGTCCGGCGAGGTGAGGGCGTCGCCGCGTTGCAGCGTCTCCCACAGGTGGCGCCGTGCCAGCTCCAGGGCGGCCTGCAATTGGACGAATTTGGCCGGCCCCAACCCCTTATGGCTGCGCATGGCCTGGTAGTCGGCGTCGAGCAGCGGGCGCAGGCCGCCGCACTCGTTCAGCAGGCGGCGCGCCAAGTCCACGGCGCTGACGCCGGGCAGGCCGGTGCGCAGGAAGATCGCCAGCAGCTCCGCGTCGGACAGCGTACCCGCCCCCATGCGCAGCAATTTTTCCCGCGGTCGCTCCGCCGCGGGCCAGTCCCGTATCGCCATGGTCACCTCCGTGTGATTTGGTAGACCAAAGGTACAAGGTACTGAGGGAAAGGGCAAAGGGGAGACCGCCGGCACAGGGCGGTGTATCTCGGCGATTTTTTTATCCATGCGCAGCACCCTCCTCCTTTTCCCTTTCCCTATGCCACTTGCTACACTCCGCCTTCATGAGCGGGTTAGTGAACAGACACATACTTCTCGGTGTCACCGGCGGCATCGCAGCGTACAAGGCGTGCGAACTGGTGCGGCTGTTGCGCCGTGCCGGCGCCGAGGTGCGGGTGGTCATGACCCGCGGCGCAACCGAGTTCGTTACCCCCCTGACCTTTCAGGCCCTCTCCGGCCAGCCGGTGCGCAGCGAGCTGTTCGACGCCGCTGCCGAGGCGGGAATGGATCACATTGAACTTGCGCGCTGGGCGGATCTGGTACTGGTGGCGCCTGCCAGTGCCGATTTCCTTGCACGGCTGGCGGCCGGAATGGCCGATGACCTGTTGGCCACCTTGTGTCTGGCGGCGGCTGTCCCCCTTGTCCTGGCGCCGGCGATGAACCGGCAGATGTGGCAGGCGCCGGCGACCCGTGAGAATGTCGATCGACTGAGCGCGCGCGGTGTCCACGTGCTGGGACCGGCGACGGGCGAACAGGCGTGTGGTGAGGTGGGTCCCGGACGCATGCTGGAGCCGGCGGAGTTGTTGGCCGGCGTAGAGGCGTTGTGCGGCGGAGGGCTGCTGGCCGGAGTCTCCGCACTGGTGACCGCCGGCCCGACGCGGGAGGCGATCGACCCGGTGCGCTTTATCAGCAACCGCAGCTCCGGCAAGATGGGATTCGCGGTGGCGGCGGCGCTGGCGGCGGCGGGGGCCGACGTGGTCCTGGTTGCCGGGCCGGTGCAGCTGCCGACGCCGCCGGGGGTACGGCGCGTCGATGTGGAGAGCGCCGCCGAGATGATGGCGGCGGTCGCGGGCGAGCGCTTCGACCTGCTGGTGGCGACGGCGGCGGTGGCCGATTATCGGCCGACCACGGCGGCGACCGGCAAGATGAAGAAGGAACAGCCGGCCACGACACTGGCGCTGACGCGTAATACCGACATCCTGGCAACCATCAGTACACAGCGCCCTGACGTGTTCACGGTTGGCTTTGCCGCCGAGACCGATGACCTTGCGCGCTACGCCCGTGGCAAACTGGCGGAAAAGAAGCTGGACATGATCGCCGCCAATTGGGTCGGCGGCGATCGCGGTTTCGACAGTGAGAGCAACGCTTTGCAGGTCTATTGGGCGGACGGCGATAGCGCACTGGAGGAGGCGCCGAAGAGCGAATTGGCGCGCCGTTTAGTGAAATTGATCGCTGAACGCTATCTGCAAAGTTCTACAGTGAGAGGGCATTGAGGGAATCGATGGACGACGCTATGCGCAGGATACAACTCAAGGTACTCGATCCCCGCATCGGCGGCGAGTTTCCCCTTCCCGCCTACGCCACCGACGGTTCGGCCGGTCTCGATCTGCGCGCCTGTCTTGCCGCGCCGTTGGAAATCGGACCCGGCGAGACGCACCTGATACCCACCGGCATCGCCATTCACATTGCCGATCCATCGCTGGCGGCGGTGCTGTTGCCGCGTTCGGGATTGGGGCATAAAAAGGGTATCGTGCTGGGTAACCTGGTGGGCCTGATCGACAGCGATTACCAGGGCGAGGTGTTCGTTTCGTGTTGGAACCGGTCCGGCGATTCATTTACCATCAACATCGGCGAGCGTATCGCTCAAATGGTCTTCATCCCCGTCACGCAGGTCGCTTTCGACGTGGTGGACGATTTCGAATCGAGTACGCGCGGCTGCGGCGGATTCGGGCATACCGGGCACCATTGAGCAGCCCGTCAGTTGAGGGGATGAGCAACCGTGAAATCTCTGCTGAACAAGTTGCACAAAAAACCTGCGGATAATCCCGTTGGCGGCGTGGCTGCGGTCAGCAAAGAGTCTCGCGGCCTTAGTATCCGGCGCATGGTGCTGATGGCGTTCCTGCTGGCGGCGGTGGTGCTCGTCATCACGGCGGGATTTACCTATCTGCAGTTCGTGTTGCTGGGCAACGGCAGGGCCGAAGCCTTGCGCAAGGCGCAAACAGCGACACTTGCCGCCCGGTTGGGCAGCCGGATCGAAGGCGTCGCCGACAGCGTTGCCGCGGCCGGTCGTAGTGCGGCGTTGGCGTCGGCGTTGGGCGACAACGACTCGACGGTGGTGTCGCAGCACGCGGCGGCGCTGGGCAGGTTGATCCCGGCCGTGTTGGATGTGCGGATATTGCCGGCGGGTTACCACCGGATCGACGCTACCGGCCAGCCGCCGCTGAGTTATGCCTGCCTGGATCTGATTCATCGCGCCGAAACCGAGCGGTTGCCGCCGCCGGTCGAGGTCCATCTATTCGGTACCAAGGGACAGCACATGGTCGTCGTCCGTCCTGTCATCGGGGCGCACGGTATCGCCGGCACCGTTGTGGTCACCATGGATGTCGATCTGTTGAAAAAGTGGGTGCAGCCACTGAGTGGCGAAACCAACGGCTATGTCGAACTGCGCCAGGGCGCTGCCGAAACGCTGGTGCTTGCCGCCGTCGGCAACAAAGCACTGCAGGGCGGCGGCGCGCCATACACCGCCGCTGTACCCGGCACAGCGTGGCAGTTGGCACAATGGCTGCCGGCGCCGGCTGCATTGACGGCCGCCCAGCGGCTGGCGTTCTTTTCGGTGTTCGGCTTTGCCGCTGCGGCTTTGATTGCGGGATTCATGGCCTTGGGTCTCATGTGCGGCCGCATCGTGCGCGGCGACCTGATCGCGGTGGTAAAACAGGCGGTCGAAATGGTGAGCGGCGGTCGCCAGCACAATTTCGAGGTGCGCCTGGCCGAATCGCGCGAGGTGTTGCGCGCGCTGGAGCAGCGCGTGCAACCCAAGCAGGTACATCCCGACTTCGCCAAGGCAGCGGCCATGCGCGAAGATCCCGGCATCATAGTGGACGAAGGGCCGTCCGGTGACGATGATCTGGCGCCATCGGTATTATTTATGGACAAGGATGCGGTTGAAGTGGAGGAAGTCGCCGGTACTTCGGCTGATAACGACAAGAAAGAATAATCGCTGCTGCTGCGGCACCGGGCGGTGTGCTGCAGTGCAATCCACGTGACGACTGCCCATCATTTTTCAGACTGACCGGAATTTATGACGCTTGATTTCGATACCGCAATGAATAACGCACGGGTGCTTGCCGAGGCGTTGCCCTATATCCGCCGCTTCTCCGGCAAAACCATCGTAATCAAGTACGGCGGCAACGCTATGACCGAGGAGCATCTCAAGCACAGCTTCGCCCAGGATGTGGTGTTGATGAAGCTGGTGGGGATGAACCCGGTAGTGGTCCACGGCGGCGGCCCGCAGATTAACGACCTATTGAAGCGCATCGGTAAACAAGGCGAGTTCATTCAGGGCATGCGCGTGACGGATCGCGAGACCATGGACGTGGTGGAAATGGTGCTCGGCGGCCTGGTCAACAAGGATATCGTCAATCTCATCAACCAGCACGGCGGTCGTGCCGTGGGACTCACCGGCAAGGATGGCGGCATGATCAGGGCAAGGAAGCTGCTGATGAAAAGCCGCGACAAGCAGGATGAGCTTATCGATCTCGGTCTGGTGGGTGAAGTGACCTCGATCGACCCGGCGATCGTCGCGCTGCTCGATACCCGCGACTTCATCCCGGTGATTGCGCCGGTCGGCGTCGGTGAAGATGGACAATCCTACAATATCAACGCCGACCTGGTCGCCGGCAAACTTGCCGAAACGCTCAGTGCCGAAAAGCTGATCCTGCTGACCAACACCGCCGGCGTGCTGGATAAGAGCGGCACTCTGCTGACCGGTTTGACGGCGACCAAGGTGGATGAGCTGATCGCCGACGGCACCATCAGCGGCGGGATGATTCCGAAGATCGGTACCGCGCTTGAGGCGGTAAAGCATGGCGTCAAGTCGAGTCACATCATCGACGGTCGCGTAGAGCATGCGCTGTTGCTGGAGATATTTACCGACGCCGGCGTGGGCACACTGATCAAGCAAGGATGAGGGTGGCGACATGAGTAGCGACAAGCCGTCACGGCGGCAACAGATACTGGAGGCATTGGCCCACGAACTGGAGACCAGTCCGGGCGAACGCATCACCACGGCCGGACTGGCGCGCGCGGTCGGCGTCTCCGAGGCGGCGTTGTATCGTCATTTCCCCAGCAAGGCGAAAATGTTCGAAGGGCTGATCGAGTTTCTCGAACAGACCGTGTTCGGGTTGATCAATCGCATCCTGGCCGACGACCGGGACGTTGCCGCGCGCTGCGAGAGGATGATGGCGGTATTGCTGGGTTTCTCCGCCCGCAATCCCGGTATCACCCGCATCCTGGTGGGTGATGCGCTGGTGGGGGAGACGGAGCGGCTGCGGTTGCGTATCGGTCAGTTTTACGACCGCATCGAGACCCAGTTCAAACAGGTGTTGCGGGAAGGCGAACTGGCGGGTCGGTTGGCCAATGGCGCGCCGGTGGCTGCCATCGCCAATTTGCTGGTGGCCTCGGCCCACGGCCGTATGGCGCAATTCGTCCGCAGCGGCTTTAAGCGGCAGCCGACCGAATTGTGGGAGCAACAGTGGCCGCTGCTGGCGCGTGGCATCTTTGGTGCGTAGGGTGGTGTCGGAGGAAAGAAGCCACGCGGCGGCGTGGCTTCTTTCATGACGTTGTTGCTATTGCTGCGGTTGCTGCGCCGCCTTCAATTCGCGAAAACGTTTCAGGTCCGATGCGTACTGTTTCGTGATGTTCGCCTTCTCCTGCTGCGAATAGGCGATATATTGCTTTTTCCCTTCTATTTGCTGCTGTATCGACGTCATGTCCGTGTTCAATTCGTCACTCACCGGCCGGCCGTTGCGCTCGTATGCCGCCGCTCTCTGCTGTAGTGTATCAAGCTTTTTCTGAAGACCGGTGATGGCTGCCTTGGTGACCTCGATGGTGGCATCAATGGCACTCAATTTGCGATCGCGCGATCTGATCAAGTCCTGATCCGTGGTAAAGGTGGCGAGCAGCATATGATCGTACTCCGCCTGCCGTTGCTGCTGCTGCTTCTCTTCGGCGGCGCGTTTGGCCGCTGCCTCCTGGGCCGCCTTTTCCTTCTCGACCTCTTCAGGGGTCTTGGCGGCCGCCTCGACGCCGGTGGCCACACCCTGGTTATTGAAGGTGGTGGTCTGCTGCTGTGAATATTCGGGCGGTACCACATTGCCGCATTCGCGGGTTCCATCCTTGTCGGTCCAACACTTGATGCCGGCCGTTGCCGAAAGCGGTAGCAACAAGGACAGCACGAGGGTGCACCGCATCGCCCAATTTGTTCTCTGCACCATAGCCTGAGTTCTCCCGGACCAAAAGGTAGTTAAGTGTAATACAGTATACTTCGTCCGTTTTTTCTCGTCATGGACCACCCGTGGACTCGCCGCATCAATTGCTTCTGTTTGTCGCCTCCCTGGCGGCCAATGTCTTCTCCGCCTTTGCCGGCGGCGGTGCCGGACTGTTGCAGCTGCCGGTACTCCTCTTTCTCGGTCTGCCGTTCGCCGTCGCTCTGGTGACCCACAAGATTGCCACCGTTGCCCTCGGCGTCGGCGCGACCCTTCGTCACAGTAAGACCTCCATCCTGGAGCGAAGTTTTGTGCTGTTCGTCCTGGGTTGCGGTGTCCCCGGCGTGATTCTGGGCGCCGGCGTGATCCTGCATGTGCCGGATTGGGCGGCGCGGCTGGCGCTCGGAGTGCTGACGATGGGCCTCGGCATCTATTCGTGGTGGCAGCATGATTTGGGCCAGGAATACATACCGCGCCATCGCCACGGCCGCGGGCTGTGGCTGGGCGGTCTTGGATTGTTCCTTATCGGCGTGCTGAATGGATCTCTGGCATCGGGTACGGGGCTGTTCGTGACCATGTGGCTGGTGCGCTGGTTTGGTTTGGATTACCGGCGGGCGGTCGCGTATACATTGGTATTGGTTGGGCTGTTCTGGAACGGCGCCGGCGCAATAACCTTGGGGGTGTTGGGTAGCGTCGCGTGGAGTTGGCTGCCGGCATTGTTGCTCGGCTCGCTGCTGGGCGGTTATCTCGGCGCCCATCTGGCCATCGCCAAGGGTAACCGCTGGATCAAGCGCGCCTTCGAGCTGGTCACCTTTCTGGTCGGTTGTTCGTTGCTGTTTGGCTAACAACTATGCGGTCAGGACCTCAAGGGTGTGCAGTCGCCGTAGCGCATCTTCCGTATCGGTGCCGCACACATCACCGCTCGGCTCAAAACGGCCGCACACCGCCGGCCGCTGCGGCGACCCGAACAGTCGGCAGGTGTTGTCCGCTGCCAATTGCACGCAGCGAGCTCCCGCGGGTTTTCCGTCCGCCATCCCTGGGATGGCGGACGAAATCGAAGGCGCGATACAGCAGGCGCCGCAGCCGATGCGGCATTCCATTTCCGGGGATCGACGGCCGATCACTCGACGCCGTATTGGCCGCGGTACGCGCGCACCGCCTCCAGGTGCTGTCCCAGTGAGGAATCGTCTTCGAGATAGCCCATCAGGTCGGCCAGGGTGATGATGCTCGCAACGCTAATGCCGTAGTTCTGCTCCACTTCCTGGATCGCCGACAATTCACCCTTGCCCTTCTCCTGTCGGTCCAGCGCGATGACCACGCCGGCGGCGTTTGCGCCGGCGGCCTGGATGATTTCCATCGATTCGCGAATGGCGGTGCCTGCCGTAATGACATCGTCGATGATCAGTACGCGGCCTTGTAGCGCTGCGCCGACGATGTTGCCTCCCTCGCCATGATCCTTGGCTTCCTTGCGGTTAAAGCACCAGGGGGTGTTGCGGTTGAAGTGATCGGCCAGTGCGATCGCCGCCGTGCTGGCCAGCGGAATGCCTTTGTAAGCCGGTCCGAACAGCGTGTCGAAGGCGATGCCCGAGGCCTCGATGGCGGCCGCATAATAGCGCCCGAGTTTAGCCAGCTGGGCGCCGGTATTGAACAGGCCGGCGTTGAAAAAATACGGGCTGATGCGGCCCGATTTCAGCGTGAACTGGCCGAAGCGCAGCACCTGATTTTGGATGGAAAATTCGATAAATTCGCGCTTATAGTCCTGCATGATCCGCAACCGTAATTGAGTTAGAGGGCCATTTTAGCAGGAGTCGGCCGGTCTCGCGCCAGGCGCCGTGGCGCTGAATTTGCGGCCCACTGTTGCTATGCTTCGCCGAAACGAAACCGGCGGGCGGGTCGTGAATGGAGAAATGGGGATGAAGGCGCGGCGGGTGGATGCCGGCAAGGGGGTTTCCTGGCTTGGCGAGGGCTGGCGGATATTCACGGCGGATCCCGGCATGTGGATCGTGCTGACCCTGATCAGCGGGCTCGCCGTGGCGGTCTCTTCCCTGCTGCCGCCCGTTGGGCCGTTGCTGTTTGCGCTGATCATGCCGGGTCTGTTCGGCGGCCTGCTGTACGCGGCGCGCGAGACGGCCGAAGGCCGGGCCCTGGACCTGAGTCAGCTGATTGCGGCCTTGACACCGGTCGAGCGACGCAATTCGATGCTGGTGCTGGGAGCGCTCAGTGTCGTGGTCAACCTGGTGATGAGCGTTATCGCCATCGTCCTGATGGGGGGATCGCTGGGGCTGAGCGGAATGCTCGGCGGCGGCGATCAGCAGATGCTGATGACCGGCATCGGTGTGGGTTTGTTGTTGGCATGGTCGCTCGATTCGCTGATTTTGTTGCTGTGGACCATGGCGCTGTTTTACGCGGTGCCGCTGGTGATGTTCACCGATATCCGTCCGGTTGCCGCACTGAAAGGCAGTATCGGGGCCTGCACCGCCAACGCCATGCCGCTGCTGGTGGTCGGTGTGTTGTGGCTGCTGCTGGCACTGCTTGCGGCATTGCCGCTGATGTTGGGCTTCCTGATATTGGTTCCGGTGAGCGTCGGCGCCCTCTACGCCAGCTATCGCGATATCTTTGCCGCAACGGCCACGATGGTCACGGAGTAGCGATGCGCATCATCAGCGCCAATCTCAACGGCATCCGTTCGGCCACCGATAAAGGCTTCTTCGAGTGGCTGCTCAAGCAGCGGCCCGACGTGGTCTGCATCCAGGAGACCAAGGCCCAGGAGCATCAGCTCGATATCGAGCGCCACTATCCCGCCGGCTACCATGCCTATTTCGTCGATGCGCAGAAGAAGGGTTATAGCGGAGTGGCTATCTATTGCCGCCGCGAGCCGGACCGCGTGGTTACCGCCTTGGGAGCGGGCTTCGAGGATATGGACGCCGAGGGGCGCTACCTTCAGGCGGATTTCGGCAAGCTGAGCGTCATTTCCCTATATATGCCGTCCGGTTCCTCCGGCGACGAGCGGCAGCAGGTGAAATTCAGCTTCATGGAGCGCCTTGTCGCACGGTTGCGCACCATGCGGCGCCAGCGGCGCGACTGGATTATCTGCGGCGATCTCAACATCGTCCACAAGGAGATCGATATCAGGAACTGGAAAGGGAACCAGAAAAATTCCGGTTGTCTGCCCGAGGAGCGGGCCTGGCTCGACCAGCTATTCGGGCCACTGGGATTTGTCGATGCGTTTCGCGTGGTTGACCCGCGGCCGGACCAATATACCTGGTGGTCCAACCGTGGCCAGGCCCGGGCCAAGAATGTCGGTTGGCGCATCGACTATCAGGTGATTACGCCCGGGCTGAGGGAGGCGGTCGCGCAGGCCTCGATCTACAGGGCGCAGCGTTTCTCCGACCACGCGCCGCTCACCATCGATTACCAGTGGGATCTTTAGCGGCGACGTTAAGCGCCGATCAGGGCGGTGGCGGCCTGATAAAAGACGAAGCTGACGGTCCACGCCAGAAACAGCGGCCAGGCCACCGCCAGGGCGGTGAAGCGCCAGCTCTTCGACTCCTGCCGCAACACGGCGATGGCCGACAGGCAGGGGGTGTAGATCAGCACGAACAGCATGAAGCTGTAGGCCTCGATCCAGTTAAGATGGGTGGCGATGATGC
Organism: Proteobacteria bacterium UBA3588; assembly: GCA_002376325.1. Lineage (GTDB taxonomy): Bacteria > Pseudomonadota > Gammaproteobacteria > Thiohalomonadales > Thiohalomonadaceae > Sulfurivermis. The sequence goes on along the minus strand of DFMR01000076.1, from coordinate 29,521 downwards.
CGGACAGCGCTCCTTCGTTGGTGCCGTAGATGACGGCCAGTGCGCCGATAACCACCTCCTTGGCGACGAAGCCGAACAGCAGCGCGATGCTCATCAGGTCATTGATGCCGATGGGGTGGAACGCCGGCGCCATGAAGGTCGCCAGCCGGCCGGCCAAGGTATGGGCGCTGGCCGGTGCGGCACTGAAGGGGATGTTGGTAAGGAACCACACCAACACCACGCCGAGCAGAATGAAGCCGCCGGCTTCGCGCACGAATCCCTTCGCCTCGTGCCAGCTGCGCATCACCATCTGCCGCCAGGTGGGGAAGCGGTACGGCGGAAGTTCCAGCAGCAGCGGTTCGTCATTGGTGAGTCTGCGCCGATAGAGCAGCGCCGTCAGGAACGAAGCGAAGAAACTCATGCAGTAGAGAGAAAACAGCACGAACGGCGCCGTGCGCGGCGAGAATACGGCCGTGGTGAGAAAGATGAACACCTGTAGCCGCGCCGAACAGAGCGAGAACGGGATGATCAGCATGGTGAGCAGGCGCAAGCCGCGCGAACGCATCACGCGGGTACCCATCAACGCCGGTACGTTGCAGCCGAATCCCATCAGCTGCATCACAAAGGAACGGCCGTCGAGGCCCAGCCGCGACATGAAGGCGTCGACCAGGAATGCCGCGCGCGACAGATAGCCCGAATCCTCGACGATGCCCATGAACAGGAAGAACAGCACGATGATGGGCAGGAACGACAGCACCGTACCTACGCCGTTGTAGATGCCCTCCAGCAGAAAGCTGCTGATTACCGGGCTGGCATGGGCTAGCAGCGGCGCCACCGCGTCCTGTTTGAGCAGCCCCAGCAACCACTCGACTGCGTTTTGCATCGGTGTACCGATGGTGTAGATGGCCTGGAACATCAGATACATGGCCAGGAAAAACAGCGGTAGCCCCAGCAGCGGATGCAGCAGCAACCGATCGAGGCGGCTGGTGATGGTCTCCGACAACGTTACCGGAACGTGAACCGTGTCGCGCACCAGCTCTTCCAGGCGCGCTTCCAGTGCGTCGTCACTGGCGAAGGCCGAGAAGGCCGCGGCCGTGGCCAGGGTGTCGTTGAGGTTGCGCTCGATCAGTTGCCGCGCCCATGGAAAACCGATGCCGTGTTTCGCGCTCAGTGTGGCAACCGGGATGCCCAGCGCGTGCTCCAGTTTGTGTTGTTCGATCTGGATACCGAGGCGCTTGGCCTCGTCGACCATGTTGAGCAGCAGCACCATCGGCAGGCCGAGGTCTTTGAGTTGAAGCACCAGCGCCAATTGGCGATCGAGCTGCGTTGCATTGGCGACGATGACCAACAGGTTAATCGGATTTTTTTCCAGAAAATGACGCACCACCAGCTCGTCTTCGCTGTAGCCGTGCAGATTGTAGATACCAGGCAGGTCGACGACCTCCACCATGTCGCCGCCCATCAGCAACTTAGCGGTCAACAGGTCGACGGTGATACCCGGCCAGTTGCCGACGCGCGCGACGGCGCCGGTCAGGCGATTGAAGAAGGTGGACTTGCCCGTGTTGGGCATGCCGAGCAGGGCGATGCGTTTCATGCGATGGGGCTTGCCGCCTCAGGCTGCCGGTTCGATCAGCGTGATCATGCGTGCTTCGCGGCGGCGCACGATCAAGTCGGTGCTGCCGACGCGGATCTGCAGCGGACCGCCCAGGCGTGCACGCCTGATCACCGCTACTTCCCGGCCATTGCGCAGGCCGAGTGCGAACATACGCGTTCTGAGGGGTTCGTCGCCCTCGACCTGCGCGATGCGCGCGCATTGGCCGGTGGCTAATTGTTCCAGTGTCACGGTCGAGATCCTTGTAACGGGTCTAAATGAGAAAAGTTCTCATTAAGATGATTGCATATAAGTAATCCCTGATCAACGGGGCGGCAATTAATTTCGCAAAAAAAGTCAGCCCCCGCACCACGGGTCGGTGGGCGGGGGCTGGGAAGGCCGGGGGAGCCTTCGCGTGGCGTTCCCCTGCGGGAACGTAGTGGATGGGGTCGTGCTGCAATGGCCGCAAGCCATTCGATAAATCTCAGTCTAGCCGTTCGGCCGTAGCCTGCCACTCCGGCTCGGTCATCACCGCGGCCTGCGTGGTGTTGCGATCGCGCCGGGCGGTATAGTTCAGCATGCGCTTGGCCCACGGCAGCAGTAAAAATGCGGGGAAACTGAGGAAGAAGGTGAGCAGGAAATAGTCGGCATAGCCCAGAGACTGGGCACCAAAGCCGCCGGCCCAGCCGGCCAACGAGCGGCTGAGCGCGAATACCGACGACAACAGCGCATATTCGGTGGCGGTATGGCGCTTGTCGACCACCGCCATCAGAAAGGCGAGGAACGCCGCGGTGCCGAGGCCGCCGGCGAAGGATTCCAGGCCGCTGGCGCCGTACATCATCAGCGTATGCGCCAGCGGTATCGTGGCATGGGCGCCGGCGAGCGGCAGCACCGAGGCGACCCCGGCATAGCCGAGATTGGCAAACGCCTGGCATAGCCCGAGGATCCACAAGGCGCGAAAGATGCCGATACGGTCGGTGATCCAGCCGCCGATCAGGCCGCCGGCGACGGACAGTGCGATGCCGAGATTGACCGATACCAGGCCGATCTGACCGGCGGAGAAGCCGGCATCCACCCAAAACGGCTTGACCATGAAGCCCATGGAGGCCTCGCCCAGCTTGAACAGGAGGATGAAGCCGATGACCGGCAGCATATGAGGGCGCCGCAGCATTTCCAGCAGCGCGCCGAACATCGGTCCTTCGCTCAGGCGCTTGCTGGCGATGGCGTCGCCGCGCCGGTGACTGCCGACGCTGATGGCCAGTGCGAGCACCGCCGCACCGACGGCATAAAGCCAGAAATGCCCGATCCGCGCCGACCAGTGTGTGGTGTCGTTGATCAGCCACAGGCTGCCGAGCAGAAACAGCAAGACCACGCCGAAAGGCGCGGGGTGGGCCGCCAGCCCGCGCAACTCCTGGCGCAATGTGATGCCGCGCAGGCGTGCGACCAACCGTTCCCGCGGCGCCTGCAGGCAGATCATGGCCAGCAGCGCGAACAGCGCGGCGGCGGCCACATAGGTGCCGGACCAGCCGATGTAGTCGCTCAGCATCAGCAGAAACCCGGCGGTCAGCATGCCGACGCGGTAGAAGCCGATGCGCAGGCCGTTGGCGAGGCCGAACTCCCGCTGATCGAGCAGCTCGATGGTGTAGCCGTCGATGGCGATGTCGTTGGTGGCCGAGAGCAGTGTGAATGCGCCGATGGCGACCCAGGTCCAGGGTCCGAAGCCGGTATGGACGGCGAGGCCAAGCAGCAGCGCACCCATTCCCAGGTCGACCGCCGCCATCCAGCGCCGGTGGTGGCGGTAGTGATCGACCGCCGGCGCCCACAGGAATTTCAGTGTCCAGGCCAAACCCAACAGGCTCAGGAAGCCGATATCCGACAGACTTACCCCTTGTTGGCGGAACTGCACCGGGAAGATGTCAAAGAACATGCCGAGTGGCAGACCCGAGGCGAAATAGAGCACGCCGACCCAGAACATCTTTGATTTGAACAGCGGCGGCGTGGATTCGGTCATCGTGCGGTTGGGGCGAGAGATGCGAGAGGCTATGATACACGCTCCATCGGTTTGTCGGCGGGCGCCCCTCTATGCATGCGGATATCTCTTATGTTGCCGCCTTTTTCGTCGGCCTGTTCGGCGGAGTCCATTGTGTCGGTATGTGCGGCGGTATCGTCGGCGCCCTCTCGTTCGGCCTGCCGGAGGGGGTGCGCGGACAGCCGGTGAAGTTCCTGCCCTATCTCGCCGGCTACAACGCCGGGCGCATCGCGAGCTATATGGTGGCGGGGGCGCTGATGGGCGGCATCGGCATGCTGGCGGCGCATCTGGGGACGGTCCAGCATATACGGCTGGGGATGCAGGTAATCGCCGGGTTGTTTTTGGTCGCGATGGGTTTGTATCTCGGCGGCTGGTGGTATGGTCTGAGCCGGGTTGAGCGGGTCGGCACCCTGGTATGGCGCTATGCGGAACCGATTGGTCGCCGCTTCATTCCGGTACGCTCTCCGGGCCAGGCGCTGGCGCTGGGATTGGTGTGGGGCTGGCTACCGTGCGGTTTGGTTTACAGCACCCTGATTTGGGCCATCTCGTCCGGTAACGTGTGGCACGGCGCGCTTATCATGCTCTGCTTCGGTTTGGGGACGCTGCCCAACCTGCTGGCGATGGGGCTGATTGCGGGCAAGCTGGCCGCTTGGCTGCGTTTGCTGTGGGTGCGCCGCAGTGCGGGTACCCTGGTGATTGCCTTTGGGATCTATATGCTGGTTCGTGCGCTGCTCGCCTGAGGCGGGGCGCTAGCTAGCCTTGGCGGTGGCCTCCGCCGGCTCTTCCATGACCTCGAGCGGCAGGTTCACGATGCTAAGAATGCTTTTCACTTCGGCATACTGCTTGGACAGCGAGGCACAGGATTTCTCCAACTCTTCGATACGGCTCTGTAGCGTATCGCGCGATTCGTTGATCTTACGCAGGTTCTCCAGGCGTTGCTCCATATCCTCTTTGTGGTCCTTGATCTGCCTTACCAGCGGCGACATCACCGCTTTGCTCCACGTTTCGGCATCGCGCTGTGCCTTAAAGAAGATGTTGCGCGCATGGCTCACCAGGGAGATGAAGAATTTCTTGATGACGTAGTGTTGCTCGGTCATCGTCGTGACCGGACTGGAACGGAACGCCTCGGCTTCCTGATAGAGTTGCTGGAATTCCTGTTTGTACTTGGTCAACGAATAGAGCACCGGCTTGATCTCGCTGATGCCGTGTTCCTGGTGGAAGGTGCGGTAGATGGTAATCACCAGGCGATTGAGCTGATCGGCAAACTCGGACACTTCGGACAGACGTGCACTGATACCGTCGAAAAAGGTTTTCATGCCCGATTTGAGACCGTGCGTAGTCCAGCTGCCCGACATCGAATTGCGCGTCTGCGCCACCAGTTCATCGAGTGCGGCCAGGTTGATGGTCATGGCCAGTTTCTTCGACTGTTCCTGAATGATGCGCTTATTGCCCTGGAAGCTTTCCACGTTCTTGTAATAGGCCACCTGCTCTTCGCGCGTCTTCTTCATCAGGTGTTCGATGACTTCATTGTTCTTGCCGGACAGCCCTTTCAGCTCCTGCAACTGCTTGCGTGCCGAGCCAAGACGGGATGCCAGCAGGTCGTGTGTCTCCTTTACCATCGTCCCGATGCTGCTGAGTATGTGTTCGCGCACCAGACTCTGTTTATAAGGCAGCACCTCGCTGGCCAGGACATTTTCCAGCGCGGGAATATTGCTGCGGATCAACAGATCCTGATCATGGCGGATCTTCGCCAACAGGCCCTTTTGCGCCGACGCCGGATAGATCTGATCGGGCTCGATGCCGAGGGTCTGGGCGGCGCGTTGGCACTGGTCCTGAACGGTCTTTTCAATGTGCGCCGATGTTTTCAGCTCGTCCCACAAGGTGTCGACCTTGTTGAGCACGACAAACAGCCCCTTCTTGTGCCCGCTACGTAGCGGCTTCACATTGTGCTGCCACATCTCCAGATCGGATTTGGTGACGCCGGTATCCGCGGCGAGGACGAACACCACCGCTTGGGCATTGGGCAGCATGTTGAGCGTCAGCTCCGGTTCCGAACCGAGGGCGTTGAGGCCCGGCGTATCGAGGATCACCAAGCCTTGCTTGAGCAGTGGATGGGGAAAACTGATTAGCGCATGGCGCCACATCGGTATGTCGATGTGGCTCGGTGTTTTTCCGCCCTGAGCGTGAAGATGGGCGTCGGCATCGCTGTAGAGCCCCAGCTTGCGCGCCTCATCCAGCGGTACCTGTTTGATCTTCACAATCTCCTGGAAGGCGTCGGCCATGCTGTCGGGCGACGTCAGATCCAGATCGATGTTGGTCCAGTGGATCGCCTCCTGTTTATACTCGGCGATACTGGTGTCGGACAGGCGCGTTTCAATCGGCAGCAGACGCACGTAGGCCTTCTGTTCGGTGTTGTCCCAGAACAGTTCCGTTGGACACATGGTGGTGCGTCCGGCCTCGGACGGCAGCAGCCGGCGGTCGTATTCGGAAAAGAAGATGGCGTTGATAAGTTCGGTCTTGCCGCGCGCAAACTCGGCCACGAAGGCGATGGTGAGACGGTCGGCCTTCAGCGCATCCAGCACCTCATAGATGCGCAGGTCATCCTCGGCGTCCCCCATCTTGCTGCCGTCCAGCCAACGCTGATAGCGCTCAATGCCGTCAATGAGGGCGCTCTTCCAGCGGCCGTAGGCCTGCATCTGCCGATCGAAGCGTTGGCTTACCATGAGTCAGTTCTATCCATGTTATGGCCCCCACCCCTCACTCAAACCATGGCCGGGCGGGGCACCTAATTTAACCGCCTAATGTAACTAATATATTGAAAATTTTAATATTCACAAGGACTCTTTTCTCATTTTGCAGAGGCTATCTCGGCGCCGGGAGGCAAAAGACGGGGGGAGTGGATACGCATTCGTTTGTTACGGCCGCTGTCGCCGGCCAGCAACTCGACGTTGCCGCGAGCCACACCGAAGGTAGCCGCGATGAATTTTACCAAGTGCACATTGGCCTGCCCATCGACCGGGGGGGCGGTGATGCGCACCTTCAGGGCGCCGCCGTGCGGGCCGACGATCTCGTCACGGCTGGCGCGCGGCTGCACACGCAGGAGGAGGATCAGATCCTCTCCTTGCCACTGGTACCAGGCCGCCACCGAAATTAGAGGGAAAACAGGGAGGCGCCGGCGTAGCCGAACAGTGGCATGACCAGCATGCGTATCACCTGCAGGCCGAGGATCACCACCAACGGCGACAGGTCGAAACCGCCCATCGGCGGCAGTACGCGCCGTACTGGGCGCAGCAGCGGTTCCGTCAGGCTGTAGAGTACGTTGGTCATCGGGTTGTAGACGCCGGGGTTGATCCAGCTGAGTACCGCAAGGATTACGATGCCCCAGATATAGATGCTGAAGACCAGGTCCACCAGTTGCGCCACGGAAATGAGCAGCAGCCCGCCGATCCCGACCGGACGATGCGTCAGCAGCAGCACCAGCCACACCGAAACCATCTGCAGCACCAGTATCGCCACCAGCGAGGCCATGTCGATGCCTCCCCAGCCGGGGATGATGCGGCGCAGCGGGCGCAACACCGGGCTGGTTGCCTTGACGATGAACTGGGACAAGGGGTTGTAGAAGTCTGCGCGCGTCAACTGCAGCAGGAAGCGCAGCATCAGCACCAGGATGTAAAGGGTGAACAGGGTGGAGACCAGGAAGGTCAGCGGTGAGGTGAAATAGGAGCTGCCCATCTATTGTTCTCCAAGCAATTCCGCCAATTCGCGGGAGCGATCACGTGCGCCGGTCAGTGCCTGGGCGAACAGCGTCTCCAGCCCGCCCTGCTGCAGGATGCCGACGGCGCGTTCGGTAGTGCCGCCGGGCGAAGTGACTCGCTGGCGCAGAAGGGCCATCTCCTCGCGGCTTTCCAGGGCCACCTTGGCCGCGCCAAAGGCGGTTTGCAGGGTGAGCAGGCGGGCCGTGTCACGCGTCAGCCCGAGCGCCAGGCCGGCCTTTTCCATCGCCTCCATCACCAGGAAGAAGTAGGCAGGACCGCTGCCGGAGAGGGCGGTGACCGCGTCCATCTGCTCCTCTTGCTCCAGCCAAAGGGCGAGGCCGACGGCGCGCATGATCCCTTCGGCCGTTTCTCGCTGGGCGTTGTTCACCTGCGGCGATGCGCAGAGCGCGGTGGCACCGCACTGTACCAGTGCCGGCGTGTTGGGCATGGCGCGCACGATCGCCGGGTTGGCGCCGAGCCAACGCTGGATGGCGTCGATGCGGATGCCCGCCGCGACAGAGATGAGCAGCGGGCGCTTGGTCTGCACGGCATCGGCCAGAGCGGCGCAGACCTCCTTCATCGACTGGGGCTTGACCGCCAGCACTACGGTGTCCACGGCGGCGACCAGTTCGGCGTTGTTGCCGGTGGTATTGACGCCGAACGTGTCGGCCAACTGGCGCAGGCGCCCACCGTCGGGCTCCGACACCCAGATGCGCCCCGGATCGACGTGGTCTGCGATGAGTCCGCCGATCAGGCTGCCGGCCATGTTGCCGCCGCCGATAAAACCGATTGTTGCGTCTTTCATGAATACCCTGGCAATGTGCCGAATAGAACCTTACAAGAATAACGGTATGCCCGGCGTCATGCCAGGGCCCCGTCGTCAGGGCGCTCCCTTCCTCGGTCGACTGCCGAAAATGGCGCTGCCCACCCTCACCAGAGTCGCCCCTTCGGCGATGGCGGCCTCCAGATCGTCGGACATCCCCATCGATAGCGTATCGAGCGCCAGTCCGGCGTCGTTCAATGCCTCCAGTGCTAGGCGCAGCGATCGAAACGGCAGGCGTTGCCGTTCCAAATCGGTCGCCGCCGCAGGAATTGCCATCAGTCCGCGCAGGCGCAGCCGCGGCAGCGCCGCCACCTCCCGCGCCAGTGCCGGCAAGGTCTCCGGTGGGCAGCCCGCTTTGCTCGCTTCGCCGCTGACATTCACCTGCAGGCAGACGTTGAGCGCGGGTAGCTCCGGCGGCCGCTGCCGGGACAGGCGTTGGGCTATCTTGAGGCGGTCTACGCTATGTACCCAGTGGAAGCGTTCGGCGATGGGACGCGTCTTGTTGCTCTGAATCGGGCCGATGAAGTGCCACTCCAGACCCAGGTCGTGCAGCAGCTCGATCTTGGGCAGCGCCTCCTGCAGATAGCTCTCGCCGAAACAGTCCTGCCCGGCCGCGGCGGCTTCGCGCAGCGCCTCCGCTGGGTGGGTCTTGCTCACCGCGAGCAGCCGAACCGCGCCGGGCACACGGCCGTAGCGGCATTCCGCCGCCGCGATGGCCGCCCGCACCCGCTGTAGCCGGTCGTGAATCGTGTCAAGGTTGTGTGTCATGCGCGCCCGTTATACTTTATCCCCATTCGCCGGCCGTCGCTTGCCGCTGCCGGTCCAATAACAATTCTATGAGGTGGGGGTGTATGGATATTACCGAACTTCTGGCTTTCGGCGTTAAGAACGGTGCATCGGATTTGCACCTGTCTTCCGGTCTGCCGCCCATGATCCGTGTCGATGGCGACGTGCGCCGCATCAACGTGCCGCCGCTGGAACACAAGGTTGTGCACGGCATGGTCTACGACATCATGAACGACAAACAGCGCAAGGACTTTGAGGAGTTCCTGGAAACAGACTTCTCGTTCGAGATCAAGGGACTGGCTCGTTTTCGTGTGAATGCGTTCAACCAAAATCGGGGCGCCGGCGCGGTGTTCCGTACCATCCCGTCCAAGATTCTGAGCTTGGAAGATCTCAACTGTCCTGCCATTTTCAAAGACATCTCCGACAATCCGCGCGGCATCGTACTGGTGACCGGACCCACCGGCTCCGGCAAATCGACCACCCTGGCGGCGATGATCGACTACAAGAACAATAGCGAATATGGCCATATCCTCACCATCGAGGACCCCATCGAATTCGTGCACGAATCGAAAAAGTGCCTGATCAATCAGCGCGAGGTGCACCGCGACACGCTGGGTTTCACCGAGGCGTTGCGCTCGGCGCTGCGTGAGGATCCGGATATCATCCTGGTCGGCGAGCTGCGCGACCTGGAGACCATCCGCCTGGCGCTGACCGCCGCCGAGACCGGCCACCTGGTGTTCGGTACGCTGCACACCAGTTCCGCCGCCAAGACCATCGACCGCATCATCGACGTGTTCCCGGCTGCGGAAAAGGATATGGTGCGCTCGATGTTGTCGGAGTCGCTGCGCGCCGTTATTTCGCAGACCCTGATGAAGAAGGTGGGTGGCGGACGTGTCGCGGCCCACGAGATCATGCTCGGCACGCCGGCCATCCGTAACCTGATACGCGAGGCCAAGGTGGCGCAGATGTACTCCGCGATCCAGACCGGACAGCAGTTCGGCATGCAGACGCTGGATCAGAATCTGGCGGAATTGGTGCAGCGTGGCGTCGTGAGCAAGCAGGAGGCGGCTATCCGTGCCGCCAATAAGGACGCCTTCAAGTAATCGCGGGAGAGACCGGGATGGAATTCGATCAGCTGCTTAAACTGATGGTGCATAAGAACGCATCAGACCTTTTTATCACCGCCGGCGTTCCGCCGAGCATGAAGATTAACGGCCAGATTACCCCCGTGGTCAAAGGCAGCCTGACGCCCGATCAGGCGCGGCAGATCGTGTTCGGCATCATGAACGACGAGCAGAAGGAAACCTTCAACCGTTCCCATGAGTGCAACTTTGCGTTGTCGCGCTCGGGTATCGGCCGTTTCCGCGTCAACGTGTTCCAGCAACGTAACCAGGCCGGCATGGTGTTGCGTAAGATTGAAACCAAGATCCCGACTTTCGAGGATCTCAATCTGCCGCCGATCCTGGCCGACCTGGCCATGACCAGGCGCGGTATCGTGCTGTTCGTCGGCGGCACCGGTTCCGGTAAATCTACGTCGCTGGCCTCAATGGTGGATTACCGCAACAAGAACAGCCATGGTCACATCATTACCGTGGAAGACCCGATCGAGTACGTGCATCAACATGCCGGCTGCATCGTTACCCAGCGCGAGGTCGGCATCGATACCGACAGTTTCGAGGAGGCGTTGGTCAATACGCTGCGCCAGGCCCCCGATGTTATTTTGATCGGTGAGATTCGTCACCGCGAGACCATGGAGCATGCCATTGCCTTCGCCGAAACGGGACATCTCTGCTTGGCGACGCTGCATGCCACCAACGCCAATCAGGCGATGGATCGCATCATCAACTTTTTCCCGGAGGATCGGCGGTCGCAGTTGCTGATGGATCTGTCGCTGAATCTCAAGGCAGTCGTCGCCCAGCGGCTGGTGCCGCGCGCCGACGGCCAGGGTCGGCGAGTGGCGGTCGAGATATTGATCAATACGCCGCTCATTGCGGACCTGATCCTCAAGGGCGAGGTCCACATGATCAAGGAGCAGATGAAGAAGGGCGGACAGCAGGGAATGAAGACCTTCGACCAAGCCTTGTACGAACTCTATCGCGACGGACACATCACGGTGGAAGATGCTTTGCGCAATGCCGACTCGACAAATGAGGTCCGGCTCATGATCAAACTCGGCAAGGCGGAGACGGCGGATGATCTCACTGCCGGCCTGGGTGGTCTCAGCCTCGAGTCGACCGACGAAGACACGACGCCGGCCGGCCATGCGCCGCGCTATTGATGTCGCTGGCGCTCGATCCGCCTGGCGGTACAACGTCGTCGACGCAAGGGGCACGCAGCACTCATGGCACAGAATTTTTGCAAATATCACCCCCAGCGCGTAGCCACGTGGAGATGCGATCACTGCCACATCAATTTCTGTTCCTCCTGCCTTGCGCAAGACGAGCCGGATGGCGAGCCGGCCTGTCCGCTATGTCAGCGGCCCGCTGTCGAGATCGGTGACGGCCAATCGGCGCCGCCATTCTGGAATCGTCTGCCGCGCTTCTTCCTCCTGCCGTTTCAGTTGCATCCATTTGCCCTGTTGGCCGCTACCACTTTGGTGAGCATGCTTGTCGGTTATCGCATGTTCAGTGCGTGGTTGGTGCAGCTGCTGCTGATGCTGATGTTTTACAAATTCGCCTACGCCACGCTTACCCGGTTGGCGCGCGGCCACGAGCATGCACCGACGCTGACGCAGGGATTGGCCGGCGAGGGGATGGAGCTGGCAGTGAAGCAGTTCTTCGTCTTCGTGCTCTTGTTTGTCGTGCTGGGTTTCGTTCGTGTATTTCTCGGTACGGTCGCAGCGTCAATTTATTATGTCGCTATGATACTGAGTATTCCCGCCAGCGTAATGGCGCTGGCCATTGAGCGCCGCTTCGCCAGCGCTGTCGATCCAACCATACTATTCGGCATCATCAAACGCATCGGCGTCCCCTATCTGGCGCTGTTTTTCATGCTGGGCGTTCTCTCCAGCGGTCCGGCGATGATTCAGCGCTATATGGTTAAGTCCGTCGGCGGCGAATACTTCGCGCTGCAGAAGGAGGACCCACGCGCGGTCGATCCCATGGAAGCGCGGCGGATAAAGGAATCCTTCGAAAGCAAGATGTTCCATCTGGTGATCCCCGTCTCCATTTTTGCCAACGGGTATTTCACGCTGGTGATGTTCAGCATGATGGGCTACGTCCTGTTTCAGAATCACCGCCGTCTGGGATTGGAAGTCGATGAGGATACGGAGTCGATCGCGGAGTCATCCGCTGCCAAGGCACGTGAACATCCCCTGCTTGGGGATATCGAGGCATTGATCAAGGAAGGACGGGTGGAGCAGGCGATCTCGCGACTACGCAAGCGGGTGCTGCTGCATCGCCAGGATAGGGTGTTGCACGATCGCTTTCACGGCCTGCTGGCGCTGAGCGGTGATGTGCCGCGCCTGACCGGTCATGGTGCCGAATATATCGGGATGTTGTTGCAGAGCGCCGACCGGGCCAAGGCGGTCAAGGTGTATCGTGACTGCAAGCGAGCCGATTCCGATTTCAAGCTCGACTCACCCAATCAGGTCTACCCGTTGGCCGAAACGATGTTCGGCGTCGGCGAGTACCCGTTGTTGGTGCAGTTGGCCAATGGTTTCCATCGGGCATACCCCAACCACCCTGATATCCCGCGCCTTTACCTGTTGGTGGCGCGGACGTTGAGCGAAGGGCTGAATCAGGAAGAAAAGGCGCTGCCGATTCTGCAGCTGCTGCGGCAGCGCTATCCCGATGACCCCATCGCCGCCCAGGTCGATCAATATCTCGCGACAGTGGAAGCGCTGCTGAGCGTCAAGGGCGCCAGCACCTAGTCGAGCTGCAACAGCGCGCGTGCAGTGCGCGCTTCGGCCGATGCGGGAAAGTGATTGATAATAAACTTCAGGTAGGTGGCGGCGCGGTTTTTTTCGGTCACTTTCGCGACGCGCAGCAGCAACGCCGGCAGCGCCGGATGATGCTGGTCGCGCCTTAGTAGCGCCACCGTCAACCGCTCCGCGGTCTCGATCTTGCCGCCGGCAAGGAACAGCTGCGCCAGCTTGAGTGCGTCCTCGCTCGCCAGTCGCGGGCCGGGTTTTGCCAAGCGGCTGTACTCCTCCAGCAGACGCAGCCGTTCGTTCAATGAAAGCTGTTGCGACAGCAGCAGTTGGCGCGCATAGCGATGGTAATCCTCCGCCGCCGGATCAAAGCGGCTGGCGTGATAGAGATGCGTCAGCAACTCGGTGTCGCCGGGTGCATCAAGCAACAGCTTTGTCAGAACCGGCTTGGCCTGTTCGGGTTTCAGTTGCGCCAACAGCTGCAACGCCCGGTCCAGCTGCTCGCGGCGATGCCGGTCTCGTTGCGGTTCCTCGATATAGGCAACATCGAGCTGTTTGTCGTAGTGTCTGGCGCCCCAGGTCAGTATCGAGCCTCCCACCATCCCGCCGATATGGGCCAGATAATTAACGTGACTGGCGGTATCCAGCAGCAGCTGCAACGCCTCGTCGGCAAGCCACAACGGCAGCATGATGATCGCCGGCGCGGTTATCCGGTCGAACCAAAACAGGATGTTGTAGAAAAAGGCGATCTTGCGCAGGCCGAACAGTACCGCGTAGGCGCCCATGATGCCGGAGATGGCGCCGGAGGCGCCGAGGTGGTAGTTGAGGTCATGGGGGCGCATGGCCACGTCGAGCCCCGCCGATGCCAATCCCGCCAGCAGGTAGACGGCGAGATACCAGCGTCGACCGAGTATCGTCTCCACCACGAAACCGACGATGAACAGAAACACCATGTTGCCGACTAGGTGCATGACGCTGGCGTGCAGGAACATGCTGCTGATCATGGTACCGAGGGATTTCAATGCCGGGCGCAACGAATAGCGTTGAATTACCGTCGCGTTCAATAGCCCGTCATAACGTTCACGCTGCTGTTGCCATTCGGGATAGCGCGGGTCTTTAGCGCTGAGCAGCTTCCCGGCGCGCAGTGCGGTGATGAAATCGTAATCGGTGTCCAGGCGCTGCGGCAGCCAAGGGATCCGATAACGGATCGCTCCCTGCTCCACCTGGTATTCCGATTGGAATTGCCGCAACTCGTCCATGCGGCCGTGCCGACGCAGAAAATCGCGATAGAGGGGAAACTCTATCGTGGGGAGGTCGCTATCGTGATAGTAATGGTAGGCGGTCGCCAGTTTGGCGCTGTCGGGTGCCTGGAGGACGAAGTAGACGAAGCAATTGATCAGGATCAGCCCGAGGGTGATGAGCGGCGGTCGTTTCCAGTCGACACGTCGGTCAAAGGGCAGCAACAGTAGCATCAGCTGACATCCGTGCCGTGTCTGCGGCGCCCTAGTCCGGAAACACGCTGCGCGCGTCGAATACCGGGCCGTCGACGCAGACCCGCTTCATCGCAGGGCCGCTGTCGGTCTGAACCTCGATGGTGCAGCCGGCGCAGCCGCCGATGCCGCAGGCCATGAACTCCTCCATCGACACCTGGCACGGCAGCCGGTATTCCCGCGCCAGCGCGGCCACCGCTTCCAACATCGGGTGCGGACCGCAGGCGAACACCTCCACTTCCTGTTGCTGGTCGGCGTTCAGGGCATCGAGGTAGGCACGCGCCACATCGGTGACGAAGCCGTCGTGGCAGCCGGCAAAGCCCTGGCGGCTGGCGAGGCGCGAGGGAATGCCCCAATCCTCCAGCAACGGCATGGCGGCAATGACCTCCGGCGCCATGCCCGGTACCAGGATATGCGACGGCCGCGGCGTGAACGGAAACGGTGCCTCGGAACCCATGATGACGAACGGCTGATAAGTGCCGCGTAGCGCCAAGGTTTCGGCGGCGACGAATACCATCGGCGGAATGCCGACGCCGCCGCCGATCAACAACGGCCGCGGCCGTTCGGTATGCAGTTCGAACGGCCTGCCGATGGGGCCGAGGACGCTCAGTTTTTCCCCCACCTCGCGCGTGGCGAGCAGGCGCGTGCCTTCGCCGAACTCCTTGTAGAGAAATTCCACCTCGCCGCTGCGGGTGTCGACGCGCATGATGGAGATGGGGCGACGTAACGGCCGCTGCGGGTCGACGGTGATATGGGCGAAGCTGCCGGCCCGGGCGGCGGCGGCGATGCGCGGCGCCTTGACGCGCAGGATGTGCTGTTTGCCGGCACAGTGCTGGTGGACCAGGATCTCGGCCTGTTCGGCAAATACGGTATCGCGGTGCGGTTTATTCATCGGAAGTCGCAAGTCCCAAGTGGCACGTCAACAAGTGGCAAGCGATTCTATCTTGCCACTTGTCACTGATGGTTTTCATAGACCAGTCGACCGTCGAGCAGGGTGTGGCTCACCTTGCCCTTCAACTCCCAGCCCAGGAACGGCGTGTTCTTGCCGCGGCTGAACAGTGCCTTGGCGTTCACGGTCCAGTGCTGTTCCGGATCGAAGATGCAGATGTCCGCACGGGTGCCGTAGCTCAGGGTGCCGGCGTTGAGGCCGAGCATATTGGCCGGCCGCCAGGTGATGCGTGCGACGGCCTCATGCAGCGACAGTACGCCCTCGTCCACCAGCCGCAGCGTCAACGGCAACAGAGTCTCCACTGCGGAGATGCCCGGCTCGGTGGAGGGGAACGGGGCCAGCTTCGCATCCAGGTCGTGCGGTTGGTGGTCGGAACAGACGGCACCGATGACTCCGTCGGCCAGCGCTGTGCGCAGACCGTCGCGGTCGCGCTGGCTGCGCAGCGGCGGCCGCACGTGGCACATGCTGTCGAACTGGCCGACGTCGAGTTCGGTGAGATAGAGGTGGTGAGCGGTCACGTCGGCGGTCACCGCTACGCCGCGCTGTTGCGCCGCAGCGATCATCTCGGCAGCCTGACGGGTGGACAGCTGGCAGAAGTGGGCGCGAACGCCGGTCTGCTCCACCAGCATCAGGTCGCGACCGACGGCGATCACCTCGGCGCAGGTCGGGATACCGGGCAGGCCGAGGCGCGCGGCCACCACGCCCTCATGGACGCAGCCGTTGCTGCCGAGCCACGGGTCTTCCGCGTAGATCATCACCGGCATGTCGAGGCTGGCCGCGTATTCGAGGGCGCGGCGCAGCACCAGGGTGTTGCTCATCGGCCGCTGCGCATTGCTGACGGCGATGCAGCCGGCCTGCTTGAGTCCCCACATTTCGCTGAGTTGTTCGCCGGCCAGGCCGGCAGTGAGGGCGGCCACCGGCACCACGCGGGCCTGACCCGCCTCGCCGGCGCGGCGGCGGATTAGCTCGACCACGGCAGCGGAATCCACCACCGGGAGGGTGTCGGGCGAGCAGCACAGGGTGGTGATGCCGCCGGCGGCGGCGGCGCGCGTTTCGCTGGCGATATCGCCCTTGTGCTTTTGTCCCGGTTCGCGCAGGTGGGCGCGCAGATCCACCAGGCCGGGGATGACGACCTTGCCGCGGGCGTCGATCTCCTTCTGCACATGGAAGCTGGCTGGCGCCTCGCCGATAGCGACGATGCGGCCGGCGGCGATGTAGAGGTCGGCCACCTCGTCGCGGCGGTTGGCGGGATCGATGACGCGGCCGTGGCGAATCACCGTGTGCATGTCAGGCCACCTCCCCTATGGTTTCCGGCTGCCGTCCGAGGCACATGGACATCACCGCCATGCGTACCGCAATGCCGTTGCTCACCTGTTCGAGGATGACCGAGTGACCACCGTCGGCCACTTCCGAATCGATCTCGATGCCGCGGTTGATGGGGCCGGGGTGCATCACGATGGCATCGGGTTTGGCCAGGGCCAGTTTCTCTTCGGTCAGGCCGTAAAGCTGGAAATATTCATTGCCGCTGGGGATCAATGCCCCCTGCATCCGTTCGCGCTGCAGTCGCAGCATGATCACCACGTCCACGTCGCGCAATCCCTGCGCCATGTCGTGGTAGACGTGAACGCCGAGGGCGTCCACCGCCGGCGGCACCAGGGTCTTCGGCGCGATGACCCGCAGCTCGCCGACGCCGAGGATGTTGAGGGCGTGGATCTGCGAGCGGGCGACGCGCGAGTGCATCACGTCACCGACGAGGGCCACCCGCAGTGCGCCGAAGTCGGCGCCCTTGTGGCGGCGGATGGTGAACATGTCGAGCATGCCCTGGGTCGGGTGGGCGTGGCGGCCGTCGCCGGCATTTACCACCGCCACATGCGGCGCCACGTGGCTGGCGATGAAGTGGGCGGCGCCGGAGTCGGCGTGGCGCACCACGAACAGGTCGCAGTGCATCGCTTCCAGATTGCGCAGCATGTCCAGCAGGCTTTCGCCCTTGGTGGTGGCCGAGGTCTGGATGTTGATGTTGAGCACATCGGCGGAGAGACGCTTGGCCGCCAGTTCGAAAGTGGTGCGGGTGCGGGTGCTCGGCTCGAAGAACAGGTTGGCGATGGTCTTGCCGCGCAGCAGGGGCACCTTCTTTACGTTCTGCGCGTCGACACTGATAAAGGATTCGGCCACGTCGAGGACTTCGGTGAGAATGCGGCGGTTGAGCCCTTCCAGCGACAGGAAGTGGCGCAGGTTGCCTTGGGCGTCGAGCTGCAGTTTATCGGTCGGCATGGCGTTGGATGGTGAGGGCGAGGTTGTCCGGTCCGACCAGCTTGACCTGCTCGTCGGTCTTCAGGTCGATGTGCAGTCCGACCACGTCCGCCTGGATGGGCAGTTCGCGGCCGCCCCGCTCCACCAGCGTAGCCAACATGACCGAGGCGGGGCGGCCGTAGTCGAAGATCTCGTTGAGGGCGGCACGAATGGTGCGGCCGGTGTAGAGCACGTCGTCCACCAGCACGACATCGCGCCCCTCCACTTCGAATGGCAGGTTGGACGGCTTGACCTGGGGGTGGACGCCGATGCGCGAGAAGTCGTCGCGATAGAAGCTGATGTCGAGCGTCCCCAGGGGCTCGGACAATTGCAGCAGCGCGTGCAGGCGTCGCGCCACCCAGGCGCCGCCGGTGTGGATGCCGATCAGGCAGGGCTCGGCGCCGCCCCGTGCCTGCAGTTGCCGGCGCAGCTCGACGGCCATGGCCGTCAGCGTTTGCTCGATGTCGTAGTTGCTCGTCGTGGTCATCTCTTCGCCTCGGCGGCGCATTGGTCCAGCCAGGTTTGCAGAATGAGGCGCGCGGCGACGGCATCCACTCCCTGTTTCCCGGCTCTGCCGCCCTCTCCCCGCAGCTCCAACTCGGCTTCGAACGAGGTCAATCGCTCGTCAACCGTGTGGATGGTGAGATTGTACCTGCCTGCCAGCTGATTACCAAAGCGCCGTGCCGCTTTGGTGAGTTCATGTTCGCTGCCGTCCATGCTGCATGGACGGCCCACCACCACGGCGACCGGTTTCCATTCGGCCAGCAACCGGCCGATGGCGTCCCAGTCGGGGCGGCCGTTGTGGACGTCGATGACGGAAAGGGCGGAGGCGGTGCCGGTGAGGGTCTGGCCGACGGCGACGCCGATGCGTTTGGTGCCGTAGTCGAAACCGAGCAGGACGCCAGGGGCCGTCATGGAACGGCCAGGGGCGAGGGACGAGGTGCTAGGGACGAAAATCGATTAGCGCGCGCGCTGCGCGTACCCTCCCTCGCCCCTCGTCCCTCGCCCCTCGTCCCTGGTCTTTTCAAGCGTGGCCGGCCTCGTTGGTCAGCAGGTTGAGATCGACCCCAAGCAGGGCGGCGGCCGCTTCCCAGCGTTCGGTAGTCGCCATCTTGAACAGGATCTGCGTGTCGGCCGGACCGGAGAGCCAGGCGTTTTGTGCGATTTCGTGCTCCAGCTGGCCAGCGCCCCAGCCGGCATAGCCCAGCGCCAGCAGGTAATCGCGGGGCCCCTCGCCGTGAGCGATGGAGGTCAGGATGTCGCGCGAGGTGGTCAGGGCGATATCGTCGGTTACGGACAGACTCGATGACCAGGCTCCGACCGGGGTATGCAGCAGGAAGCCGCGTTCCGACTGTACCGGCCCGCCCAGGTAGACCGGTACGCCGGGGTCGACATGGTCGCTGTGCTGGATCTCCATATGTTCGAGCACCTCGCCCAGGGTCAGCTCCATCGGTCGGTTGATGATGATGCCGAGCGCCCCTTCATCGTTGTGGTCGCAGATGTAGGTGACCGTGTGCGAAAAGTTGGGGTCCGCCAGGCTGGGCATGGCGATCAGGAAATGGTTGCGCAGGGAGGGGTTGTCTCTCATGGGAAGTAGTATCGGTAACGGCAGCGGTGGCCGCAAGGCGCTTATCGCGTCGCCAAGCTGTTGTCGCTCTGGAACTGCCAGGTGCGCAGAATGTGCAGGATGTCGGTCTCCTTGCGCAAGGCCGGCGGCAGCGGCGCGAACGGCGCGGCCATCTTGACGATGCGTACGGCGGCATCGTCCAGGAGACGATAGCCGGAGGAGCGCATCACCGACACCTTGCGCAGCGAGCCGTCGGGGTTGATGGCGACATCGAGCAGCAGATTGCCGGACAGGTTCCGGCGTCTGGCGGCATCCGGGTAGTTGAGGTTGCCGATGCGCTCCACCTTCAGTCGCCACGCCTCTTCGTAGCTGGCTGCGACATATTCCTGGGTATTGGCGGTTATGTATTTCTGCCGCGGCATCCGGGCATAGGTCTCAACCCGTTGGCTGATCTCGGCGGAGAGCCGCGCGACCTCTTCGCTCGGCGGGATCAGAACGGGAGCCGCGGTGCTTTGTGGCGTTTCAGGTCGCTGTTGACCCGGTTTGAGCCGTGCATGCAGCGAAGAACGCTGGTCGGTCGTGATCACCTGATGCGGGTTTTGCGCCTGTTGCGGCGGCGGCGCCATCAGCGGCTGGGTCTGCATCGCGTCCCCTTTTTCGCTCAGCGAGGTGGTGTTGGCGAAGGGGCTGGAAGGACGCCGTTTTTCCTTGACGTTGCCGCCGCCGCGTTGCGTCACCTGCGCCAAATAATCGGGTTTGTCCGGCTTTTGATCGCTCTTGCTGTGGACCAGGATCACCTCCATGGTCAGCGGCAGCGGCACATTCTTGTGTTTGCTCGATACGAAAGTGATGCCGAGGATCACGATGGCGTGGAGTGCAGCGGCAAAGAACAGCATCAGCCCCAGGCGGTCGCCCGGTCCGATGCGAGGGGTGGCAAGTGTGGCGGTGTTGGCGGACATAATCGTCGGTTGCCTATTATAACCCATCCACCACCGGGGCTTCCCCTTCGTCGTGTATGGCGACGCGCCCTTGCAACGCAGGGGTGATGTGCACCGTGTCCTCGGCGTCTATCAGCAGGGCACGGTTTACGCCGAGGTCGTGAGCCGCCGCCGCCCAGCCGTCGGGACCGGCCACGAACAGCGCAACGGCGCCGGCCGCCGCCCGAGCCAGGCTGTGGCCGAACACGGTGACCGCGTACACCTCTTGTGCCGGCTGTCCGGTCGCCGGGTCGAGCAGCGCAGCGTAACGCTTGCCGTGATAGAGGTAGCTGCGGCGGGCCGCAGTGACGGTATAGGCCACTTCGTCGGGCAACAGGCTGATGCGCACCAGCGGGGTTTTGCCATCGGCGCCGGTAACGTTGAGCACCACCGCGATGTCGCCTCCGATGCGGGCAGCGGCACCGGCGGTGACCATGCTGGCGGCCTGGATACCGGCAGCACGCAGGCGCGCCAGGGCGGCATCCAGGGCGTAGCCGCGGCCGTAGTCGCCGAAATCGAGACGCACCGCCGCATTGCGGCAACTCATGCGGATGCCGTCGATGGTGATGTCATCCAGCGACGGGTGGCGTGCCACCAGCGCGGCGACCTGTTCGGCTGTCGGCGGCGGGCCATGCGGCGACTCTTGTTCAAAGCCCCATAACGCGAGCAGTCGACCCAGGGCCGGGTTGAAGCGGCCACGGCTTTGCCGTGACAGCCGTTGCGCTTGCCGGATCAGCGGTAGCAGCGAAGGATTGGCCGAGAACTCGCCGGTGGCGGCCAACAACTGGTTGGTCCGTCCGAGCGGGCCAGGATGCAGCGGATCGGTGGCCTCCTCGATGTACTTCATGTCGCCGACGGCAGCCGCCACTGCGGCCTGTGCCCGGCTCGCCGCAACGCCATCGATGTCGAATACCACGGGGGCACCGAAGGCGGTGACGCTCTCCCCATAGGGCGGCCGGTCGCTACCGCAGGCGGCAAGCAACAGCAGCGGCAGCAGCCATAGCAGGCGTGACAGGGCGCGTTTGCCCGTGGCTGCGGTCATCGCGTGGCCAGCCGGTCGGCGATCGCGTCCATCAGCTGGCCGGCGATATCGAGTCCGAACTGCTTGTCCAGCTCGCGGATGCAGGTGGGGCTGGTGACGTTGATCTCCGTCAGGTGGTCGCCGATGACGTCGAGGCCGACGAACAGCAGTCCCTTGGCGCGCAGGATGGGCGCCACTTGGGCGCATATCCAGCGGTCGCGTTCAGTTAACGGCACCCCGACCCCGCTGCCGCCGGCCGCCAAATTGCCGCGCAGCTCTCCCTGCGTGGGAATGCGCGCCAGCGCATAGGGGACCGGCTCCCCGTCGATGAGCAGGATGCGTTTGTCGCCTTGCGCGATCTCCGGCAGGAAGCGTTGCGCCATGGCGTAGCGGGCGCCGTTGTCGGTGAGCGTCTCGATAATTACGTTGGTGTTGAGATCGCCGTCGCGAATATGAAATACCGAGGCGCCACCCATCCCTCCCAGCGGTTTGACGATGATCTCTCCCTGTTCGGCCAGAAACCGGCGAATGCGCTGCTTATCGCTGGTGACCAGGGTGGGCGGTGTGCATTGGGGGAACCATGCGGTAAACAGTTTTTCGTTCGCGTCGCGCAGACTCTGAGCCTTGTTGACCACCAGGCAACCGGTCGCCTCGGCCTGTTCCAGCAGATAGGTGGCGTAGATGTACTCCATATCGAACGGCGGATCCTTGCGCATCAGCAGCACGTCCAGCTCGCCGAGCGGCATTTCCAGCTCGTCACCCAGTTCGAACCAGCGCCGTTGGTCGGCGAATACCTGTAGCGGACGGGCATTGCCGTAGGCGACGCCGTCGCGCAGGTGAAGATCCTGCATCTCCAGATAACGCAATTGCCAGCCGCGCGCCTGGGCTGCGAGCAGCATCGCGAGAGTGGAGTCCTTGTGGTACTTGATCGATCCGATGGGATCCATCACCACGCCGAGAGTTGCCATGGCAGCAAAGGTTTCCTGTCGTTAGCGGAATGGGATGAGCGGTTATTATCCCATTTGGTTGCGGCGATCAATCGGTTTTCCCCGCTAATGCGGCGAAACCGTGATCATCTGCCCATTGGACAACAATTACACGGCTTTTGTGCGGCCCGCGGTCGTGCCGGGCGGGCGCCGCGAGCGGAGGAGAAACCCTGTCGGAAAGATGGATACCGCCGCCATCGATAGCGATGGCGACGGCGTTGTTTACAGCGGCGGACTATTCGCGAACCGCGACCACGCGGTCGTAGTCGTGGCCGGCGGCGATGGCGTGGGTCTGCTTGACGTTGAAGCGTCCTTCAGGGTTATTGAAGGCCTTTGCGTAAAACTCCTGACTGAGCGTGGGCCGCTGCTTGATGTCGATCTTCCATAACAGGTGCGCCAGTCCCTGCACGACGCCCATCACCAGGAACGACAGCTGCACTTCCTTGTTCGGCGGATACATGCGGCGGAAGCCGACACCCTCGTAAGAGTTGTAGACTCGGATCACCAGTTCGCGGCCCGGGTCGATCTTCTCCACCCGCCAGGTGCCCCAGCCCAGGGCGTTGATCACCGCAACGATGCCATGGATCCAGTCCGCATCGTCCTTGCAATGGGGCTGAATCAGTGCGTACCACTCCGGGCTGCACATGATGCCGCCGAAGGTATGGAAGGCGCAGATGTGGCCACCCTGGATCAGTACCTCGCGGATCTGCTTCTCCGGCATCCCGGCCTTGAGCATGCAAAAATAGGATTCGTAGGAGACGCGGTTATAGTAGTCGGCGAAGTGGTTGGTCAGTACCACGCCGAAGGCGTCGATGAGGCCGGTATCCTCCATCCCGGACTTGCCGAACAGCGGTAGCGACTGTACCGCTTCGATCACCGTACTTTCCTCTATTTCGGTAGCAAACGGCCGGCACTCCGGGAAGCCGAAACGCGGCGGCTCCGCCACATACTGCGCCGGTGTCTTGAGGTAATCGTCCACCGGCGGTTGCGGCGCGCCGGTGGCGAACCAGTCGGCGGCGCCTCCCTGCTGTTTGCACACCAGTTCCGTGGTGACCTTGTCGGTGAGTGCCGCGATATAGCCGGCGGTGAAGAAGCAGCTCTGCGTCGGCATGCCTTGCAGCAGCGCGGCCTGGCCGTAGTGCGAGTTGGGTGTCGCCCATTTGCCGTCCAGCATCTTGCGTAATTTGCCGAAACCGCAATAGGAGAACTCTTCGATCAGTTCGGCATCGCTGTAGCCGTTGGCGCGCAGGCGGTGAGCCAGCGGAACAATGGCGTCATACAGCAAATTTCGTGGTTGGCAGTCGCCCGCTCCTTCCGACAGCAGCACGGCGGTCTGCAGGTAGCCGTTGTAGTAGTTGCAGTGGAAAACCCTGTTGAGGCCGCCGATGTAGGTCAGGCCGTGTTCGCTGGTAATCGTCTTGGGCACATAAACCGCTTTGGTCATATCGGTGGCCTCTCCTCATCCCGCTGTGGATGGATTCTGTTCAATCGTTGCCGAACATCCCCTTGAGCCGGGACATCAGTCCCTTCTTATCTTCCGGTTCAGCTGCGGCTGCGGCTGTCGGCGGCGTCGCTGCGCGTTTCTTCGCCGCCGCCGGCGTCTTGCCTTGGCACAGGCGCGCCAGCTCGCCGCTCAGATACAGCTCGAACTGGGCATTGACGAGCTGTTCCAAGACCGGGATATCGGCTTGGTCGAGCGTCACCTGCACTTGGCTGAAGTCGGCGCCGCGCTGTTTGTCGACATTGAAGCGCAGCGTGCAGCGTGTCGCGATACTGGAGTGCTCGATCGGCTGTTTGCCGTCGGACTGGCGTCGTTCGTTGATGAAATTGAATAGATCAGCGGTCTTTATCACGCAGCCGGTTGCTGCGTTGCCTTGCTCGCTCATACATCCGCCTCATGTGTGGAACTGCTTAAGTGCCAGGGAAATGGCGTCGAGAATCGCCAGTTCGGTTGCTTTATCGGTCTCTTTGTAAAACGAGACTCTTAGTTCTGGAAAACCTCTGGGTGGAAAGACCAGAAATCCCCATCGTTCCTTGATGTATGCCACGCCCAGCCGCTCCTTGTCCAGGGTGCCGAGCATGGCCAACTGCGTCCGAAGCGCCTGAAATGCCGCGGGAGTGATTTCCGTGTCCAGACCGTAGACGTACGAGCGATAGTCCACGCAGTTCTCTACCGCACGGTAGCGGAGGGAGATGTTCTGCTCCAACGGCGAGGATACGGGTTTCGCCACGGCTGCCGGTCTCTACGGTCGCACAGGGGCGCGCGCGCCTCCCCTGCCTTATTCCCCAATTTCCACAATCATAACAAGAATATTGGCGGCCGGGCCACGGCCAAATCCGGTATCGGCCGTTCGGCCTGCATGGGGATAAGTGGTTTCGGCCGCTAGCGGTGCTCCGCCACCTCGCGGGCGGCGGCGAGCAGTGCCAGGCGGGCGATGACGCCGTAGGCATAAAAGCGGTTTACCCCGGCGTCCGGAAAGTCGGTGCAGTCGGGCATATTGCAGGGTTTGGCGAAGGCCAGCGGCTCAAAGTGCATGCCCGGAGCGTTGAGGTTCTCGCTGGGGCCGCGGCCGGTGTGGACCCGATAAAAGCCGCCGACCACGAAATGGTCGATCATGTAGACCACCGGCTCGGCCACTGCCTTGTCGGAACCCCAGGTTTCGAATGTATAGACCCCCTCCTGGATGATGACGCGGCTCACCGATTGCCCCTCTTTGGTCTTGGACATATGGCTACGCTGTTTACGGTTGAGCTCATGCACCTCGTCCACGCTATGGGCGGTCATCACCGCCATGCCGTAGGTGCCCGACTCCGACTTGATCACTACAAATGGCGGCTTATCGATTCCGTATTGCTGATATTTTTGGCTAACCGCAGCAAGAACGGCTTCCACGTTGCGCACCAGGCAATCCTCGCCTTCGCGTTTCATGAAGTCGATCTCGCCGCAGTTGCGAAACAGCGGATCGACCAGCCAGGGATCGATCTCGACGATGGCGGAAAACTCCTCCGCCACCCGGCGGTAGTGGGCGAAGTGCCCCGACTTCAGCCGGTTCGACCAGCCCAGTTCCAGAGGCG
Organism: Proteobacteria bacterium UBA3588; assembly: GCA_002376325.1. Lineage (GTDB taxonomy): Bacteria > Pseudomonadota > Gammaproteobacteria > Thiohalomonadales > Thiohalomonadaceae > Sulfurivermis. The sequence goes on along the minus strand of DFMR01000076.1, from coordinate 4,333 downwards.
GCACCACGGTCTGGTCGAGATCCTCCAGCAGCGCCGGGCGGCCACCGGAGAGGTCGTTATTGAGCAACACGACGCAGGGGTAGAAGTCGTCCACCCCCACCTTGTCGCCCTGTCGCCGCAGCGGCTCGAGGACGATCTTGCGCCCCGAGGGCAGCTCCATCACCCGCGGCGCGTCCAGTTCCGGCAGCATCGAGCCGATGCGCGTCTCGTACCCGGCGCGTGCCACCAACTCGCGCAGGGTGGCCAGACTCTCAAGATAAAACAGGTTGCGGGTATGGTTCTCAGGGACCAGCAGCACCCGTTTGGCGGTGGGGTGGTTGCGCTCCAGGGCCGCCTGGATAGCCTGGATGCAGAGAGCCTCGAAGGCGGGATTCAGGTTGTTGAAGCCGGCGGGGAACAGGTTGGTGTCCACCGGCGCCAGTTTGAACCCGGCGTTGCGCAGGTCGACCGAGGTATAGAATGGCGCCGGCGTGAGCCGCCATTGCTCCCGCAGCCAGGCCTCGATCTCGGACTGGTTGTCGAGCAGATGGGATTCCAGTTGCAGCAGCGGACCGGCCAGGGCGGTGGTCAGATGGGGTACGGCATTGGTCAGGGCGTCATTCATTCTCTGTCAACTGTTGAATGGTTTACTAGGATTCTATCAATCCGGGGGGTGGCTGCACCAATTCCTGTGACCGTTCGCGGCGGAAACAATTCCGCTACCAATAAGGGCTTGTGGATTGGTCTTAAAGAATATGATAAAAAGTCGACGAGCGTGTGACTCGGCGTGTTACGAACAAAAATACAGCAAATCCGGGAAGATTGGGGGCGTAGTGGCCAACGACGCAGCGCAAGAGGGATTCCAGGGGCTTAAGGTCCTGGTGATCGACGACAGCAAGACCATCCGGCGTACTGCCGAAACCCTCCTCAAGAAGGAGGGTTGCGATGTGATTACCGCCAACGATGGTTTCGAGGCGCTGTCCAAGATCGCCGATTACAACCCGGACATTATCTTCGTCGACATCATGATGCCGCGGTTGGACGGTTATCAGACCTGTGCGCTCATCAAGCATAACCAGAAATTCCGCAACACCCCCGTTATCATGCTCTCCAGCAAGGACGGCTTGTTCGACCGTGCACGCGGGCGTATCGTGGGTTCAGAGGAATATCTGACCAAACCCTTTACGAGAGAAGAGTTGCTCGGCGCCATCAAGCGACATGTCCTTGAGGTGGCCAAATAGCCGAATTCCGAGGTTCGGTGGGGCAGAGCGACAGAAGCAGGACAAATAGGCGAGGGCAGAGTAATGACGCACGTCTTGATAGTAGATGACTCTCCAACCGAGATTCATGTATTGAGCAGCATGCTGCAAAAGCACGGCTATGAGGTATCGACTGCCTCGGATGGCGAACATGGTATCGCTGCGGCCACCCAGAGCAAGCCCGATCTGATTCTGATGGACGTGGTAATGCCCGGTATGAACGGTTTCCAGGCAACGCGTCACTTATCGAAAGATCCGGTGACCTCCGCCATTCCGGTCATCATAGTCACCACCAAGGATCAGGAAACCGACCGCGTGTGGGGTTTACGGCAGGGCGCCAAGGATTACGTCACCAAGCCGGTGGCCGAAAATGAATTGATTGCCAAGATTAAGGCTGTGCTTGGCGGCTAATCGGACTCATGACCACACGTCCACAACACCCCATCCTCCTGCTGCAGTCCATTGAACGGCGTAGTAAGGCCCACGCTTTTGATCTTCCCCAGCAGATCGAAGTACGAAATACCTGGGATGGGGTGGGATTCAGACTCGGAAACCTGGAGTTGGTCGCCGCGGTGGATGAGGTGAAAGAGATCCTGCCGCTACCGCACATAACATCGGTTCCCGGCGCCAAACGTTGGGTGAAGGGTGTAGCCAACATTCGTGGTACGCTGCTGCCGGTGATGGACTTGCGGGGTTTCATGGCGGGAGAGAACAGCGTTCCCAGCAGACGTAGCCGGGTACTGGTGGTGCGCCATCAGGGGATTGCCGCAGGACTGCTGGTGGACGAGATATTGGGTCTGAAGCACTTTTTCGATGAAGAATTTGCGGCCGATGCCGCGGCTGTTGACGTCGCGGCGCTGCCGTACGTCCGTGGTGCCTATCGCCAAGAAGGGGATGCGTGGCCGGTGTTCAGCATGAGCGCACTGGTGGAAAGCCCCGATTTCATGCAAGTAGCGGCTTGATTATTCACAATAAAATTTTTTCGACTTCGATCTAAGAAATCGTTCGTGGTGCAGGAGCGAGAACAATGAAAGCACGTTCAAAAGGTGCCGCCGGGGCCGCGGGAGGCGATAAGTCGGTTTTCATACTTATCACCTTTCTCGTCATCTTCGTGGTGGCGATGGCCGCGATTTACGGCTATGTCGCTTATCAGGATAAATACGACAAACAGTACATCACGCTGCTGGGCGAGGAGCGGGTGCTTTCGCAGCAGATAACCAAGTACGCGAGCCAGGCGAACGAGGGTATCCCGACCACCTTCGCGCAGCTGAAGAAGAGTTACGAGCGGTTCCAGAACTCATTCGATTTGCTGAAGAACGGCGACCCCAGCACCGGCATGCCCGCAAGCCCGGTTGCGGTGCTCGAACCGCTCAGTCAAGTGGAAAGCGAGTGGGCGCGATTCGACAAGAACATCAAGATCATTCTCTCCCATCAGCAAACGGTGCGTAACCTGCGTGATACGGTGCAGGCCATCAATGACAGCGGCGCGCAGCTGCTGGCGCTTTCGGACGAAGTGGCGACATTGATGGCACAGCGCGGCGGCAACCCGGGCCAGGTCTACATCGCCAGCCGTCAGCTGATGTTGGCACAGCGCATTATCAGCAACGTGAACCTGATACTTGCCGGCGGCGAAGGTTCGGTGACGGCGGCCGACCGCTTCGGTCGCGATGCCGCTTTGTTCGGGCGCGTTGTCCAGGGCATGGAGAACGGCAACCACGGCCTGGGCATTGACCGCGTCACCAACCCTGATGTGCGCGCCAAGCTGGATGCCGTCAACACGCTGTTCGCCAAGATCAGCCAGGAAGTGAGCTCCATCCTTGAACACAGCCCCGAGATGTTCCAGGTTTCGGAGTCGGTGCAGGAAATTCTGGATCGCAGCGACAAGCTGCTCAGCGCCATCACCAATCTGGAAACTTCCTACCAGTCATATATTTCGGCACGAACAATCAATTCCGGCATGGGTGACCTGTTCGGATTGGTGGCGTTGTTGCTGCTGATCTATCTGGGTATCGTGCTGCGGCGGGAAGGTATGTCGCGAATTTCCGAGGCGGATACTCAGCGTCAGGCCAGTGAAGAGCAGAACCGGCGTAACCAGCAGGCCATCATGCGGCTGCTGGACGAAATGGGCGACCTCGCCGATGGTGACCTGACGGTGAACGCGACGGTGACCGAGGACATCACGGGCGCGATCGCCGACTCGGTCAATTTCGCCATCGAGGAATTGCGGACCCTGGTCGAGAACGTCAGCCGCGCCGTCGTGCAGGTGACCCAGGCCACCGACGAGGCCAAGAGCCTGGCCCAGGAAATGCAGTCCGCCTCCGAACGCCAGGCCGAGGACATCGGCCGCACGACGGAATCGGTGAACTTCATGTCGGAGTCGGTCAACACGGTGTCCAGGAACGCGGCGGAATCCTCGGCGGTGGCCGAGCAGTCGCTCGAATTCGCGCGCAAGGGCGGCGATTCGGTGCGAAACGCCATCGCCGGCATGAACGCCATCCGGGACCAGATCCAGGAGACCTCCAAGCGGATCAAGCGGCTCGGCGAATCGTCGCAGGAGATCGGTGAAATCGTGGAACTGATTTCGGACATCACCGAACAGACCAACGTCCTGGCGCTCAACGCCGCCATCCAGGCGGCGGCGGCCGGCGAGGCCGGGCGTGGTTTTTCGGTGGTGGCAGAGGAAGTGCAGCGCCTGGCCGAGCGGTCGGCGCAGGCGACGCGGCGCATCGGCGCCATCGTCAAGACGATCCAGACCGACACCCAGGACACCATCAATGCCATGGAAACGAGCACCCGCGGCGTGGTCGAGGGCGCGGTCCTTTCCGATACCGCCGGTCACGCGCTGCAGGATATCGAGTCGGTGTCCGAGGAACTCGCGCGACTCATACAAAGCATTTCCGACGCGACCCGGGAGCAGGCCGAGGCGGCGGCGCAGATCGCGGACAACATGCAGCAAATCCTGCAGCAGACCCGTCAGACCGCAGACGACTCGCGCCAAAGCGCGGAGTCGGTCGGCCAGCTTACCGTATTGGCCGACGAACTGCGGGTTTCAGTGTCGGGCTTCACTCTTTAACGGACAACGGGAAGGCCGCGCG
>DFMR01000196.1 GCA_002376325.1 Proteobacteria bacterium UBA3588 | reverse complement strand
ACCTCCAGCGACCAGAAGCCGACCTTGTCGAGCTTGTCGCAGATGGGCAGCATGTCCTCGGTCCGCATGCGCGTGGCGATCAGCGACTGATGGCCGTCGCGCAATACGGTTTCGGTGATATGAACCTTGGGCATAGTGTCAGTTCCTGTACCGTGGATTCTCGGGCATCGGGTCGCCGGTTACAGTCCCATCGAGGCGACGATGGATGCGGCAATGGCGGCCGCGATCTCCCGTTGCGGCCGCTTGATCGAGTAGTCCGCCAGTTCCGGGTGGGCGTCGACGAAACCGGTGTTGAAATGCCCGCTGCGGAACTCCTCGTTTTTCAGGATTTCCTGGTAGTACGGAATGGTCGTCTTCACGCCGTAGACGGCGATATCGCGCAGGGCGCGGGCGGCGCGGTTGAGCAGCGATTCCCAGTCCGGCGCCCAGACGATGAGTTTGACGCACATCGAATCGTAATAGGGCGGGATCTCATAGCCGGTATAGAGCGCGCCGTCGGTGCGCACGCCGGGACCGCCGGGGGCGAAATATCGGGTCACCTTGCCGAAGCTGGGCAGGAAGCCGTTCTTCGGATCTTCGGCGTTGATGCGGAATTCGATCGCATAGCCGCGCGGATGCAGCGGCCGATCGGTATAGCGCAGCGGCAAGCCGGCGGCGATGCGGATCTGCTCCTGTACAATATCCACCCCGGTGATCTCCTCGGAGATGGGATGCTCCACCTGCAGGCGGGTGTTCATCTCCATGAAGTAGATGTTGTCGTCGCCGTCGAGCAGGAACTCCACGGTCCCTGCGTTGCGATAAGCGACGGCGCGCGCCGCCTTTACCGCCAGGGCGCCCATATGGTCGCGTTGTTCCTGCGTCAGCTGCGGCGACGGCGCGATTTCGATCAGCTTTTGGTGGCGGCGCTGAATCGAGCAGTCGCGCTCGTTCAGATGGATGACGTTGCCATGGGCATCCGCGAGGATCTGGAATTCGATGTGGCGCGGATCGACGATGCACTTCTCCAGGAACACCTCGGCATTGCCGAAGGCCTTGGTCGCCTCGGACACGACCCGCTGGTAGTTGCGGCGCAGCGCTTGCTCGTCGTCGCAGCGGCGGATGCCGCGGCCCCCGCCGCCGGAGGTGGCCTTGAGCATGACCGGATAGCTCAATTTCTTGGCCACCGTCACAGCTTCCTCCAGATCCGCTACGTTACCATCGGATCCCGGAGTGACCGGTACGCCGGCGGCAATCATCGCCTCGCGGGCGGCGGTCTTGTCGCCCATGCGGCGGATGACGCCGGCATCGGGGCCGATGAAGATGATGCCGCGGCGGACGCAGATCTCGGCCAGCTCGGCATTTTCGGAGAGAAAGCCGTAGCCCGGGTGGAGGGCGTCACAGCCGGTGGCGACCGCCAGATTCACCAGGCGGTGGGCGTTCAGGTAGCCGGCGACGGTGTCCGGACCGAGGCTGTAGGCCTCGTCCGCCTTTTTGACATGCAGGGCGTGACGGTCCGCCTCGGCGTAGACGGTGACCGAGCGGATACCCATTTCGGCGCAGGCTCGCACGATGCGGACGGCGATCTCGCCCCGATTGGCAATCAGGATCTTCTTTATCACGAGCGGCTCTCGCCTGTGGCTTTTCAGGTATTTGGAAGGCAAAAAAAACGGCATAGGATCGTATGCCGTTTTTTCCGCCCCCAGCTATCTACGGAAATCCCCCCGCCTTGTCAAGCCGAAATTGGCCGGTGGTGGCCGGAAGCTACGGAATCAGAAGGAGTTTCCCAGGATTTTCCTTTTGACACAACACGGATTGTCCGAGTATTATGCGCCGCTTATGTCGGACCAGCGGCTGCCTCTTCATATCGACCCTGTGCGCTTGGCCAAAACAGGCGCCCATTTGCACGGCCATATGGCGCTCACATCGATGGCGCGCTTGGCGCCGGCGTTGCAGTCGGCCGCCGGCGAAGCCGAGATCGACATGGTGTTCAGCGTCGACAGGGAAGGCCGCGCGGCGCTGAGTCTGCACCTGACAGCGACCGTGACGCTCATCTGTCAGCGTTGTCTCGAACCGATGGCGTATCCCATCGATACGCTGCATCAGCTCGGTATGGTCGGTAGCGAGGCAGGGGCAGAGCGGCTGCCGGAACAGTATGAACCGCTGCTGTTCGCAGGGGAACCCGTGTTCCTGCGCGATTTGATAGAGGATGAATTGATTCTTTCCCTTCCGCTCGTGCCGCGGCACAGCGACCAGCGGTGCGCGCCGACGGCGTCGGAGAGCGAAGAAGGGACGGGCGATACGGACAGGAGCAGGGCAAATCCGTTTGCGATCCTGGCCGAATTAAAAAACCAGTAAGTTTTAGCGACTTTTGACGAGGAAACACCATGGCTGTTCAGCAGAATCGTAAGACCCGTTCCAAGCGCGACATGCGCCGTTCCCACGATGCGCTGCGTGCGAATTCGCTGTCGATCGAGCCGACCACCGGCGAGACTCACCTGCGCCACCACATCAGCCCCGATGGCTACTATCGCGGTCGCAAAGTGCTGAACGTCAAGGGCGACTGAGCACTGAACGTCTCCGATACAGGGCGGCCTCGCGCATCGATTGTTTCGACAGTCGGTCCGTTGAGGCCGCCTTCGTATGTTATTGTCCGCATAAATTGCTCCCCGGTCAGTCGCCCATGACGTCGCTCCCGACAACGATTGCGCTCGATGCGATGGGGGGTGATCACGGCCCCAGCGTGGCGATTCCTGCTGCCCTGACCGCTCTGCGGGAGCATCCGCAACTTCGCATCCTCCTGGTCGGCGTTCAACAGGTGCTGGAAACGGAGTTGCGCCGTCACCGTGACGCACCGGCTGAACGCCTGCATATCCATCATGCCAGCCAAGTGGTGGG
>DFMR01000132.1 GCA_002376325.1 Proteobacteria bacterium UBA3588 | reverse complement strand
CTGCCGCTTCGTCGCTACGCGCTTTAAAACCGCTCGTACGGTTTCAGATAGCGCCATTGCCCCGGTTGCAACTTCGCCATGGGCAGGCGGCCGATTCGAATCCGCTTTATCGCCACCACCCGCAGCCCGACGCTTTCGCACATATAGACGATCTGGCCGGGCTGCACCGCATTGAGGGCGAAACGCAGCCGGAATTCGTTTTGCCAGCTGACTTTGCCCGGCGGCAATTTCCGGCCATTGAAACTCAATCCGTGATTAAGACGGCTGAGCCCGTCCGGAGCCATCTCGCCTGCGACTTCAACGATATATTCCTGCTCGACCGGCGCGGATTCGTCGGTTAATTTGCGCACCACTTTATAATCCTGGGTGAACACCGCCAGCCCGCCGGCCTGCGGCTCCAGCGGCAGGCACAGTTTGAGCCGGGCGAAGTGTTGCTTGATCACATGGATGCCCGAGCGGTCGTCGGCGGATTGCGTGTCGGGGCGGATCAGTCTCTGCACAGCATCCATGTCCGCATCGGGCGGTTGGTGAAAAAGGATGGTGACCGGGTTGATCGGGACGAGCTTTGCATTGGGGAGAAGTTCGACCTTCTGCTCCGCCACCATGAACTGCGGCTCTTCCACCACCTGTCCGTCCACCGTCACCCAGCCGCCGGCGATATACAGTTCGGCCTCGCGGCGCGAACAGGGCACGGTTTCGGCAAGACGTTTTGCGAGTCGAACGGGGGTAGTCATCGTCGATATTTCCGGGAAGCCTGAAGAGTGTCAGTGTAGACGGTAAGAGGTGGGGAAACGCGGGAAACTGTTGCCGAGGAACGAACCGCATCGGTCGCGTCGCGATGAAGAAATATGGGTTGCTCATATCGCCGGCTCATATCTAGGAGCAGCATGCTGCCGGCTACGCGAATGATGCGGTGCGCTGCGCTTACCACATCCTACATGCCGTCTCAGCATGCAGGATGGGTGTACCAATCTTACGGGGCGGGGAATCAATACCCCAAATTCGGCGCCAGCCACTTCTCCGCCTCTTCGACACTCATCCCCTTGCGCTTCGCGTAATCCTCCACCTGGTCTTTCTGGATCTTGCCGACGGTGAAATAGCTGCTCTGCGGGTGGCTGAAGTACCAGCCGCTGACGGAGGCGGTGGGGTACATGGCCTTGGTTTCGGTGAGGCAGACGCCGGCGTTTTTTTCCGCATCGAGCAGCTGCCACAGCAGATCCTTTTCCGTATGTTCCGGACAGGAGGGGTAGCCGGGTGCGGGCCGGATGCCGCGGTAGTCCTCTCCCACCAGCACGGCGTTGTCGAAGTGTTTGTTGTCGAGGCCGTTACGCGGAGTCCAGCGTGCCTTTTCGTCGCCGCCGCGGGTGCGGCTGCGGGCGGTGGTCATTTCGCCCTTGATCTCGTAACCCCAATTGAGATGGCGCACGCGGTCGTGCATCTGCTCGGCGAAGGCCTCGGCGAAGCGGTCGGCCAGCGCCTTGAGCATGATGGCGTGGTAGTCGTCATGAGCCTGTTCGAAGCGCTTGATGTGCTCTTCGATGCCGATGCCGGTGGTAACGACGAAGGCGCCGATGTAGTCCCGCTTGCCGGTCTCTTTCGGCGCGATGAAATCAGCGAGGCACAGGTTCGGTTTGCCCTCGGGCTTCTGGCCCTGCTGGCGCAGGAAGTGCAGTGTGGCACGTACCTCTTTGCGCTGGCTGTCGGTGTAGACCTCGACGTCGTCGCCGACGCTGTTGGCGGGAAACATGCCGATGACGGCGCGCGCCTTGAGCCATTTCTCGGCGATGAGCTGCTGCAGCATCTGCTGCGCGTCGGCGAACAGCTTGCGCGCCTCCTCGCCCTTCTCCGCGTCGTTAAGGATCTTGGGATAGCTGCCTTTCATCTCCCAGGCATGGAAGAACGGCGTCCAGTCGATGTACGGGACGAGGAACTCCAACGGCATGTCGTCGAACGGCTGCACCAGCACGTCGTTCGGCTTGGGCGGGCTGTAGCGCTCCCAATCGAGTTGCAGTTTATTGGCGCGCGCCTGTTCCATGGTCACGTATTTGGCCTCCTTTTGGCGGCCGAGGAAGTCGGCGCGCACCCGATCGTATTCCTTGCTGATCTGTTCCACATAGCCGGCTGCACCGCCGCTGGCGGAGATCAAATTCTGCGCGACGCCGACGGCGCGACTGGCGTCCTTCACCCACACCACGGCGCCTTCGTAATGGGGATCGATCTTCACCGCGGTGTGCGCCTTCGAGGTGGTCGCGCCGCCGATGAGCAGCGGCTGCTTCAGCCCCAGGCGCTGCATCTCCTTGGCGACGTGGGCCATTTCCTCCAACGACGGTGTGATCAGGCCGGACAGGCCGACGATGTCGACCTTGTGCTTCTGCGCCTCCTCCAGGATGGTGGCGGTGGGAACCATTACGCCCAGATCGATCACCTCGAAGTTGTTGCACTGCAACACCACGCCGACGATGTTCTTGCCGATGTCGTGCACGTCGCCCTTCACCGTCGCCATCAGTATCCGGCCGGCGGCGCGCGAGCCTTCGCTCTTCTCCGCTTCGATGTAGGGCAGCAGGTGGGCCACCGCCTTCTTCATCACGCGGGCCGATTTCACCACCTGCGGCAGGAACATCTTGCC
>DFMR01000180.1 GCA_002376325.1 Proteobacteria bacterium UBA3588 | reverse complement strand
GGCTCTGCCGCGATTGCAGGCTTGACAGACGTCGGAATAAAGTCAGACTAGAGTTGACTAGGTTAGGAGGTGGCCAATATGTCACAAGTCAATATTTACGAAGCCAAAACGCATCTCTCGAAATACGTGGAACAGGCGGAATCCGGGCAGGATGTCATCATCGCGCGCGGCGGCCGGCCGATTGCCCGATTGACCAGTATTTCGCCGCGCAAGCGCGCCATACGCTTTGGTGTCCTCAAAGGAAAGGTGCACGTTGCCGATGACTTCGACGCCCCCCTGCCCGATGAGGTGCTGGCCGGTTTCGAGGGGCGGTAAATGCGCATTCTGCTGGACAGCCACCTCTTCATTTGGGCTGTTACGGACCATCCGAAGCTGGGCCGGAATGGACGGCAGATCATCGAAGAGGCCGACGAAGTCTACGTCTCCGCCGTTTCCATCTGGGAGATCGCCATCAAGTCCAAGCTCGGAAAGATCGATGCCGATCCGGAAGCGATGGCGCACGCAATCGGCGAGAGCGGATTTATCGAATTGCCCATTTCGTCGCGGCACGCGGCACATGTGGGCAAGCTGCCCGTCGATGGGGAACACAAAGATCCATTCGACCGCTTGCTGGTGGCGCAATCCATGGTCGAGCCGCTGGTGTTGTTGACGGCCGATTCGAAACTGAGCGCCTACGGCGGCCTGGTTCGCTGCATTTAGCCGGTCGCCACGGCACCGCTTGGCGGTGACAGGTTCAAACAGTCCCCTATCGCGGCAGAGCCGCTCCTACCAGCCATAGGATTATTTGTAGGAGCGGCTCTGCCGCGATTGCAGGCGTCACGTCCATCGCGCTCGAACCGCCCCGCGTCGCGCCCAAATCAATCGAGTCTGACCCCATTGATTCCTCACCGCGTCGCGCCCAAATCAATCGAGTCTGCCCATTGATTCCGCGGCAGGGATTGCCCGATAGCGCTGCGCTTTATCGGGCCTACGGGGAGGCTTATCGTGGATCCCTTCAAACCATCGCCCTATTTTGAACCTGACCCTAATTACTCCCCTTCAAACCATCGCCCTATTTTGAACCTGACCCTAATTACTCCTAGGATTATTTGTAGGAGCGGCTCTGCCGCGATTGCAGGCGTCACGTCCATCGCGCTCGAACCGCCCCGCGTCGCGCCCAAATCAATCGAGTCTGACCCCATTGATTCCTCATCATTGATTTTGATTGAATACCCGTGGCATCGTAAAATTGGCAGATATGAGTATACCTGTCCACTGGAGACAACATGATTTCAAAAAGCACAATCGTCCGTCAGCACAGTGACATCGTTTCCAGCCCGTGCGATGGTGAAACCGTGATGATGAGTATCGAGAAAGGCAATTATTACGGTATGGAACCGGTTGCAAGCCGCATCTGGGAATTGATTGGAAAACCGGCCAAAGTTGGAGACATTATCGACATGCTGACCGATGAGTATGAGGTATCACATGAGGATTGCGAGAAGGACGTACTCTATTTTCTGAACGAACTAGCGTCTGACAATATGATTGAAGTTGTATTCTGACACTCCCCTGCCCCGCCCTATCCCTTGCAGCAAAATACACACACGCCCACACACGTCTTCAGCGTGTGTGGGCGATAGCGCTTCATTACGGTAAACGACGGGTAGGCGATACCCTAGATATGACAAGCAGAAATCATCAACAAGCATGTTATGAAGGCGAAGTCGTAGAGGAGGACTCTTTACCGAAATATCCCTTGCCTCCGGTCGTGCTATCGAGGACAGAGAGCGCCCATTTCCTCGGAGTCTGCCATTTGCGTTTTGTCTCGGTGCCGGATAGCGCCATTTGATCATCAGTGCGATCGATCGAATTTTGATCTTTCATAATGTCTCCCTGTCCCCTGCACGTTGGTTGTGGATTCCATCTTATATAATTATCAGCGTGGCTTTCAAATCCTAATATCGATATCAACCGATAACATCACCAAGCGGCTTCGGCATCCCCACCTGTTCTCCCATACGGAGCCCAAACAATTTGACCAATTGCCGCCCGGTAAAAAAACCATCCTCAGCATAGAGGATATCGGCAATAAGCGTCCCGCCGTCACCGCAGGCTATGCGGACCCCGTATTCGGGGCTTGCCTCGAGAATCGTGCCCGGCTCCACATTTGCCGAACCATGCGCACCCCCGTCGGTCACCTGCAACAAACGGATGGGGATCCCCTTGAGGGTGGTCAGAGCCCCGGCATAAAGAGGATTGCAGGCCCGCACCAGCGCTTTGATCGCCTCCGCAGAAGCGGTCCAGTCGATGGTCAGTTCCGCCGCCTCGGGACGTCTCCAATAGCGTGCTTCCATTGCCACCTGCTCGGCCAGCGGCAAACCCTCGCCGTGGATGGCAAGGCGCTGCACGAATTCGATCATGACGCGGGGGAGCACGGCGCCAAGCCGCTGCATGTAAAGACCGTAGGTATCCTCGGGGCCGACGGGTACGTTTTCAGCATGGGCGATACCCCCGGCGTCCAGCTCCGGCGTCATGCGGTGGATAGTGATTGCGCCGCTCGGTTCCTGGTTCCTGATCTGCCAGAACACCGGGTCCGGTCCCCGGTAGCCGGGCAGTGCGCCGCCGTGAAAATTGAAGAAACCAAACTTCGGCCGTTGCAGCAGATGGGCCGGAATCCGGTGCGGAAAGCCCATGACGCAGACCACGTCGGAGTTCGATGCCTCCAGCCATCCGGCAAGCTGATCTTCGATCGCGGTAGAATCGATACGGGCGAAAAGGATGCCGGCCTGCCGGGCCGCCTGCTCCAGACCCATATTGAGTTCCGGCATGCGATCCGGCACACCGACGCCCGTCAGCAGGCGCTGGCTGGCAAGGGCTTCAAGGGCAGCCTGAAGCACGCCGCCATGACAAAGAACCGCCACCTTCACGAGAACAGGCCTTCATAGCTCGGCGGCCTCCATACCGGCGTCTCGCGATAAAAGATTTTCTGCCGCGGCGCCAGCCGCTCGACCTCCCTGGCATGTTCCCGCGCTTCGTCATTGCGCCGGTCGGCGGGCAACAGCTGCGCCAGCATCCTGTGGGCCTTAAGGTACTCCGGCTGCATTCTGACGGTCTGCTGGAGATAGAAGACGGCCTCGATCCGATGTCCCTTCTGTTCGAGCACCAGGGCCAGGTTGAAACAGGCCTCGGCAAAATCGGGTTTGACCGTCAGCGCCTGTTTGTAAGCCTGGATGGCGGCATCGATCATGAATTGATCCCGCAACAGGTTTCCCAGGTTGTTATAGGGATCGTGATAGTCGGGATTCAGGTCGATGGCGCGCATGAAGAAGGTCCTGGCTTCTTCGTACTGGCCCAGGGCATGGGCCACAACACCTGCATTGTTGTAGTAGTTGACCTCGGCCGGTCGCAGGGCTATGGCCTGCTTGAGATGGTTCAGCCCTTCGGCAAACTCCTCGCGCTGACAGCAGACGATGCCCAGCAGATTGTGGGCCTCGGCATGGCGCGGATCGCCTTTAATGCAGTCCAACAGCATCTGCTTGGCCTGCGGCAGCAGACCAAGCTTATAGTTTTCGATTCCGCCCAGGAAATCGATCTTGGAGCGTTCCATGATCCCGCCGTCCAATGTAGGGTTGCATCGACAAGAGGGGCTTTCACCCCTCTTGTGCGAAACACCGGCTAACTGCGTGCCGGAAACATACCGTTCGTACAGATGGCGTAATTTATCGCCAGCGACGGCTGATAGAGTGATACTGCTTCGGACATACCAACCATGGACGTCTGTAGATTGCCGGCATTAAAGGCAACCTGATTGCTGATCTCGACCGCATCGGATGCCATGGTACTGTCATGGTTACTGCTGTAACTCTCAGCGACCGTCGAACCGGATACCGACTTCGCCCAGTAACCATTTGCCGGTTTGTTTAAGTCGGGATTTTCCTGGTAGGCGTTGACGGTCGCCGAAGATGCAACGGTGACCGTGCCATTGCCCGTCTTCTCCGTAATTAGGTGATTGTGTGATGGCAACTGGTTAAGAGTCAAGTGGGCAGAACCCTGGCCAGTCGGCTCCCCTATCACAAACGTTTCACCGGTACGCGGGTTCTGGCCTTGGCCCAGCGGCACGGTACCCCGGAGATCGGGTAGGGCGAAGGTTGTTGTACCGTTACCGCCAAAAAAGGTACCAATCAGGGCAAACAATGCCTGGTTCTGTGAAATTGCCATTGTAGCGCCAGCACACGGGGCGTAATTTTGCGGGGTAAAATTGAATGCACACAACGAAATTGTGCCTATATATCCATCCATAACTTCGCCTCCTTAATAGTCCATCGCGAAAGAATTCATCCTACGGCACGCCGATACTATCACAGCAGCCTCTGGATTCAACTGGAATTGTGTTTCAGCAAACGGTAATGTAATTTACTGAAAAATCAATTCACTAATAGTGCATGACATCACGCAGGGAGGCTCTTCCATGGTAGCGACGCTCAGGAAAGCGACATTTGCCCCGCTCGTCAATCAGCGATTTCTTATTCGCCCGAACGAGGCATCGGCGATCCCGGTGATACTTTCCAGCATCACGACCCAACAGGTAAATGATCAATATGAAAGTTTCACCCTCAATTTCGACCTCATCGAAGACTCGGCGGCGCTGCCTGACGATTCCTACCTGATGGAAAATGAACAGCTCGGACAAGCCGTTATATTTATTTCGCCGACCCACGCCGGGACGCCGGACCCGCGGAAATACTATTACGAGGCGGTTTTCAACGTATATATCGGAGCCGACGGCAAGTAACGCCGTTTCACGTTCTCCTGCCTCTCGCCAACCGCCGCTGCTCTGCCTTAACATCACCGAATAAAACCATGCGATTATCCGTCGATTTCTGTATTACATGCGAACCGGCCGGCTGATGTTCGCCGGCCTGTTCACCTATCGCGATGCACCGCCGCCCGAAGCCTGGGTCGATGCGGATATATGGCGGCAAACGCTCTCGCCCTTCGTGACCCCGGACGTTGCCGGTTACTGGCAGCGGGGCAACGCGCTGCTGGTGGAGACTCAGCGTTTCAATACGCTCTGGTCCCATCATGCGCAGGTGGCGCCGTGGCACGAGGGGCACCTGATGATTGCCTTTTGGGGCCGGTTGGACAACCGGTCCGAACTGGCACGGCAACTGGAGATTGACGCCACCCGCCTCGAAACCCTGACCGACACCCAACTGGTCGCGACGGCCTGGCGCCGCTGGGGCGAGCAACTACCGGAACACCTGCTGGGCGACTTCGCCCTCGCCGTTATTGACGCCAAAAACCGGAAGCTGTTCCTGGCCCGCGATCCGCTGGGGGTGAAGCCGCTCTACTACTGGCCCCATCCGAAAGGGCTGATATTCGCCACCACAGTGAGCGCCCTGCGCTGCCTGAAAGAATTGGAGCCTACACCCGATACTGAGTGGATGGCCCGCTACCTGTTGCACCTATCGATGAGCCACGACAGGACCGGCTACCGGGAAATTCTCAAACTGCCGGCGGGACACTGTTTGAGTGCCGATGATAAAGGAGGCATACAGCTACGCCGCTGGCACGAATGGCGCGACGACGCGCCGACGGCCAGCCGCCGCGAGCACCATTGGCTGGATGCCTATCGCGAGGTCCTGGAAGAGGCGGTACGCTGTCGCATGACTAGCGCCTATCCGCTGGGGACGGAAAACAGTGGAGGCATCGATTCGGCCACTATTACCGCCTACGCCGCCCGGCTGCTGGGCGAGCCCGGCGACCGGCTGCACAGTTTCGGCTTTGCCTTATGCGAGCAGGAACCGGAGTTCATCCTCGCAACCAGTCGCGAGACCGGTATCGCCCACAACTACTTGGTCACCGTCCGCGATAGTTTCAATGGTGGCGATGAGGGGCAGATAGCACGGAACCTGAAGGTGTTGGGCTACCCGGAGGAACACGGCAACGCCAGCGGCCATACCCCGTTCTACCGCGAGTGCGCATTGCGTGGCATTCGCACCCTGTTCTCCGGCTTCGGCGGAGATGAGGTGGTGACCAACCACGGGGGCCACCTGCGTTACGAACTACTCGACCAGCACCGCTATGGCGCATTATGGGACATCCTGCCGGGCAATCCCGTGACCCGCCTGCTGCGCCTGGGCAAGGCCGTGGCCACCGGCTATCCGCGGCCGGACTACAACCCCAACTTCCTGCAGGCCTGGAACGCCCGCTGGCCCCATCAGCCGCTGCGACCGGAGGTAGTCGCGCGCCTGGGACTCCATGAGGCCTATATGGAGACGGCCCGCTACGATGCCCCCTACCGCCGGGTCAACGACTGGATCGTCAACGGACTGCTGCGGATGCCGCATTTTCCCACCCGCCTGGAGAACTGTACCCTGGTGGCAAACGCCTACGGCATCGATTACCGCTGGCCGCTGTGGGATGTGCGTCTGATCCAGCAATACCTCTCCACCCCCGCCATTGAAAAGGTAGGCCCCAAGGGGATCGGTCGTTACCTGCACCGGCGCGCCATCAGCGGCACGGTGCCCGACAAAGTGACCTGGAAACCGAGCAAGGATATGGGCTATGCCCGCGTGCATCAGGAGATGCAGGAAAGCGGCATTGTGGAAATTGCTGAAATGGCGCACCACGACGAGGCCGGACTGCACCCGGCGCTGGAGGAATTGCTGGACCTGCCCAAGTGGCGGGGCCAGATCGACCGCGCTGCAAAGGGGAATGTCCCGCCGCAATTCGGCTTCAGCTTCCGCAAAACAGCGCGCGCTGTTCGGTGGCTCAACCGCTGGCTACAGTAGGCGCATTTGCAGGAGTGCCTATGACGCGACTAAGGTTATCGTATTTATCGCGACGAAGGCGGTGCTTCCCGACAACGGTTTTCTTTTTTGCCCATCGCGGCGCAGCCGCTCCTACAATTTACCGCCTTCGCCCAAAAATGCGCCGTTGATAATCTGCGGCGTCGCCACGCCCCAGCCGGTGTTGCCTTCCAGCAGGACAGGACCCTCCGGCGTAACGATCCAATCCCAGGCGATGGCACAAATATCGGGAAAGAGCGAGTGAGCCCGATGGCTTGCATCCGCCAGCACCGACCAATCCTGGATCGTCCGTGACGGCGGTGCCCTGTCCCAAATACGTTCGGTTTGCACCTGCGCCTGGCGGGATGTTCGGGACTCCGCAGGGAGAGGCAGGAACCTTCCCACCGTCGCATCGATGGACATGCTCTCGTAGCGCGTCCTTCCCGAATCGCCTCTGCCGGCAGGAATTTCCAGTGTGGCGAGAAGACAACCAAGTGCACCGCCCTGCCACTCGCTGATGTAGCGCACGGTAATCGCCTCTCCACTCTCAGCCATCGGCGCCAGATCGGGATGGTTGGTCAGTAAGGGCTGGATCAGGGCGTCGTCCAGCGCCAGCAGCGCAGACCAAGCCGCCTCTGTATCCGCCGTGGTCGCCAGCTCATAGCCGGCAAACGTTTGTCCGACGAAGCCGTTATCGGTACGCCGGACGGCGAAGGCACCGCGTCCCTGGTTGCCGCTCCGCGTCTTGCAAAATGCCTGAGTCCAGTTACCCAGCACCGCATCGAGCGATAGCGCACTGCCCGCGGCAATGATCTGACGTGTCGCCACCACCGGCACATCCACCGCCTTCAGGCGTTCCGCCAGGGTGACCTTGTCCTGAATGCATTGGAGCGATTCCGGCTTGAGCCCCAGAGGCGCACTGCGCCAGGTATGATAAGCAGATGCCTCGTGATCGTAGACATAATCCAGTACCGAACCGGGTGTCCGATAGAGTCGGAAACGATAGACGTCGCCTGGCAGGACGCAGTACCCCAGGGCAAGCCGGAGCGTGATCCAGGCCTGGCGTTTGAGGGAAATCCCCTGTTCGGCCCGTACCTCGGAACCAAAACGGCGAACCACGCGCCAGCTGGCGCGCCAGCCGTACCAGAACACCCAGCGCAACCACAGCCAACTTTCGACCACAAACCACATGGCCCGCGGCCATCGTCCACCGCTGTGCCACCAGAAATACCGATGCAGACGAATGCGCGGATCGGTGCCGGGCAAGAGGTAACGCCAGGTGATCAGCCCATGCGGCCGGCGCCTTTGCCAAAGCTCGCGCCGGATGCCTTGCACGAGGCGACGAAACGGAATCGGCATCCTAATGTGAGCCTTTTGCAGCCATTCAGACCGACGCGCCGGTTTCGTCCAGGTAGCCGAAGCGGTGCATCACCTCGCCGTGGTCGGCGATGATGCGGCGCACCTGAACTTCCGTCAGCTTTTCGCGCCAGCCGCCGCTGGTCCCGCTACGGAAAAACCGCTCGGTGTGATGCGGCCGTTCGCGAAACCCCTTTTCCCGCTCCTGGCGGGCCAGTTCGCGGAAGTCGCTGAAACGGATTGCCTTGGCGATCCTTTCGGGGTCGGCGGGCAGTTGCAGAAAGTGCGCGGCGCGGGCAAACGTAGCCTGCGGCTCGGACAGCATGTCCTCATAGCGAATGACCTCGACGTTCAAATCAGGGGCATCCACCCAGCTCAGGACATGCGCCGACCAGCTCAACAACCACTGGCGCACCTGATCAGGCAACGCCTTCGTCGTCCGGGCCAGGGCCATATCGGAACGCCCCATCTTTTCGATGGCCTGGTCGGAGTCACAATGCCAGTGATTGGCAGCTGAGGGAGCGACGTCCAACGGGTTACGCAGGATGTACAGCGCCCCCAGGGTGACCTCGCTTCCGAACAGCGGTTCGCCATCGGAAGTACGGGTATAGGCATCGTGGATTTTGTGGTAACCGATCTCTTCCTCGCGCAGCGACCAGCGGTAGACCGCCGGACGCAGCCGCTCCACCTCGTCATGACGGAGTTCGGCTGTGTCGAACCCCAGGACCTCGTCCAACCAGCCGCGGCCGCTGGCGATAGACCCCGTCTCCAGCTCGTTGATATCCGCCGGTTCATCGCCGTCCTCCTGCAGATTGCGCAGAAAGGTGCGAAACCAAGTGTTGCCCGATTTCGGGTAGGAGGCCAGCCAATAGATCCCGCCCATGATCTCAGGGGTTTTCCGCAATATCGGCCAGGATACGGTCGATCAGTTGTTCCAGTTCGAAACTCTGGCGCGGCCGGGTGATACTGGCAAGGCGGATCTGGCCGGCCAGCCGGCCGCAGAGTTGCAGGTGTTCGCTCTTGAGCGCCATGCCGTTGAGGAAGCGGACCCGGTAGGTGTTGTTGTGCAGCGGTCCGAAGCGATGCATCCCATTGATCGGTTCGAACAGCGTGTCGGGCTGCTGATGGCTGTTCAGGATATAGATCCAACGCACCGGCAGCGGTTGATCGGCAAACTGCCGCACGAGTGGATAATTGAACTTCTCCATCTCGGGACGGATGCGCTGCAATGGTTCGGCATCGATATTCAGATGGTCGACGGTATCACGCCACAGTTTGATGCGCGGGAAGCCCGGCAGCGCGCGGCATTCTTCATCCACCGGCACCACGTCGTCGGCCAGGACCTCGTAACCGCGTTGCATGAAGCCAGCGGCCAGGGTCGACTTGCCGGCACCGGAGTGGCCGACGCAGACCATGCACTGATCGCCGATACGGATAGCGTTGCCGTGGAGGACCAGCAAGCCGCGCTGGAACAACAGTGCGCCGAGCGCCGACCCCAGCAGGAAAACGCGAACACTATCCTCATCGATGCCGGGCGCCGGTTGAATCACGATCTCCCGGCCCTCGCGCACCACAAAACGCGCGACCTGCGGCACCTCCAGCGACAGGGCCTCCGGGCTGGCCCAGAGAAACGGTCCCAGTTGTTGGCCGTCGCGCAACTCGGCCGCACCGGCGTCGCCGATGCGGATTCGCACATCCGTTTCCGCATCGTCCGGCGGGGCCGACAGCTTCAACAATTCGGGAAGCTCGAGTTCGCTGCGGATGTTCAGTCCGTATGACGTGTAATGCATAGACAAATGAAATGGCCCTTGACGCTAATGCGTTCGTCTTCCTGTCGAAGGGGCACGACATGGGCAATCTGAATTCGCGCATGCCGATGCACTGGTCCTTAGAGATAGAACGAATAATGCCCTAAGGCGATCGCCGGCGCAAAGGCCAGGGCGTTCGATGCGGGTACGCAATCGTGGCGGCGGCGCTCCAACCGAACGGTGGAGCGTAATGCGGGTGGGGCTATCGCGG
>DFMR01000004.1 GCA_002376325.1 Proteobacteria bacterium UBA3588 | reverse complement strand
TCGGCTGCGGTCCGCGCGAGGAGTTCAAGGCCGACACGCTGGCGGCGCTGCTGGCACCGCTGCCCCATGCGGTCTATCGCTCCGACCGGGGAATCGTCGATTACGCGCAACACATCGCGTTCGCCGATCTCTTCATCAGCGGCTCCACCGGCCCGCTGCACATCGCCGGCGCCCTCGATGTCCCCACCGCGGCCTTCTACACACGACGCCGATCCGCCACGCCGCTGCGCTGGCAGACGCTCAACTCGCCCGAGCGCCGCCTCGCCTTTACGCCGCCCGACGATGCCGAAGAAACCGATATGTCGCGCATCGATATCGCGGCGGCGGCAACCCAGATCAGCAAACGCTTCCTGCGCTAACTGAAAGGTCCGAATTGGTACCCAGTTAGTTACTCGTGGGAGCCCGGCTGCGCCGGGCGATACTCCCGGATTCGGCCATCGCCCGATCGCAACATGGACACCCGCCCCAGGCCTGCCGTCAGGTGGTTGGCGTATCCTCGCGCACCTGATCCTCGACACGCGGGTCCATCTCCAGCACCACCTGCGACGTATTGTCCGCCATCGGCTTGAACGACTCGGACGGGATCACCGGGATGTGAACGCGGGTGCGGTAGAGGGCGTAAATGCCAAGGAGGGCGAGCACCGTGGCGAAATAGATCAGCAGGCTGCCGGTGCCCAGCTTGTCCATCAGCAGGCCGGCGAGCATCGGGCCGATGACGGCGCCGATGCCGTTGAGCAGCAGCAGGCTGCGTGCCGCTTCCAGGGTGTGTTCTTTGCCCAGGTGGTCGTTGGTATGCGCGGCGCTAAGGGAATAGACGGTGAAGGCGAAGCCGCCGTAGATGAAGGCGATCGCGAACAGGATATCGGGCATGGCGAGGGCGACGCCGTAGGCGGCCAGCGCGGCGGTGACGCCGCCGAGGCAGGCCACGGCCAGCACCTTGCGGCGATCGCTGTTGTCGGAAAGTCGGCCGATGGGCCACTGCAACAGGGCACCGCCAAAGATCGTGGCGCTCATGAACAGTGCGATGCCGCGCGGCGGCAGCCCGAGTCGTTGGGCGAACAGCGGCCCCATGCCCCAGAAAGCGCCGGTGATCAGGCCGGAGCAGAGCGTGCCGACCACGCCGAGAGGCGCAAGCCGATAGAGCCGCTTGAGACTGAGGCTCGGAGCCACCACCGGTTCCGGCTGGCCGATACGCGTCAGCGCTATGGGCACCACTGCCAGGGAGATGCAGATGGCCGCCAGTGCAAACGGCACGGTCGAGGTGAGGTCGCCCACCAGGATCAGATATTGCCCGGCGCCCAGGGCAACGAGGGTGGTCGCCATGTAGACGGCGAACACCTGGCCGCGGCGTTCGTTGGGAGTGATGGCGTTGAGCCAGCTCTCCACGATCATGTAGAGCCCCATCATGCAGGTGCCGTTGATCACGCGCAGCGCGAACCAGGCGAAGGGCTCCACATAGAGGCTATGGGTCAGCGCCACCGCGGTGACGATGGCGCTCATCACGGCGAAGGCGCGGATATGGCCGACCCGGCGCAGCAGCGGCGGGCAGAGGAAACTGCCGATGATGTAGCCGAGGAAATAGGCGCCCATCACCACGCCGGTGACCGGCGCGCCGAAGTGGGCCATGCCGGCGCGCACGCCGAGCAGGGTGCCGAGCGCCCCCATGCCGACCAGCAGGACGGCGACGGCGAGCAGCAGCGAAAACAGCGAGACGATGACTCTCAGCATCGTCCCGCTCCTACAAAGACAAAAGCTATGTAACCACGGAG
The DNA here is from genome assembly GCA_002376325.1 of Proteobacteria bacterium UBA3588. Lineage (GTDB taxonomy): Bacteria > Pseudomonadota > Gammaproteobacteria > Thiohalomonadales > Thiohalomonadaceae > Sulfurivermis. The sequence continues at coordinate 6,395 of DFMR01000004.1, read as the reverse complement.
GGCTCGGGGGGAAATCAATGGCTGTATGCCGCAACTTATTCTTGCTATGCAGGTGACTATCGTACTCCCGCGGCCTCTGCTCCAGTTCGGCGAACGCACCGCAATGAACGGACTAAGATTCCCCGTGTTCCCCGTGTTCCCCGTGGTCAATTCTTGTTCGAGCAGACGGTATCTAATCGATCGGGTAGGCGCCGTCCTCGCCGTGCACTTCGCGCCCGCTGAGTGGGGGGTTGAAGACGCAGATGAGGCGCAGGTCTTCGCTGGTGGCGCGTAGGTAGTGAGGGTCGTGATTGTTGAGGGCGTACATGGTGCCGTCCTTGATCGGATGGACCACGCCGCTGTCGCGCTCTTCGATCTCGCCGCAGCCGCCGACACAGTAGACCGCCTCCAGATGGTTCTTGTAGTGGATGTAGGTTTGCGTACCGGCGAAGATGATCGTCTCATGAAATGAGAATCCCATCCCGTCGTCCTTCAGCAGGAAACGGCGGCTGACCCAGTTGCCGTTCTCGGCCTTCACGTCGCGTTCGCCGCCGAGGATCTCGTCGAGGGTGCGCACGATCATTGCGACACCCCCCGGCGACGTTCGGCCCCTTGGGCTTGCAGTTCGCCGATCACCTTATCGATGATAGCCATCCCTTCGCGCAGTGTCTCCTCGTCGATGGTCAGTGACGGCAAAAATTTCACCACGTTATCCTCCGCTCCGGCCAGCTCGATCACCAGCCCGTTTTTGAATGCCTCGCGCGACACGTCGCCGGCGAAACCGGGACGGGCGCCGAAGTCCAGGCCCCACACCATGCCGCGGCCGCGCAGGCCGATCTCCAGCTCCTGGTGCTTGCCGACGATCTCGCCGAGCAGCTGTTCCATGATTCGCCCCTTGTAGGCGACACCTTCGGCGAAGTCGCCGTTGTCCCAGTAATTCAGCGCCTCGGTGGCGGCGACGAAGGCGAGGTTGTTGCCGCGGAAGGTGCCGGTGTGCTCGCCCGGTTTCCACTGGTCCAGCTCCGGGCGCATCAGCACCAGCGCCATGGGCAAGCCGCCGCCGATGGACTTGGAGAGGGTGACCATGTCCGGTTTGATGCCGGCCTCCTCGAAGCTGAAGAAGCTGCCGGTACGGCCGTTGCCCATCTGGATGTCATCGATGATCAGCAGGATGTCGTACTCACGGCACAGCGCCTCCAGTTGCCGCAGCCACTCGGCGCCGGCGATGTTGATGCCGCCCTCGCCCTGCACCGTCTCGACGATGATCGCCGCCGGCAGGTCCACGCCGCTCGACTGGTCGGAGATGAATTTGCGCAGATAGTCGATAGTGTTGATGTCGGGACCGAAGTAGCCGTCGTAGGGCATGCTATCGGCGTTGACGCGGGCGCCGTAGTGCTCGTCGCGATAGAAGTCGTTGCCGGTCACCGCCAGCGCCCCCATGGTCAGGCCGTGATAGCCGTTGGTGAAGGCGATGATGTTCGAGCGGCGCTTGACCATGCGCGCCAGCTTCAGCGCCGTCTCCACCGCATTGGTGCCGGTGGGGCCGGTGAACTGCACCTTGTAGTCCAGATTGCGCGGCACCAGGATGGTGTCGTGAAACTTCTGCAAGAAATTTTTCTTCGCCACGGTAGCCTTGTCCAGCCCGTGGACGATGCCGTTGCGGCTCAGGTAGTCGATCATCGCCTTGGTGATCGCCGGGTTGTTGTGGCCGTAGTTGAGCGTGCCGGCACCGGCGAAGAAATCGATGAAGCGGTTGCCGTGTTCGTCGTAGAGAAAAGCTCCCTCTGCGACGTCGAATACCGCCGGGAAGGAGCGGACGTAACTACGGACCTCAGACTCCAGTTGTTCGATAATGCGCATGTCGGAATTCCTCCTCATTGATCGCTAGCGCGCGAGTGGCCCTATGCGAAACAGGACCTCTTCTTCGTGGCTCTCCGCTCCGAAGTGAGCGGGCGTCAGGAAAGCTTCCTCGTGCCAGGTGGCGCTATGCACGTCGGCAAAGCGTTCGAATACCCGTCGCGAGGCATGGTTGGAAGGCGAGACCGTGGTCTCGATGAATTGCACTCCGGCGCAGCCCGAGCGCAGCAGCAGTTCTTCCAGCATGCGTCCGGCGAGCTGCCGGCCGCGCGCCTGGGCGTCCACCGCCACCTGCCAGACGAACAGGGTCTGCGGCGCCTGCGGCAGGCGATAGGCCGAGATAAAGCCCACCGCTACGCCCTCCTGTTCGGCGACCACGCAGGTATCGGCGAAGTGGCTGCACAACAGGAAGTAGCTGTAGCTGGAGTTGAGATCGAGCGGAGGGCAGCGTTGCACCAGTTCGTGCACCGCTTTGCCTTGCTCCAGTTGCGGTCGGCGCAAAATAATATCGCCGCCCGCCACCGTCGGTATTTTTGTTCCGGTCATTTGTCATGGCGGCCGATCAGCGATCGGCCTATGGGTTTCGTTATGGACCGGCGTTATGGCCGGCCAAATGAAGCGAAAAATCCGCCTCAACCGCACAGTGCGGCGTCGAATTGTCGAATGCGGCTTAACCGCGCGATGTCGCGCCGCTTGGCGGCGCCACGGATGGATTTCCGGAGAAATCCGCTGTCAGAGGGCGTGATGCAACTGACTTATGCGTACCGCTGTATGGGGATACGCATCGTCCCGTTAGGGGGTTAGTGATACACAGCAACAATCATTGAGCACACAACCTTAACATATCAGGCGCGAAATAAAAACCGCGCCTGTTACGCGAAAAAAGGCATGGCGCGCCGTGATCGTGGCCGCGGCAGGCTGGACAGGGTGCACGCCGCCGCATAAGATTTCGGCACCTACTGTAAGGCCGTCTGCCGGGAGTTCACATGCAAGGTGATGACACCAATGTCCTGCGCCGTCGGCTGGAAGAGCTAAGGCTGGAACACCGCGACCTGGACGAGATTATCGATCGCCTGTCGCGCGATCCGGCGACCGATCAGCTGCAACTGCGCCGTCTGAAGAAGCGCAAGCTGGCGGTCAAAGATGCGATGGCGCGCATCGCAAGCGAAATGATTCCGGATTTGGACGCCTGAACCGGTGCGGCGCGGGAGACACCGCACTGGAGCCTGGGACATCAGAGCAGCAGGAAGCTGGCACCCGCCAGCGCCGCACCTACGGCCGCACCCATCGCCACATCCGACGGATAATGCAATCCCAGCACCATGCGCGACATCGCCACCAGCAGCGCGAACGGCACCAGCACCACCGCCAGCGCCGGGAAATAGTGTACCGCCACCATGGTGAACGCGACCGCGTGCAGAGTATGACCGGACGGGAAACTGAAGCGATCGAGCGGCATCGCACCGAGCCGGATCTGCGGATGCTTTACAAACGGACGTTCGCGGCTGATGTGACCTTTCATCAATTTGTAGAGCACCACGCCGACGATGCCCACGGCAATCATGTGCAGCGCGGCCATCGCCCCGGCCGCTTCATAGGTCAGCGGCAGCACCGCCATCAGCGCGTACCAGAAGACGCCGTTGCCGAGACGGCTGACGGCAGCGAAGAAACGTTGCACGAAACGGCGCCGCACGTGGCGATTGAACAGCACGCACAGCGACAGATCGATCTCGCCGAAACGGCGACGCCAGTGTTCAACCCGTATTCCGGCCATGTTCCACCTCCTCCGTCGTGACATTGCTGTAGTGACGCAACAACCATTCGAAACGATCGGCGACGCCCTGCCAGTCGAGAAGCTGCGCCTTGCGCCGTGCCGCGGTCCGCAGTGTCGTAACCCGCGCCGGGTTCCCGGCCAGTTCCCGGGCGGCACCGATGAAGCCTTCATGATCGCCCAGCGGCACCAATAGCCCCTGCTGCTGATGTTCGATGTGGATATGTGCCGCCGCGTAATCGAACGCCACCACCGCCAGCCCCGAGGCCAGCGCCTCCAGCGTGACGTTGCCGAAGGTCTCGGTCTCGCTGGGAAACAGAAAGATATCGGCAGAGGCGTAATGTTCCGCCAGCGGCTCGCCGGTCTGCATGCCGCAGAAGACCACGCCGGGCTCGTCGGCATAGATATCCTGATAAAACGGTCCGTCGCCGACGATGATGAAGCGCAGATTGGGATTGGCCGCGCGCATGGCGCGGAACGCATGCACCGCCAGCGGCAGGTTCTTTTCCGCAGCCAGGCGCCCGACGTAGATCACCGCCTGATCGTTGCGCCCCAGTCCCCAACGCTTGCGCAGTTCATCGCTGCGATGCGAGGGCGTAAAGCGGCGGCTGTCGACGCCGCGTCCCAACACCTCGACATTGGCGAATCGATCGGCCAACAAGCGCTTGCGCAGCTCATCGGTGGGTACCAGCGTACAAGCGGTGCGATTGTGCAGACGGCGCAGGTAATCGTAGATCGGACGCTGCATGAAGCCGACGTGATAGTGACGGCTGTAGCTGTGAAAGTTGGTGTGAAAGCCGCTGACAACCGGAATGCCCTGGCGTGCCGCCTCGCGCACTGCCGACCAACCCAGTAACCCTTCGGTAGCGACGTAGAGCACGTCGGGGCGCTCACGACGCCATACGCTGCGCAGACGCGAGGCGGAGGGAAAACCGGAACGCAGTTCGCGATACCACGGCACCGGAAAACCGGGGACCAGTGCCGTCGTCAGCGGCGCCTCGTTCGCATCCTCCGGCGCCACTATTGCCGCTTCACGGCTGCGGCGCGGACGCACCAGTTGCACATGATGGCCGCGACGGCACATCTCGTCGACCAGGCGTCCGACGGTCAAGGCCACGCCGTTGACCTCGGGCGGGAAGGTCTCCGTAATCACGCCGATGTTGAGATGGCATCGCGTCGGCAACGGCAGCGGCATGGCAGAGGCTCTCTGTAGCATGGCGCCACTATCCCCCGAACGTGTGAAACCCTCGTTACAAGAGTGTGATCGTTGGATGAAAGCCGAGGGATTTATTAATAGTGGTAGACGTCGGACCTGGGCTCGTCCGCCTCTTCCTCAGCCCACTCCGTCGTCACCTGCGCGTAATAATCCGCAAGCCGCCGCGCCAGCAACGGGGCCGCCCAGGTCGCGGCATAGGCGCGGGCAGTCGGCGCCAATTGCGCGCGCCGCTCGGGCTCGCGCAGCAGCGCCACCACGGCGTCGGCAAACGGCTGTTCTTCCTCCGGAGCGATCACCGCACCCTCGCCGGCATGCAGCACATCGCGCGTCCCCATCACTGCGGTCGATACCACCGGCACGCCCAACGCCATCGCCTCCAGCAACACCAGCCCCTGGGTCTCGGTACGCGAGGCAAACACGAAGATATCGCCGCCGGCATAGCAACCCTGCAGGGCGCCGTCGCGCCCCAGATAGCCGATAAAGCGCACGTTGTCCTCAAGACCCAGGCGCGTCACCAGCGAACGCAGATGGCCTTCCGCCGGTCCCTGGCCGGCGATGACCAACAGGATATCGGCGATCTCCTGACGCACACGCAGCAGCATCCGCAGCAGAAAATCGATGTTCTTCTCAAAGGCGACGCGGCCGACGAACACCAGCGTCGGACGTTGCGCCGCGATATCGTAACGGACGCGAAACGCAGCCCCGTCACCGGCGGCGAAATCGGCCAGTTCGATACCGGTAGGTATCACCGCCGCCTCGGCCGTGACACGGTAGCCGCGCAGCACCTCCAGCATGGCGCTGGAGGGAACGATCACGCCCTGGACCGCGTTGCACTGCCGGCGCGAAAAGCCGCGCGCCACTGCCCGCAACCAGCGCCGCGGCAGAAACGGAATGTAGTGAAACAGATACTCCTCGAAGAAGGTGTGGTAGCTCTCCACCACCGGCACGTTCAACTCGCGCGCCAGCCGCAACCCCAGATAGTGTGCGACGAACGGCGTCTGGATATGCACCAGGTCATAGCCGCGTTCCTTCAGCGCCGGCAGGTGGTCGAGAACGGCGCGGCGTTGCATCAGGCGATCTTCGGGGTCCAGCAGCACCTGGCGCGAACGGATACGGATAACGTCGCCGTCGTCGTCCTGCGCTGCGCCATAGTCGGGAACGATCAAGGTGACTTGGTGACCGAGGGCCTGCAATTCGCGGCGGAAGGTTTGAATGGAAGTGGAGACACCGTTCACACGGGGGAAATAGACATCGGAGATCATCAAAATACGCAACCTGGAATCCTCCGTCGCGGCTGGGTGAGGCGTTGGCATCACTTCAGGCTAGGGCGGAAATGTTGCAGTCGGATAACAGAACGGCGAAGGAATTATGACCGGCTTAATAGCTGATGGGTATCGCTGCGCTCAACCCATCCTACAGGGCTGATTATTTTTTACCTTGGCGTGCTTGGCATCTTGGCGAGAATTCCGTCTTTAGGGTAGCGTCCCCTTTTCCTCGATCTCGATGTAGGCCGGACATAGCGCAGCGCTGTCCGGCAGGGTCCGCCCGATACCGCTGCGCTCTATCGGGCCT